>NZ_JADWYS010000001.1:4177471-4496947 GCF_015831345.1 Caenimonas aquaedulcis | reverse complement strand
CTTGCGCGCTTCGTGAACTGACTGGCCGCAAGTGTTTGAGCGAGAGCGTTAGCGAAGCGAGTTTTTGCGGCCCCGCCCCCAGCCCGGAAATCCCAGGGAAGTTTTGCGAAGCAAAACCGCCGCGGTATGAGCCCCACCGGGCACCGCCTGCCGCGACCCAGCGCGCGACGCAAAACAACCGTTACGCTACCCCCCATGGAACTTCGCCAGCTGCGCTACTTCGTCCGGGTCGTCGAACTCGGCAGCATGTCCCGCGCCGCGGTGGATCTCGAACTCGTGCAGTCGGCTCTCAGTCAGCAGATCGGGCGGCTGGAGGGCGAGCTGTCTACGCGGCTGCTGCAGCGCGGGCCCAAGGGCGTCACCCCCACGGAAGCCGGTCTCGCGTTCTTCCGCGAGGCCCAGCTCGCCCTGCGCCACGCCAACGAGGCGGCGCGCGCGGCGCAGCAGTCGCGGCTGCTGGGGACGGTGAACGTGGGGCTCGCGCCCACCACCGCCTCCGTCCTGGGGCTGCCGCTGATATTGGCCGTCAGGGAGCGCTACGCGGACGTGCGGCTGCACCTCGTCGAAAGTCTCTCCGGCCACCTGGCCTCCATGCTGAACGCGCGGCAGCTCGACCTCGCGGTGCTCTTCGACACCGACCCCGGCCGCCGCTGGAGCGTGACGCCGCTGGTCGAGGAAAAGCTCTTCCTGGTCCGCGCGCGCGGGAAGGCCGGACCCGCCCTGCCCGCGAAAGTCAAGCTCTCGCAGCTGAAGGACCTGCCGCTGATCCTGCCCAGCGCCGGCCACGGGCTGCGCGCGACGCTGGACGAGGCGATGGCGGGCGAGAAGCTGCGGCGGCTGCTGCCCATGGAGATCGACTCGCTCGCCCTCCTGATGGAAGCGGTGCGCGCCGGGCTGGGCTGCACCATCCAGCCGCAGTCCTCGCTCGCTCGCATCCCGGGCTGGGAGGCGGACTTCGAACTGGCCGAGATCGCGGACAAGCGGCTGCGGCGCCTCAACTCGCTGTGCAGCCTGTCCGACGACGAGCTGTCTCCCGCCGCGCTGGCCGTGCGCGTGGTGCTGGCGGACTGCGCGCGCGAACTGATCGACTCGGGCAGCTGGGCGGGGGCCCGGCTCACCCGGCAGGCGAGCCATCACCAATCGTGATGGCCTGTTGACTTCCGCCTGCTGGCCCCGAGGGGCCGCAGCGCGTACAGTCGCGACCCATGGTCGATGTCCTGGTGATCGGCGGCGGCAACGCCGCCTTGTGCGCGGCGCTGATGGCGCGCGAAGCCGGAGCCAGCGTGCTCCTGCTCGAAGCCGCCCCGCGCGAATGGCGCGGCGGCAACTCGATGCACGTGCGCAACCTGCGCTGCATGCACGACGCCCCGCAGGACGTCCTGCTGGACGCCTATCCGGAAGAAGAGTTCTGGCAGGACCTGTTGAAGGTCACCGGGGGCAACACCGACGAGCACCTCGCGCGTTTCGTCATCCGCGAATCCTCCACCTGCCGGCCCTGGATGCGCAAGCACGGCGTGCGCTTCCAGCCCTCGCTGTCGGGCACGCTGCACCTGTCGCGCACCAACGCCTTCTTCATGGGCGGCGGCAAGGCGCTGGTCAATGCCTACTACCGCAGCGCGGAAAACCTCGGCGTGCAGATCCGCTACGACTCCCCCGTGGATGCCGTCGAGATGGACGGCCCGCGTTTCGTCGCGGCGCGCGTGGGCGCCGAGCGCATCGAAGCGAAGTCCTGCGTGCTGGCGTGCGGCGGGTTCGAATCCAATCTGGAATGGATGCGCGAAGCCTGGGGGCGCAACGAGCGCGGCGAATGGCCCGCGGACAACTTCCTCATCCGCGGCACCCGCTTCAACCAGGGCGTGCTGCTGAAGGCGATGCAGCAGGCCGGCGCGGACATCATCGGCGACCCGTCCCAGTCGCACTGCGTCGCCATCGACGCACGCGCGCCGCTGTACGACGGCGGCATCGTGACGCGCGTGGATTGCGTGTCGCTGGGCGTGATGCTCAATCGCGAGGCACTGCGCTTCTACGACGAGGGCGAGGATTTCTGGCCCAAGCGCTACGCGATCTGGGGCCGCCTCGTGGCGCAGCAACCCGGGCAGATCGGCTACTGCATCATCGACAGCAAGGCCGTCAGCCGCTTCATGCCGCCGGTGTTCCCCGGCACCAAGGCGAACTCGCTGCCCGAACTCGCGCGCGCACTCGGCTTGCCCGAAGAGAACTTCATGAAGACCCTGCAGGATTTCAATGCGGCATGCCGCCCGGGCAGTTTCGACCACACCGTGCTCGACGACTGCGCGACACAGGGCCTCGCGCCCGCGAAGACGCACTGGGCGCGGCCGATCGACACCGCGCCCTTCTACGGCTATGCGCTGCGCCCGGGGATCACCTTCACCTACCTCGGCCTGAAGACGAACGACGAAGCGGCCGTGCATTTCGATGGCTCGCCGAGCGGCAACCTCTTCGTCGCCGGCGAGATGATGGCCGGCAACGTGCTGGGCAAGGGCTACACGGCCGGCGTGGGCATGAGCATCGGCACCGCGTTCGGACGCCGTGCGGGGACGAGCGCCGCGAAGGCCGCCCTCGCCGCCAGGAGCGCGCATGCAGCAGCTTGAAGATCTCGCCCGCGAGGCGGTCCAACTCGCGCAAGGCGGCTTCGAGGCGGAGGCCTCGCGCCAGATGCAGATCTGCAATGCCTGCCGCTACTGCGAAAGCTTCTGCGCGGTGTTCCCGGCCATGACGCGCCGGCTGGACTTCACGTCCGCCGACATGCATTACCTCGCGAACCTGTGCCACAACTGCGGCGCGTGCCTGCATGCGTGCCAGTACGCGCCGCCGCATGAATTCGCGGTGAACATTCCGCAGGCGATGGCGCAGGTGCGCTCCGACACCTACGCGCAGTACGCGTGGCCGCGCGCTTTCGGCGCACTCTACCGCCGTAACGGTCTCGTGTTCGCGCTTGCCACCGCGCTGGGCCTCGCCCTGTTCCTCGTGATGGTGCTGGCGAGCCGCGGGCAGCTGCTGCACGAGCCGCTGGCAGGGAATTTCTATGCGGTCTTCCCGCACAACCTGCTGGTCGCGATGTTCGGCGCCGCATTCGGCTGGGCGGTGCTGGCCCTCGCGATCGGCGCCACGCGCTTCTGGAGGGGCCATTCGCCCGGGCCGATGGAGCGCGGCGCCGCGGGCGAGGCGCTGAAGAACATCCTCACCCTCACCTACCTGGACGGCGGGCACGGCGACGGCTGCAATGAAGAGAGCGACCGCTTCACGCTCGCGCGGCGCCGCTTCCACCACCTCACGTTCTACGGCTTCATGCTGTGCTTCGCCTCCACCTGTGTGGCGACTCTGTACCACTACGTGCTCAACCTGCACGCGCCCTATGCACTCGGCAGCCTGCCCGTGATCCTCGGCACGCTGGGCGGCATCGGCCTGCTGGTGGGTCCGGCCGGCCTGCTGTGGCTCAACCTGCGCCGTGCGCCGCAGCATGGCGACGCGAAGCAAAAGCCGATGGACCGCGCGTTCATCGCGCTGCTCTTCGCCACCAGCCTCACCGGGCTCGCGCTGCTGGCGTGGCGGGACACTTCGTCGATGGCGCTGCTGCTCGCCGTGCACCTCGGATGCGTGATGGCCCTCTTCCTCACCTTGCCCTACGGCAAGTTCGCGCATGCCGTGTACCGCTGCGCCGCGCTGCTCAAATGGAACGTGGAAAAGCGCCAACCGAATCGCCTGCAGCTCGGGGCCGATTGATGTGGAACCGCACGCGCATCATCCCTCTGGTGGTGGCGTGCCCGATGTTCCTGCAGAACCTGGATACCTCCGTGATGGGCACGGCGCTGCCCGCGATCGCCGACTCGCTCGATGCGGACGTGCTGCACCTCAACCTGGCGATCACGTCGTACCTGCTCAGCCTCGTGCTGTTCCTGCCCGCGAGCGCGTGGCTCGCCGAGCGCTACGGGCCGCGGCGGGTGTTCTGCACCGCGGTGTTCCTCTTTTCCCTGGCCTCCGCGCTGTGCGGCGCCGCCACGACGCTCGGCCAGTTGATCTTCTTCCGGCTGCTGCAGGGGGTGGGCGGCGCGATGATGGTGCCCGTGGGCCGACTCATCCTGCTGCGCGCCGTGCCTGTCGCGCAGATGGTGGTGGCGATGGTGTGGTTCACGGTGCCGGGCGGCATCGGGCGCCTGATGGGGCCGCTGGTCGGCGGCGCGATCGTCACCGTCATGTCGTGGCGCTGGATCTTCCTCGTGAACATCCCCTTCGGCCTGGCGGGCGTGCTGCTCGCGCTTTACTTCATCGACAAAGACCTGCCGCCGGACAGCGATGCGGAGATGGCGCCCTTCGACGTGCCCGGCCTGCTCCTGATGGCGGCCGCGCTCGGCGGCCTGCTCGGCGCGCTGGAGATGGCGGGCAAGTCCCTGATGCCGTGGCCCGGCGTGGTGGCGCTCGCGTGCGTCGGCTGCGCGAGCCTGTGGCTGTACCTGCGGCGCAGCAATGCCCAGGCCGTGCCGCTGGTGGACTTCAAGGTGTTCCGCTTCCTCACCTTCCGCGCCTCCGTCGCGGGCGGCGCCCCCGTGCGCGTCGCGATCGGCGCCAGCCCCTTCCTGCTGCCGCTGCTCTTCCAGGTGGGCTTCGGCATGACGCCGCTGCAGGCGGGCACGATCACCATGGCGACGGCGCTAGGTTCGCTCGGCATTCGGGGCGCGGTCACGCGCGCGGTGAAGACCTTCGGCTACCGCCGCATGCTGATCCTCAGCAGCGCCACCACCAGCCTTTTCTATGCCGCCTACACCTTCTTCACACCGGAGACGCCGCATGCGCTGCTCTTCGTCGTGCTGCTGTTCGCGGGCATGTCCAACGCGATGACGCTCGTGGTGCTGGCCACCATCGGCTACAACGAGATTCCGCGCAACCGCATGGGCCATGCGACCGCGCTCGGAACCATGGCGCAGCAGGTGTCGGTGGCGTTCGGCGTGACGCTCGCGGCGTCCCTGGTCGAGCTGGCGCACTACTTTCACGGCGGCGCGCCGGGCGTGTTGGCGGCGGCGGACTTCCGGCCCGCACTCATCGCCGTGGCGATGCTGCCCTTCATGTCCGCGATCGCCTTCCTGCGGTTGCCGAAGAACACCGCGCTGGCCGACGATGAGACCTAGAATGAATTCGAACCCGAGGGGAATGAAATGACGACCGGTGTGCTGAACATCCCATCCATGAAAGAGCGTGTGTCCCCGCAGGAATGGCAGGCACGTGTCGACCTTGCAGCGTGCTACCGCCTGGTGGACCTCTTCGGCATGTCCGACATGATGGCCAACCACATCTCCTCGCGCGTGCCGGGCGAAGAGAGCTTTCTCATCAACCCCTACGGGATGATGTACGAGGAAATCACGGCGTCCAGCCTCATCAAGGTGGACCTCGCGGGCAACATCCTCGCGAGCCCCGACTTTGGCGAGCTCAAGTACGGCGTGAATCGCGCGGGCTACGTCATCCACAGCGCGGTGCACGAGGCGCGGCCGGAGGTCGCCTGCGTGATCCACACGCACAGCTGGGCGTCGATGGCCGTGTCCGCGCTCGACTGCGGACTGCTGCCCATCACGCAGACGGCGATGCGCTTCCTGAAGATCGGCTACCACGAGTACGAAGGTGTCGTCCTGGACGACAAGGAGAAGGCGTCGCTGCTGCGCGACCTGGGCCAGGGCGAGGCGCTGATGCTGCGCAACCACGGCGCGCTCGTCGTCGGCAAGACGGTCGGCGAGTGCTTCAACTGGACGCACCGGCTGGAACTCGCCTGCCGTTCGCAGATCGCAGCGATGTCCTGCAACACGAAGCTGCGAGACGTGCCGCGGCACGTGCTGGAAGAGACCTGGAACAACTACCAGCCGGGCACGCGCAGGCCCTACGGCCTGATGGAGTGGCCCGCACTGCTTCGCAAGCTGGACCGCACCGACCCGAGCTACCGCACCTGAAGTCACCAACTACAAGCGACAAGGAGACAAGATGAAGCTGGAGAATTTCGTGAGCCGCCGCACCGTCCTCGCGGGAGCCGCCGCGTTGATGGGCGTGCCCGCGTGGGCGCAGGCGCCCGCGTATCCCGCGCGGCCCGTGCGCGTGATCGTCGCCTTCACCGCCGGCGGCACGACGGACATCCTCGCGCGCGCCGTCGGGCAGAAGCTCGGCGACAAGCTCAAGCAGACCTTCGTGATCGACAACAAGCCGGGCGGCGGCGGCAACATCGGCACGGAGCTCGCCGCGCGCGCGGCGCCCGACGGCTACACGCTGATCGTGGATTCCGTCGGCCCGATCGCGGTGAACCCGACGCTCTACAAGAAGCTCAACATCAACCCGCTGGTGGACCTCGTGCCCGTCGTGCAGATCGCCGACGTGCCCAACGTGCTGGTGGTCAACCCCAACGTGCCCGCGAAGACGATCGACGAATTCATCGCCTATGCGAAATCCAAGCCCGGCGAGCTGAACTACGGCTCCACCGGCATCGGCACTTCGTCGCACCTGTCGGGCTTCATGCTCGGCAAGCGCGTGGGCGCCACCTTCACGCACGTGCCCTATCGCGGCGCGGACGCGCTGAACGACCTGCTCGCGGGCCGCGTGCAGTTCATGTTCGCGACCATTCCTTCGGTGATCCAGCACATCCAGGCCGGCAAGCTGCGCGCCATCGCTGTTACGAGCGTGAACCGGTCGCGCTCCATGCCCGACGTGCCCACAGTGGCGGAAAGGGGCTTCCCGGGCTTCGAAGCCGGGTCGTGGTTCGGCTTCTTCGCGCCCAAGGGCACGCCGGAGACCGTCATCATGACGCTGAACAAGGCGGTGAACGAAGTGCTGCCTTCGCTCGAACAGCAGCTGGTGCGCGAAGGCGCGGACCCGGTAGGCGGATCGCCCGAGCAGTTCGGCGCCTTCGTGCAGAAGGAATTCGAGAAGTGGCGCGCGGTGGTGAAGGAATCGGGCGCGACGGCGGAGTGAGCCCAGCGTGACGCCTGGCCACGCGCCGACCCACCTGCTGCTCTCCCGCGATGCGGCGGGCAAGCACGCGGATGCCATCGCGCGCGCGTTCGGTGCGCGTCCGCACGTGCTCGTCTTCCCGGACGATCCCGCGGCCGTGCGGGCCGACATCGCCTTCGTCTCGCGCGAGGTGACGGGCCTGTCGACCAAGCACGACCTGAAGCCCGACACGAAGCGCTTCTACGACGCGTTGCGTGCCGCGCCCGCGCTGCGATGGGTGCACATCCACTCCGCCGGCGCCGACCGGCCGATCTATGTCGAGCTCGCGGACAAGGGCGTGGCGATCACGACTTCGTCCGGCGGCAACGCGCGCGTCGTCGCGCAGACGGCCGTGCTGGGGCTGCTGTCGCTGGCGCGCCACTGGCCGCTGCTCGCCGCCGCGCAGCGGCGCAGGGAATGGGCGTCGCTCTATGGCAGCGGGCTGCCCCGCGACATCGGCGGCCAGACGGCTGTCGTCGTCGGATGGGGGCCTGTCGGCCAGGAGATCTCGCGCCTGTTGCAGGCACTCGGATTGAAGGTGGTCGTTGTCCGGCGCGGGTCGCAGCCTGCGGGCGATGACCTGCCGACCCTCACCTATCCGCAACTGCACGACGTGCTGCCGCGCGCGGACTGGCTGGTGCTGGCCTGCCCGCTATCGGACGAGACACGCCACCTGGTCGGCGCGCGCGAATTCGCGCTGCTCCCCTCGCACGCGGGCCTCGTGAACGTCGCACGCGGCGAAGTGATCGATGAACCCGCGATGATCGCCGCGCTGCGCGAAGGCCGCCTCGCGGGCGCCTACCTCGACGTCTTCGCGCATGAACCTCTGTCCGCGGACTCGCCCCTCTGGGACATGCCCAACGTGATCGTCACCCCGCATTCGGCGGGCATGTCCGACGGCAACGAAGGCCAGGTCGCACGCATATTTCTGGACAACCTGCAGCGCTGGCTGCTCAACGAATTTCAAGGAGACACCAAGTCATGACATCACTACCCCGCCGCGCCCTCGTCCTGGGCAGCCTCGCGCTCGCATACGCCGGCGCATTCGCGCAAACCGGCCCCTATCCGTCCCGGCCGATCAAGCTGATCGTCGGCTACCCGGCGGGCGGCGCATCCGACGTCGCCGCGCGCATCATCGGCCAGAAGCTGAGCGAGCGCATGGGCCAGGCCGTCGTCGTGGAGAACCGCGCGGGCAGCGCGGGCAACATCGGCGCCGACGCGGTCGCGAAGGCCGCACCGGATGGCTACACGCTGCTGCTCGGCACCATCTCGCTGTCCGTCAACCCGAGCCTGTACCCCAAGATGACCTACGACCCGGTGAAGGACCTCACCGCGATCTCGATGATCTCGTCGACGCCCTTCCTGCTCGTCGTCAACCCGGCGACTCCGTACAAGACCGTGCGCGAACTGCTGGACGCCGCGAAGAAATCGCCGGGCGTCATCAACTACGCGACGGCGGGCAACGGCTCGGGCTCGCACCTCTTCACCGAACTGCTGGACAGCACGGCCAACATCAAGCTCACGCACGTGCCCTACAAGGGCGCGGCGCCGGCGATGAACGACGTGCTGGGCAACCAGGTCGGCCTCACCTTCGACAACATCATCACGACGCTGCCGCTGGTGAAGGCCGGCAAGCTGCGCCCGCTCGCAGTCAGCACGAAGCAGCGCTCCAAAGTCGCGCCCGACATCCCCACGCTGGACGAAAGCGGCGTACCCGGATTCGACGCCACTGCGTGGTTCGGCCTCTTCGCGCCGGCCGGCACGCCGCACGACATCGTGACGAAGCTCGCGCAGGAAGTGGCCGTGGCGGTGAAGGACCCGGTGGTCAACGACAAGCTGCTCGCGCTCGGCGCGGAGCCGGTGAGCAGCACCCCCGACGCCTTCAGCGCCTTCTTCAAGGGCGAAGTGGCGAAGTGGGGACAGGTGGTGCGCTCGGCGAAGGTGCAGGTCGAGTAATCAGCTGTCCGCGTACTTCTTTTCCAGCTGCGCCCACTGGGCGTAGTTGACGAACTTCTGCCGTTCGTCGAAGGAGATGACGGCGTCCTCGGCGCCCGCGAGCGAGCCCACGCGCTTGAGGTGCGCCATGGTCTTCTTCATCGCGAGCATCGCCGACTGCATCGCGGCGTTCGCGTAGAGGATGCCCGCGAAGCCTATCTGCGCGAGCTCGCCCTGCGGCAGCATCGGCGTGCGGCCCCCGTGCACGATGTTCACGATGTGCGGCCCGGGCAGCTCGCGCACGATGCGCTTCAAGTCGTCCACCGTTCGCGGCGCCTCGACGAACATCAGGTCCGCGCCCGCCTCGCGGTAGGCGGCCATGCGCTCTATAGCGGCGTCGATGCCTTCCACGGCCATCGCGTCCGTGCGCGCGAGGATCATGAAGTCCGCGTCGACGCGCGTGTCCACCGCGGCCTTGATCTTCTGCACCATCTCCGCCTGGGGGATGACCGACTTGTTGTCGAAGTGGCCGCAGCGCTTGGGAAAGTCCTGGTCCTCCAGCTGGATCACCGAGGCGCCCGCGCGCTCGTAGAGCTTGATGGTGCGCACGAGGTTGAGCGCGTTGCCGAAACCGGTGTCGCCGTCCGCGATGATGGGGATGGACACGGCGTCGCGAAAGGCCGCCACGTGCGCGGCCATTTCGGAGACGGAGATGAGGCCCATGTCGGGGCCACCGAGGTAGGAATTCGCGACGCCTGCGCCGGTCATGTAGACCACGGGGAAGCCCGCGTCTTCGATGATGCGGGCGCCCAGGGCGTTGGGCGCGCCGGGGATGACGATGCCGGCGTTGGGTTTCAGGAGGCTGCGGAGTTGCTGGTTGGGGGTGGGCATGGGGGACTTCCGGGGTGCAGAGAGGGAATACGCGGGGTGCCTGGGCATTCTAGGGAGGTGGCGCCCGCCTGCGCAGGGAAATGTCTTTTCATCCGTGAGGTCAACATCATTTTTAGCGCGCTGAATCGCGGATATAAACCAAGGAGCTAACGCGGGGCGAACAAGATTGCCTTGCCACTGTTCTCGGGCTACCTAAGCGCGGCCAGTTAATCCCAGCGAAACGAGATTCCACCATGGGACTTCTTCTTGCCCTTTCAGTGTTCGTGTACCCCCTGGCATTGCCGGTCGTCACCGTGGCGGGGCTGTATCTGGCTGCATTCAAGGGCAACAGAGACCTCCCATCGATCGCAATGCGAGGTTTAGTCGTATTGCCGCCGCTGGTGTTGCTGTTTACGCCAGGGATTTACAGAGGCGGAGCGGGCGCGTTCCTGCTGCCCTGGTGGCTGTTCATGTTCATCGGCCACGAAGGCGTCAGCTACTACGCGGTCACGTACATTTTCATCTGCGGGCTGGGCTTGGCAATGCTCGGGATGTTCGCAGTGTGGTTCGACGAGCGTTGACTACGACGAATCTCGAGCCTCGAACGATACGGCCGCCAACGACCTGGGCTCAGCGGGCTCGCACTGATTCGAGCCTGGTATGTCGCGACATGCCCTTTACTAGCATCCCGAACCGGTCGGACTCGATTCTTTTACGCGGCCAACGTCGGTTTCCACGGTCTCGATTTTTCCGACGACCGCTTCAGTGACTCCTCAAGGTTTGTCATGGCGGGACAGACCTTTGCACTCGCCCTTCCGGGCGCAGCTGCCGCTTTCGCCAGCATAACCAAACCATGGCCTCAGATACGAGGTCGGTGCAAGTGTTCAGCAGCGAGGGCGTCCGCGCTTTCGGAGTTCAGCGCGCGGCGCGGGAGCCCTTCGTTGGTGAAGCGCCTCACCGGGGCGCTATACTCCGCGCAAAGGCATAATGCCTTTCTTTGGATCTTTTTGCTCCAATTTGCTACCGGCAATCTTTTTCTTTCCCTTTAGACGCCCGCACCCGCAGTCCGGCCCCGTGCAGATGTCGGCCGCACGCCCGCCGAAGTCAGTCCACCTGACGCAGTAACTTTCGACAAGCCCTGGCCTCGCGGCCGGCTTCGCTTCGAAAGCGCGCGATTCGCGCATCCCAAGCAGTAATTCGCGTCCCCTCGCGCCAGCGCCGGGACATCGCAGTTCATTCTGAGGAGGAAAAGCGAAGTGATGATTTTCAAAAAAATCTGTCCGCCCCATGGCGTGGGCTTTCGTGCACTCTTGATGGCTTTCGCCCTGCTCCTGTGCGGTGCGAATTCAATCGCGGCCTCCGTCGACCCGCAGGAGTATCTCGCGCTGCAGGACGAGGCGGTCCGGCTCGGCGCTGTGCGGGTGATGGTCAATCTGGACGACGCCGTGTCGCTCGGCAGCGTCGCGACAAGCAAGGCCCGGCTGCAGCAGGCCGCCAACAGCTTGCGCGCTGAGTTGGGCACTGGCGCCTGGAAGGCGGGCACCTGGTCCAACGACGCCGGCCAGATCGGCGTGAACGTGACGCCGCAGGGCTTGGCAACGCTGCTGAACAGCAAGGGCGCCAAGTCATTCACCCGCGACCCAACCGACAAGCTGCGCCACCGCATCCTGGCTGCGGATGGGCGATTGCAGGCCATCGAAGCCGCCATCGCAAGCACCGGATTCGCCGACGTCGAGATGGCGCTCGATGTGGATGCCGACCTGGACTACCTGGGCGACGGCTCCATTGCGTGGCGCGATGCCCCGGCGGCATCCGCCCAGGCGCAAGCCGTTCGCGCCTCCCTGCTGGCCGGCCTGCGGCCCTCCGCGGCGCTGCGTCAGGCTCCAGGCAGCGCCGCCCTTGCCGCGGCCAGGATCGGGCGGGAAGACTTCCTGCTGTTGCGCGAACATCCCCGGGTCCGCAGCTTGCAACTCGGCGCGTGGTCGGACCCACGCCCGGCGGATTGGCAGCGCGAAGTGATCGACGAAGCCCGGGTCCACGGGGTGGTGGATGCGCTGATCGAACTGCGGCTCCCTTCGCCCTTCGTGATGGGTCGCGGGTTCATGCCTGATGCGGCGTGGCGCAAGCAGTCTGCCAGCTTGAGGCGGGCCCTCGAAGAGGTCGTGGCGAACATTCCCGGCGCGGCCATCACGCGCGACTTGAGCGAGTGGGGTGCATTGAACGTCCGGCTGGATCCGGATGCCGCCATCCGGTTGTTCGCCAACGCGGACCGGCGAGTGCTGCGCGTGAGCCTGAATCGCGCCGACGCCTTTCCCCTGCTCGGCGTCAGCGAAGCCAGCATCAACATGCAATCCGGCTGGAACCAGAACTACCGGGGCGCGGGCCAGCACATCGTGCTGCTGGACACCGGCATCCGCAAGAGCCATGCGTTCTTCCAGATGAACGGGGCCAGCAAGGTTATGTTCGAAGGCTGCTGGGGCACCAACGGGGGCGGATATACCTCACCCTGCCCTGCGCAGGATGCGAAGGGAGACAGTCCGCTCAATTTTCCGGCGTCTGGCGCGCCTCCCGCCGGCTGCTCGTCCTGCCCCCAACACGGAACGCACGCCGCCGGCATCGCGGCAGGGCGTCAGAATGCGGCAATGCCCAAGTCCGCGGCCGGCGCCACCCTGCAAGGCGTCGCGCCCGACGCCTTTCTGATTTCGGCGCAGGTGTTCTCCCTGGATGCGGCGGGCAACCCGGGCTCATTTCGTGATGACCAGATTGCCGCCCTGCAGGCGTTGAGCGCGAGCGCGACCGACGCCACGTATGTCGCGCTGCTGAACTTCGGCGATTCAGGCAAGAACACCGCCGACTG
This sequence comes from Caenimonas aquaedulcis, assembly GCF_015831345.1. Classification (NCBI taxonomy): domain Bacteria; kingdom Pseudomonadati; phylum Pseudomonadota; class Betaproteobacteria; order Burkholderiales; family Comamonadaceae; genus Caenimonas; species Caenimonas aquaedulcis. The sequence continues at coordinate 4,484,304 of NZ_JADWYS010000001.1, read as the reverse complement.
CCCGAACATCAACTACACCATGACCAACCTTGTCGCGGACCTCCACTCCCGCGGCATTCCGGTTGTCGCTGGCGCCGGAAACACCGGAGCGACCCTGCCGCGGATGGGAATCTCCTTCCCCGCCTGCATTCCATACGTCATCAAAGTCCCCGGCACCGTCAACAACGCAAACGGTAATTCGGTGGCCAACGGGTCCAGCATTGCCGCGGACACCTTCACAGGTCCCATGCTTCTCGCCCCGGGCTACGACATCCTTTCGTCGACGGGCACATCGGACACTTCGACCAACCAGTTCGGCGGCACGTCGTTTTCAGGGCCCCATGTGGCGGGCTACTATGCGGCGATCAAAGCCGCCGTGCCGACCTGGACGCTCGCAGACGCGACCGCGTGGATCTACAGCACCGGAAGCGTCAGCGCGCCCCAAACCTATTCCGGCGTCACCTACCCCTTCCGTCGCATCCGGATGCCCTGACCATGATTTCAAAGTCCTTCTCATCCCTCGTCACGAAACTTCTGCTGGCCGCCACTGCCGCAGCGCAGGCGAGCTGCGGCGGAAGCGAACCTCCGGAACCGGTCGCCGTCCCGTTCACCGTCGTTGGAGACATCTTTGGCAATCTCTACGGCGAATGGCCCGTCAGGGAGTACGTGATCCGCAACCAGGCGGAACTCGATAGCGCATGGAGCACCTTCCTGTCCTCGCGGGTGCCACCGGCGGCCGAGCCGGCCATCGATTTTTCGAGATTCGCACTCGTCGGCGTCTCCCTCGGATGGGGGACTCCGTGCAACGCCGTGCAAATCACAGGCATCTCGCGGACCGGCTCGAACCTCGCTGTCGCGTATTCGTCCGTGGAACCTGGACAAGTACAGGTGGACTGCCCTCTCGTGCAGGTTCCCAGATTGCAATTTGCACTGGTCGCCGCGCCCGTGGGCATGGTCACGTTCCAGCGCAAGTGACACGGTAGGCATCAGAACTTCCATGTCGGGCAAGCCTCCGCGTCATCGCGCGGACGCCCGTCTTCACGGCCGGCTGTAACAACCCGTCACGGGAGTGGCTCTTGCACTCACCAAAGGTTAGGAAGTTGTGATGAACTTCTGAAGCAATGCTGTGCAAGCGGCGGCTCACCTACACTTCGTTACGCCGCGGCGGGCACTATTTCCATTGCACTGCCCAAGCAATTTCACTATTCACCAAGGAACCTTATTTTGAAAAAGCAACTTTCCGCACTCGTCGCCGTCGCAGCAATCTACGCTCCACTCGCGGCCCACGCGTCCGACGGCACCATCAACTTCACCGGCAAGCTGGTCTCCACGACCTGCACGGTCACGAACGGTGGCGCCACGGCGCTGAACGTCCCGCTGCCGCCGACCGCCACCACATCCGTGAACCCCACGGGCGGCGACACGGCCTTCTCGCTGAACATCACCGGCTGCACGGGCCCCACCACGGCTACAACCTACTTCGAAGCCGGCGGGAACATCTCCGCGTCCGGCCGACTGATCAACACCGCTGCCGCCACCACGCCCGCCACCGGCCCGGCCAACGTCGAACTGGAACTGCTGAACGGAAACGGCACCACGATCGCCCTCAACGCGGCGTACGGCTCGCAAAACGTGACCCCCGCCCCCATCACCGCCGGCAGCGCCGTGGCGAACTTCATCGTGCGCTACTACCACACGGACGCCACGCCCGTGACGGCCGGCGATGTCCTGAGCTCCGTCACGTACTCGATGGTCTACCTCTGATCGGCACGGGTACGCCAGGCGATGATCTCCATTCCAAGAATCGCGGGCCGTGCCCTCGTGGCCGTCTCGGCGCTGGCGGCCTCCTGGGCCTGCCACGCCGTCGACGGCACCGTGACGATCAATGGCATCGTCACCAACGAAACCTGCACGATCAACGGCGGCGGTTCCGCGTCGTCGTTCACCGTCACACTGCCGAGGGTGTCCTCGGCGGCGCTGGCCTCGGCGGGCGCCGTGGCGGGCCGCACTTCGTTCTCTCTGGCGCTCACGGGGTGCAGCGGGTTTTCCTCGGGCACCGTGTTCGCCTATTTCGAACCCGGCCCCACGATCAATGCCGCGGGGCGCCTCATCAACGCAGGGACGGCGACCAACCTCGACATCGAACTGCTCAACAGCAGTTTCGGCAGCGTGAACCTGATGCAGAACAGCGGCAGCCAGAACGCGACGACGGCCGGCGTTTCGGCGAGCGCGGCCACCCTGACGCACTACGCGCAATACCGGGCCACCGGCGCTGTCGCACCCGGAACGGTGAGCACGAGCGTCACCTACACCATCGTCTATCCATGATCGCACTGCGCGCCCTCCTGCTCACGCTCACGCTGTTGGCCGTTTCGGCGCACGGCAGTGTCATCATCGTCGGCACCCGGGTGATCTATCCGGGCGGCTCCCGCGACGTCAGCGTCCGCCTGCTCAATCGCGGCGATCGCCCCGCCCTGGTCCAGGCCTGGCTGGACAAAGGCGATTCGAAATCCACGCCTGATTCGATCAGCGTTCCGTTCGCCTTGAACCCGTCGCTGACCCGCATCGACCCCGAACGCGGCCAGGTGCTGCGCCTCACGTACACGGGGGAGCCGCTGCCCCAGGACAAGGAATCCGTCTTCTGGCTCAACGTGCTGGAGGTGCCCCCGAAGGCAACGGGGGAAGAAGCCTCCCACGTGCTGCAGTTCGCGCTGCGCACGCGCATCAAACTCTTCTACCGGCCCAAAGGCCTGAAGGACAAGGCGTCCGACGCGGCGCGCGCACTGCAGTGGCGGCTGGTGCGTTCCGGCGGCACGTGGACAGCGGAGGGGCGAAACGCCTCCCCCTACTTCGTTTCGTTCGCGGGGCTTTCCGTCCGGCCGGATGCGAAGGATGCGGATGCGCTCGCGACCGCGCCCGGCGGAATGATCGAACCCGGAGCGACGCAGACGTTCGAGCTGGCCAACGTCAAGCCCGCTCTTGCCGCGGGAGGGCCACTGCTGCTGCGCTATACGTTCATCGACGACTACGGTGCCTTCGTTGACAACGATACGCCCCTGCCGGAGTCCGCGACCCCAGCACCTGCCGCGGCGCCGCCGCAAGGCAAGTAGTTCCACCGGAGCCGAGCGTGGACTGGCTGCCAAGCCCGGGGAGACGCCTGTGCGTCGCATTCGCGGTGCTCGCAGGCACGTGGACGTCCACGGCCCGCGCAGCCGATCCGCCCGCAGTCGAATTCGATCCCGGCTTTCTCATCGGCCGCAGCGGGCGCGGCGTCGATCTGCGCCGCTTCTCCTCGGGCAACGCGATGCCGGCCGGCACCTACCGCACCGACGTCGTCTTCAACGAGCGCATACTCGGAACCTTCGACATCCGCCTCGAGATCGACGCCAGCGGCCGCCAGAACCTCGTCTGCATGGACGATGCGCTTGTCCGGCGCCTGGGTCTCGACGCTTCGAAGGCATCCGAAGCGATCCAGCGCGTGCTGCTCGGGCCCGCCCGCGAGACGGAATCCGCCGCACCTACCGGATGCCGCCCGATCGGCGACGTCGCGGCCGGCGGCGTGGCCCGCTTCGACACCACCGAACAACGCCTGGAACTCAGCATTCCCCAGATTTACCTCGTGCGCAGCGCGCGGGGTTACGTGCCGCCGGAACGCTGGGACAGCGGCATCACCGCGGGCCTGCTGTCCTATCGCTACAGCGACTTCGATGTCTCTTCCGCATCGTCGTCGACGACACAGCGCTTCCTCGGCCTGCGGGCGGGCTTCAATCTCGGCGACTACCGGCTGCGCCACGACGGCTCCTACACCTCGGGCTTCGATGGCCGCAAGTACCAGGCGATCGCGACCCATGTCCAGCGCGCCGTGCCCGAATGGCTTTCGACGCTGACGCTGGGCGACGGCCACACGGACGGCCAGCTGTTCGACAGCTTCGGTTTCCGGGGCGTCCAGCTCGCCAGCGACGACCAGATGCTGCCCGACTCGCTGCGCGGCTATGCACCCGTCGTGCGCGGCGAGGCCCGGACGAACGCGCGCGTGAGCATCCGGCAAAACGGCGTCGTCCTGTACGAGACGGTCGTGCCCCCCGGCCCCTTCGCCATCGGCGACATGTATGCGGTGGGCGCCGGCAGCGACCTGCAGGTGACGATCACCGAGGCCGACGGCACCCAGCGCGTCACCGCCGTGCCGTACGCGTCGATGCCGCAGCTGCTGCGCGAAAACGCGCATCGCTACGCCATCACGCTGGGTACACCGCGCCAGGGCGGCGGCGCGACCGACGCGCTGCTCTTGCAGGGCACCTACCAGCGCGGGTTGACCAATTGGCTGACGGCGCAGGCAGGCCTGCAGATGACGCCGCGGTTTGCGGCGGTACTGGTGGGCGGGGCGGTCGTGACGCCCGTGGGTGCGATCGCACTGGATGCGACCGTGTCGCGCTTCGACGCGCCGGACATCGGTCCGCAGCAAGGCACGTCGCTGCGCGCGAGCTACTCGAAGTACATTCCCTCCACCCTCACCAACTTCCTGTTCGCCGCCTACCGGCACTCCACGGCGCACTACTACTCGCTGCGCGACGCGCTGCAGCTGCTGCCGGCGGCGGATGGATCCGTCCATTCCGTTCCGGGCCGTTCGCGCGAATACGCATCGCTCACCATCAACCAGGCCATCGGTGCTTCGACCTCGCTCGCGCTGACCTCGATATCGCAAAGCTACTGGGACCGTCCGGGCCACGACCGCACGTTCCGGTTGTCCGTGGGCCGCCGCATCGGCAGGGCGTCCGTCAGCCTTTCCTTGTCCCGGGACCTCACCGTTTCAGGTGCTGCGGGGAGTTCCCGCGCCATGCTGACGCTGGACCTGCCGCTGGACGGGGAATCGGGCTGGACGGCCAACTCCCAGGTCACGCGCGACAGGCAGCAAGGCATGTCGGTGCAGGCGGGCGTCTCGGGCAGCGCCGGCGAGGACCATCGGTACGGCTTCAATTTGAACGAGTCCCGCAATTCCGCCGGCAACTCCACTTCCATCGGGGGCATCTACCGGGGCGCCCTCGTCACGATGAGCGGCAGCGCGAGCCGCACCCCGGGCTCCACGCAGAGGTCGCTCAATGTCGACGGCGGCGCCGTGCTCCATGGAGGCGGCGTCACCTTCTCGAACACGCTGGGGGACGCCGTCGGGCTGGTGCACGCACCCGTCGCGGCCGGCGCATCGGTGGTCGGCTCGCCCTTGTCGACCGTGAACGCCGACGGCTACGCGGTCATCCCCTACCTCAGCCCGTACAACCTGAACACCGTCGAACTCGACATGCAGCACGCATCTCCCGACGCGCAACTGGACACGACGACCGAACTGGCCGTGCCGCGCTCGGGCTCCGTCGTGCTCATCGACTTCAAGGGACGCCGGGGCCGCAGCGTGCTGATCAACGCGCGCGCCGAAGACGGGAGTGCGCTTCCCTTCAGCGCCACCGTGACGGATGAATCGGGCCGTGCCGTGGGCCTGGTCGGCCAGGGCAGCCGCATCGAAGCCAGCGTGGAAGGCGACAGCGGCCGGCTCCTCGTGCGCTGGGGCGATGATCCAGGCGACCAGTGCCTGTTGGTCTACCAGCTGCCGCCGGCCGCGGAAAGCGCGGGGGCGCTATTCACTCGCGCCGAAGGGGTATGCCGGCGCGCGACGTCCGAAATCTATTCGGAATCGCGCGCGAGCCAAGCTGCGCAGTGAGTCTCGCTCCGTTCGAAGTCTTTGCCGCACTCGCATGGGCCGGGTGTCGCACAATGCAAGAGTGCATGCCTCCTGGAGTTTCCATGTTCGACCACGTCAAATTCGGAGCCAGCGACTTCGCCGCGAGCAAGGCATTCTTCCTCCAGGCGCTCGAGCCGCTCGGCGTCGTACTGATCGGGGAAGGCGAGCCCACCTATGGCATCGAGCTTTGCCATCCCAAGGGCACCGTTTCGCTGTGCATCTTCCAGACGGACGAGAAGCCGGCGCATCTGCACATCGCTTTCGTCGCCACCACGCGCGCGCAAGTCGATGCGTTCTACCGCGCTGCGCTGGATGCAGGCGGCAAGGACAACGGCCCGCCGGGCCTGCGCCCCAAGTACCACGCGAACTACTACGCGGCCTTCGTGATCGGCCCGGACGGGCATAACCTCGAGGCGGTGTGCCACGCACCGCAGGCCTGAGCGCTCCCGAATAGTCGCGCGACGGTCACCGCAAGGTCAGCGCCACCGCGTACCGGCCAGCGGCCAGCATCTCTGCGTCGGGCGTGGCGCCCATGCCGTAACCGACCAGGATGTGCGTCCCCGACAGCCAGCGGTAATCCGCGGTGCCGATCGGCAGCGGCAACATGCCCTTCAGGCTGCCGGTGTACACCGCCGGGATCGGCGCGCCGGGTGCATAGGCGGCCCAGCCCGTCGCCGCCGAATAGATGAACAGCCGCCCGTCCGGCAACTGCGCCGCGAGGAAGGCCTTGCCGCTGCTCGTCCAGTGCGCGGGTGAGAACATCACGCCCACATCGACGGAACTCGTGCCCTGCGCGCTCTCCGCGCTCTGCGTACCCGCATACACGGGCGGCACCGTGGCGGGATTGCCCGCGTTGATGCTGATCTTTGCAGGCGCGAGGATCGGCACCGACAACCCGAGGTTGCCGTCGCCCTGCACCCCGATGCCTCCCGTCGGCCCCCAAGTCCACACGCTGCCGTCCGTGGCGATCGCGCCGGCCGACCGGCCCATCGCCACGCTGACGAAGGGCGAGGTCTGCACGACCTGCAGGGGCCCGACCTTCACGCCGGTGTTCGTTCCGGCCGCCGTGCCGTCGCCCTGCTGCCCGCCGCTGCCGCCGCCGCAGGTCCACGCCTGCCCGTTGCCGTCGAGCATGACGTCTTCGCCGTCCGGGCCGGACGACACGGCAACGATGCCGGAGAAGCCGGTGAGCGTGGCCGCGGGAAACACCTGCACGCCGGATTGCTTGGGCTGCCCGCAGCGCGTGACGGATGAATTGGTGTCGCCCCAGGACATCACCGCCCCGGAACCGAGCACCGCGAAGTGCGCGTTGGCGTTGTTCACGCCGTCGGCACCGATGGCAACCGCGCCCGCGACGCCCGGCACGGCGGCGATGGCGGCCGGCTGGTCGATGGAGGCCCACTGGAAGACCTGGCCGGATTCGTTCAAGGCGAGCACCGACGTGTCCGCGGCGCGCACGTCGACGATGCCCGAGAGGCCCGCGACGAGCTGCGGCACGGTGACGGACGCGGGCGTCGCCGAGCCCGTGCCCAGCTCGCCATACGTGTTGCGGCCCCAGGCGTACACCTTCCCGCTCGAGTCGATCGCGTACGCGGAGTTGCCCCAGCCCGCGTCGATGCCGACGATGCCCGACAGGCCCTTCACCTGCACGGGCACATTGCTCGAAGTCCCCGTCGGCCCGGTGCGTCCGTTGGACGAATCGCCCCAGGTCCAGACGGTGCCGTCGGCCTTCAGCGCCATGGAGAACGAGCCGCGCGCGACGACGCTCACGACCCCGGCGAGCGACGCGACCTGGCGCGGCGTGGCGGATGTGCCGCCCTGGCCTGCGAGCCCGAGCTGCCCCCACTGGTCGCGTCCCCAGGACCAGACGCTGCCGTCGGTCCGGGCGAGCAGCATGTGCTCCTCGCCGACAGATAGTTTGGGAAGTGAGGCGATCCCGACGACGGGGTCTGCCTGCGAAGCCGCCGCTGCGCATGCCAGGGCCGCGGCGACCGCGACGGATCGCAAGGGGGTGAGGACGCGTTCCATGGGAGACCTCCTCGTCGCGTGGCGACGCGGGGCAAATTGTCTTCCCTTCGCGGGGGCTCGGCAAGCGTGCGGCGGGCGCCCCGCTAGGGCGCGGGAAGGCGCAGGGCTTCCGCGGCGGCCTTGGCATCCTCGATCGCCCGCAACTCGAGCTTCTTGCTGCCCCACCGGGGCCGCCCCGCGTACTGGGTGAGCGCGGTCACCCGCTTCACCACCTTGCCGTCCTGCCTGATCGTGTAGCTTCCGTGCCTGTCGGCTTCGATTTCGAATGAGGGACCCTGGCCGTCCCGGCTCGCATAGGCAATTTTCATCGGCCGATTGTCGCGCGCGTCACGGTGGCAGGTACGCGCGGATGCGTGTTGTTACCTCGCCGGCACGCCCAGCACCGCCTCGTAGGATGCGCAATCGGCCGCATAGCAGCTGCACGACGACGTCTCCAGCAGCCCGCGGTCGAGCACGCGCACCACGCCGCGTTCGTAGACGATGGCGCCGCGGCGCTGCAGCTCGCCGGCCGCTTCGGTGACGCCGGCCCGGCGCACGCCCAGCATGTACGACAGGTATTCGTGCGTGGATTCGAACTGCTCCGAGCCGGCGCGGTCCTGCGTCATGAGCAGCCAGCGCGCGAGCCGCTGGAAGATGTCGTGGAAGCGCAGGCAGGGCGCCGCGATGGAGAACTGCGCCATCAGGACCGCGACGTAACGCTCGAGGACCGAGCGCAGGGGTTGGCTGGCCCCGAGGCACCTGCCGAAGTCCGCCGCGGTGATCCTGGCCGCCATCCCGCTGCCCTGCACGACCACCTGCCAGGGCGCCGTGGGCACACCCAGCAACAGCTGCGAGCCGACGAAGCCTTCCGAGCCGACCATGCCGATTTCCATCTTGGGCGTGTCCGGCTGCCCGTAGACGAGCGACAGGTAGCCGCTCAGCGGAAAGTACACATGCGGGGTCGGCCCGCCTCCCTCGTACACGACATCGCCCAGCGTCAGGTCGACGGTCTCGCTGCGCGAATGGATCGACTTCCGGTCGTTGGGGGCGAGCAGGCCCAGGAGGCGGTTGGAGGCAGCGGGCAGATAGGGGTCGCAGGCATCGCGGGAATGATGTGGCGGCGCCGGGAGCCGGCGGCCGCGACCGCCATGCTTCCCGGGCCACCGCAGTCAAACCACGGTGCGCGCAATCGGCGATGCCGTCTGTCCGCTGGCGTACGGAGCGCGCAGCGGGCTCAGGTGGCCACCACGCGCGGGGGCAGCAGGCGGTCGTATTCGCGCTTGACCACCGCATAGCATTCGCAGGTGAGCTTCTCCAGCCCGGGCCGGTCCAGCACCTCGATCTCCCCGCGTTTGTAGCGGATGAGCCCGGCGGCCTGCAGCTTGAGCGCCGCCTCCGTCACGCCGCCGCGCCGCACGCCCAGCATGTTGGCGATCAGCTCCTGCGTCATGAGCACCACGTCGCCGTCCAGCGCGTCCAGGGTGAGGAGCAGCCAGCGGCACAGCTGCTGGTCCAGCGCGTGGTGGCGGTTGCACACCGCCGTCTGCGCCATCTGCGTGAGCAGCGCCTGCGTGTAGCGAAGCAGCAGCTGCATCACCCGCACGTCGGAAGTGAACTCCGCATACATCTCGTCGGAGCGCATCCGGAAGCCCCCGCCTGCGCTTTGCACCACGGCGCGGCTGGGCGTGGAGTTGCCGCCCATGAAGAGCGACACGCCCACCACGCCTTCCCTGCCCACGACGGCGATCTCGGCGGAGTCGCCGTTCTCCATGACATACAGGAGCGAGACGATCGCATCCGTCGGGAAGTACACGTGCGACATTTGCTTGCCGGATTCGTACAGCACCTCCCCGAGCGGCATTTCGAACGGTGTGAGCCGGGGGATCCAGCGCGCGAGGATGTCCTCCGGCAGGGCGGCGATCAGGCGGTTCTTGCAGGGGTCGGGGGGAGAGCTCATGGGGTCCCAATGCGATGATGGGCGAGCTTCGCCGGTCCCGCCGCAGTGCGTCTGTACGGTAGCGTACGTGGCGCTTCCCTTTGTGCATTCGACTCATCCTTTGTACGCCAGCGGACGGACAAGGCAGGGACCCTGACGTAGTATCCAACCCGCAAGCCCCCATTTCCCACCGCCATGTCGCTCCCGCAACCGATCCTTGTCGTTCCCATTTCCGCGCAAAGCGTCGCGAGCCTTCGCACGCAGGTGCGCGAGGTCGCCAGGTGCGTCGGCCTCGAAGGCCTGCAGCAGACCCGCTTTTCCACGGCCGTGTCCGAGATCGCGCGCAACGCCGTGCAGTACGCGGGCGGCGGCAAGGCCAGCTTCCTCGTCGCGCCCTCGCCCCATTCGCAGCGCCGCCAATGCGTGATCGCCGAGATCACCGATGCCGGCCCGGGCATCGCGGACACGGACAAGGCATTGCACGGCTTCGCGCTGGAGTCGGGCCGCGAATCCATGGGCATTCCCGGCAGCCGCCGCCTCGTCGACCGCATGACCCTGCTCGCGCGCCCCGAAGGCGGCACGCTCGTGCGGCTGGAGATGGACATGCCGCTGTCGGTGCCCGAGCTGGGCGCCGCGGCGCTCGCGGTGCTGCGCGAGCAGCTGTCCCAGACGAAGGTGCACTCGCCGCTGGACGAAATCCAGCAGCAGAACCGCGAGCTGCTGCGCATCCACCAGCAGCTGCGCGAGAAGCAGACCGCGCTGGAGATGGCCGACCTGCGCAAGAACCAGTTCGTCACGACCCTCGCGCACGAGCTGCGCAACCCGCTCGCCACGCTGGACCTGTCGCTCACCGTGCTGCGTCTCAAGCCCGAGCTGGGCGCGGCCGAACTGCTCAAGCGCTGCGAAGTCATGGCCCGCCAGACGGCCCAGCTGACGCAGCTCGTGAACGACCTCATGGACGTGACGCGCGTGACGCAGGGCAAGGTCGCGCTGCGGCAGGACCGCACCGAGCTCAACGACCTCGTGCGGCACGCGGTGGAGATGACCAGCGCCGCCACCCAGGCCAAGGCCCAGGAGGTGCAGGTGTTCGCCGCGCCCGATCCGGTGTGGGTGGTGGGCGACGCGTCGCGCCTCACCCAGGTGCTGGGCAACCTGCTGCAGAACGCGGCCCGCTACACGCCCGAAGGCGGCTCGATCGCCGTGAAGGTGGCGCAGGTGCAGGCGCAGGCCGTCGTGGACGTCGTCGACAACGGCATCGGCATCGCAGCGGACCTGATGCCCCACGTCTTCGACCTCTTCGTGCAGGGCGACTCCCGGGCGGCGGGCGGCGCGGGCGGGCTGGGCATCGGCCTCACGCTGGTGCGCCACCTGGTGAGCGACCATGGCGGCAGCGTGGAAGTCGCGAGCGAAGGCGTGGACCGGGGCAGCCGATTCACCGTGAAGCTGCCCGTGCTCGACGAGGCCGCGTTCGCGCTCTCGGCCGCCGAGTTCGCGCGGGCCGCGAACGAGAACCTCAGCGGCAACTTCACGCAGCACTGAGCGGGCGCCCATGCGGGGTGTTGCCGCGTGGGAAAATGGGGCATGTCCATGCCGCTCGGCGCCACCGCCCCGCTCACCCACACGGCGTTCTACCGCTTCACGCCGCTGCCCGAACCCGAATCCGTGGCCGATTCCTTGCGTGCGTTGCTCGCGCGGGGCCCCGCGGCAGGCATCACCGGCAGCATCCTCGTGGCGACGGAGGGCATCAACGGCATGCTCGCGGGCACGCCCGCCGCGGTGAGGTACGTGGAAGAGGCGCTGCAACACGACGCCGTGTTCGGCGGCGCCTTCACGGGCATGCCCTTCAAGCGCAGCGCCTGCGCGACGCGACCCTTCGCGAAGCTGAAGGTGCACGTGAAGAAGGAGATCGTGCCGCTCGGCGTGGAGGGCGTGGATGCGCGCCAGACGGGCATCAACGTGAGCCCGCGCGATTGGGCGAAACTCATCCACGAACCCGACGTCGTGCTGCTGGACAACCGCAACAGCTTCGAATACCGCCTCGGCCATTTCGAAGGCGCGATCGATCCGCAGGTGACGAACTTCCGCGACTTTCCCGCCTACGTGCGCGCCCACGTCGACGAATGGAAGGCGCAGGGCAAGCGGATCGCGATGTACTGCACCGGCGGCATCCGCTGCGAGAAAACCAGCGCGTGGATGCGGGACATGGACGTGCCCGTCTACCAGCTCGAAGGCGGCATCCTCAACTACTTCCAGGAAATGCCGGACGCGCAGCGCGAGTGGAAGGGCGAGTGCTTCGTCTTCGACAACCGCGTCGCGCTCGACACGCACCTGCGGGAAACGGCGACGACGCTGGACGACGTCTACCACCCCGAAGGCGACGACGCATGGCGCCTGCAGCGCGCGCGCCGGCTGGACGAGTCGGGGCAGGACTAGCCATGCTCGCGCCCCGCGACGGCGTCGGCGCGAGCCAGGTGTCGCTGCCCGCGGGCCCATGGACCAGCATGCTGGACTTCCTGGTGGAGCGCTTCCCGGGCGTGAGCGCGGACGACTGGGTCGCGCGCATGCGAAGCGGCGACGTCGTCGATGCCGCCGGCCGTGCCGTCGCACCTCGGCAGGCCTACGTGCCGCACGGCAAGCTGTACTACTACCGCACCGTGCCCCACGAGGCGCCCAATGCCGCGCAGGCCGACATCCTGTTCGAGGACGAACTGCTCGTCGTCGCGGACAAGCCGCATTTCCTGCCCGTCACGCCCTCGGGGCCGTACCTGCAGGAAACCCTGCTGGTCCGCCTGCGCCGCGCACTCGCCGCCCCGGCGCTGACCCCGATCCACCGTATCGACCGAGAGACGGCCGGCGTGGTGCTGTTTGCGAAGCATCCGTCGATCTGCGCGGGCTACCAGGCGCTCTTTGCGGCGCGCAAGGTGGCCAAGGTGTACGAGGCGATCGCGCCCGCCACGACGCGATACGCGTTCCCGCTGACGCGCAGCAACACGCTGGTCGAGGGCGATCACTTCATGACGATGCGCGAGGCCGATCCCGCCGAAGGGCTCGAACCCAATGCGCACACCGGGATCGAGTGCGTGGAAGCGCGCGGCGCGTGGGCCCGCTACCGGTTGCGCCCCGCGAGCGGCAAGCGCCACCAGCTGCGCGTGCACATGGCCGCGCTCGGCCTGCCGATCCTCGGGGACCGCATCTATCCGAACTTGTTGCCCGTGGGCACGGACGACACGTCCAACCCCTTGCGCCTGCTCGCGCAGAGCATCGCGTTTCGTGACCCGGTCACCGGCGGGGAACGGTTTCTTTGCAGCGCGCGGCAGTTGCGGTTTCCGGGGGAGGCATAGCCGGCGTTCGTGTATTCGCGGTATCTCCTCAGATTGGAGGATGCGTCAAAGAACGGCAGACATGAGAATTCCGCCCCACGGAGGAACCCATCATGCTGATCACTGCAAAAGCACCCGTTCAACTTTCGCTTGCCAGGAGCGGTGGAACCATCATCACCGCCCGCCTGGATTTCTGGGAGGCCACCCCGAACGGCTGGAAGGCGGCGGGCAGCAACCTGCTGCAACAGGTCACCCAGGCGCTGGAAAAGCAGCAAGCCAGCCTGCAGCCCGGCCAATACACGTGCGTCCTCACCTGCCGGGTCGAAGAGTCCGTCAACGGCGTCTTCGACTTCGATATCCAGGTGGCCAACAAGTCGGTCGGCGCAGCGCACGGCGATGTCAACACGACATCGGACGCGCACGACTCGCAGGCGTACAAGAACCAGTTCATCCTGCAAGTCCAGTGAGGCCCGCCATGCGAACCATCCCTACGGTATTCGCCGCCGCGGCCGCATTCTGGATCGCGCCCGCCGGCGCGGCCGACGGCACGACACAGCTGTTCGACAGCAAGAAGGGCGACAGCGAACTGTCGAAGTTCTCGATCGACGCCGCGCCGGGCGCAGTGTCCGCCATGGACATGCTTGGCGTGTCGGCCGACCAGACGCTCGTGGTCCAGCATCCGCGCGATTTCACGCTCGCACTCAAGCCCCTGGGCAACAAGCAAGCATTCGGCCTCTCGTTGACGCCGGCACGCACATCCTTGCTGCCCCTCAACGTCAGCACCTACAACAACCATGCCATCGCCCGGGCGTGGGGGGGAACCGCGTTCAGCTATGCGCAGGGAAGCGCCGAGGTCAAGGGCGTGGCGCACCACCGGCGCGCGGTGGCCATCGAGACCAGCTTCTACTTTCTTCCCCACAAGGACGATCCCCTGGTGATGTATTGGGACGCGCTCGAGGCAGCCGGCCGGGCGCCCGCCGACAACGATCCCTGCGTCCTGATTCCGCCGTCCAAGCCGACCGACACGCCGCAGACCGGGATGACCCAGGTGACCGATGCCGAGAAGAAAGTAATGGACGACCGTGCGCAGCAGTGCCGAGAGAAGGTCACGAAGTCCGCGCGCTGGAACGCGTCGCGCGCGTGGGGCTCGGTCGTCGCCGGCGAATACAGCTCGCCCGGCACCGGATACAGGAGTCTGGGCCGCGCGCTTGTCATCGGCGCGACCTGGGGCTTCGGTGACGCGGACGCGAAGACCGCAGGCGCGCTCACGGGCGCCTTCAAGCGGACATGGGATGCACCCACCGAAGAGACCATGGCCAATGCCCTTCCCGACCGCCAATCGAGCAACCTGGTGATCGGCACGCTGGCCATCGGCTCCGAACGCCTGCGGGCGATCGCGCAACTCAGCAATGCCAGAACGCGCGCTCCCACCGCCGCGGACTGGACTTACAAACAGGCGCTGGGCCTCGACATGAAGATCGCGGAAGGAACCTGGTTGAGCCTGCGTGCCGGGAAGCAACGGCGCGTCGACAATTCCGGGGACGAATATGGCTCCTCGATCAACCTGAGCATCAGCCCGAAATCACTCCTGAGTTTCTAGCCCGTCCCGCCCCCCTGCGCATTGGCGACGACAATGGCGCATGAAGACACCGCCGCGCCTGCAATCCCTCGTCGACGAGGGCCTCATCGACACCGTCGTGCGCCAGCTCATGAGCGGCAAGGAAGCGCTGGCCTACGTGGTGCGCTGCGGCGACGAGACACGCTGCGCCAAGGTCTACAAGGAAGCGACCAACCGCAGCTTCCGCCAGGCCGTGGACTACACCGAGAACCGCAAGGTCAAGAACACGCGGCAGGCCCGCGCGATGGCCAAGGGCACGAAGTTCGGGCGGCAGGCCCAGGAGGCCGCCTGGCAGAGCGCGGAAGTCAATGCCCTGTATCGCCTGGCGGCCGCGGGCGTGCGCGTGCCCACGCCCTACAACTTCCACGACGGCGTGCTGCTGATGGAACTCGTGACCGACGCACAGGGCGACGCCGCGCCGCGCATCAACGACGTCGAGCTCACGGCCGACGAAGCGCGTACGCACCACGCCTTCCTGCTGCGCGAGGTCGTGCGCATGCTCTGCGCCGGCGTGATCCACGGCGACCTCTCCGAATTCAACGTGCTGCTCGGCGCCGACGGGCCGGTGATCATCGACCTGCCGCAGGCGGTGGACGCGGCGGGCAACAACCACGCGCAACGCATGCTGCTGCGCGACGTGGGCAACCTGCGCAACTTCTTCGGCCGCTTCGCGCCCGAGCTGCTGCGCACGAACTTCGGCGCGGAAATCTGGGACCTGTTCCAGCGCGGGTTGCTGTCCACGGAGACGGTGCTGACGGGCGCCTTCACCCGCGAAGAACGCGCGGTGGACCTGGGCGGGGTGCTGCGCGAAGTGGACGACGCCCGCGCGGAAGACGCCGCGCGGCGCCTGCGCATGCAACCCGCGCCGCGCTAGCGCGACTTCCCGCCCACCCCCGCAAACCCGCATGTAGGACGCGCCGCACAGCGCTTTGCTCCACCCTCCCATGACGAGCTGCCGCGGGCGTGGGCCAATGGAGGATTGCCCCTCGAAGGAGAACCCCATGGCATCGACCGAACAGGAACTCATCAAGCTGGAAGAGCGCTTCTGGCAATCGCTCGTCGCACAGGACGCCGACACGGCCACGCAACTGCTCGCGGAACCCGCGCTGATGGTCAGCGCGCATGGCGCGATGAAGTTCGATCACGCCGCCTACCGAAAGATGGCGACGCAGGGCACCCAGGTCGTCACGGCCTACGAGTTCTCGGACATGGAAGTCGTGCTCGCCGGGCCGGACACCGCGATCCTCACCTATGGCGTCAAGCAGACCATGTCGCCGCGCGGCAAGAACCAGAAGAACGTGCAGGAGATGCACGACTCGTCGACGTGGGTGCGCAAGGACGGCCGCTGGCAATGCGTCATGCACACGGAAACGCCGGTGCAAAAGCAGGCCGCGACGGCCTGAACGGCCTGAGTCGTCTCACGCTCCCTTGAGATACCAGGCGCGGCTCTCGAAGGGCCGGCCCATCTCGAACTTCTCGCCCGGCCTGGGCGTGACGATCTGCACGCCCTGCGCCTTCGCGGCCGCGACGGCGCGAACGATCGGCTCCTCCCACGCGTGATACGCGAGGTTGAACGTCGCCCAGTGCACGGGCAGCATCGTCTGCGCGCCCAGGTCCTTCGATGCGAGCACGGCCGATTCCGGCGTCATGTGGATGTTCTCCCAGGCGCCGTACGCCCCGATCTTGAGCAACGCGAGTTGCGGCGAACCCAGCCGCTCGCGGATCTGCTCGAAGTGCGCCGTGTAGCCGGTATCCCCGCTGAAGTACGCCGAGTGCTCCGGACCCTTCACCATCCACGAGGACCACAGCGTGGAGTTGTCCATGCTCTTGCGCCCCGAATAGTGGCGTGCCGGCGCGCAATGGATCGTGACGCCGCGCACCTCCGCCTTGTCCCACCAGTCCATGTCGTGGATCTGCGCGGCGGGGACGCCCCACTTCGCGAGGTGCGCGCCGATGCCCAGGCCCACGTAGAAGTGCGTGCCGCCGGCGGCCAGCGCTCGGATCGTGTCCATGTCGAGATGGTCAAAGTGATCGTGCGAGATCACCACGGCGTCGACGTTCTTCAGCTCGCTTAACGCGAGCGGTGGCGGATGCAGCCGCGCGGGTCCGACGAACTGGAACGGCGACACGCGCTTGGAGAGCACCGGGTCGGTCATGATCCGCACGCCGTCGATCTCCAGCAGCACGCTCGCGTGACCGAGCCACCACGCGCGCAGGCCGGGCGCGACGGGGCGCGCGAGTTCCGCAGCGGTCATGCGCTGCACCGGAACTTCGAATTGCGGCTCGCGGACCTCGTCGCCCAGGTAGGACTTGAGTTCGCCCGACAAGGTGAGTTGGCTCACGTAGGGCGGCGTGTTTTCGAAGCGGCCGGCGTGGAATTGTTTGGAGGCGTGAATGCGTTCGAGCAGGCGGGCGTCAGGTGCGCCTCCAAAGACGGGGAGCTGGAAGGTGGCCCAGGCAAGAGCGGCGAGCAACGCTGCGGTTAGGAGCAAGATGAAAATTGCTCGTTTCAAGAGGCTCATCCGAAACTCCTTGTTCGATGCCCATCCTACTGCGAGACTCTCGCAATTTCCTTGAAAAAGAATTGCGTGGCGTTCCAGCGACCACGCTCCAGATAGTTGGACTCGGGACCGTCGCACATTCTGACCTGCTCCCACCAATATCCATATCCAGCAGAAATGATCGACTGCGCTGCCGAAAGTCCCACATACTCCGCCACCAGTTCCTTGTCTGCCTCTTTCACTAGACTGATGCGGCCACGTGCTACCCAATGCTGCCGATCTTCCAAGGTGGACACATCGCGAATGTCGAGCCTATGGGTTGATTGCAACCTGCCCGCCGGAAAGGTCACCGTCGATTCGGGCCGCAGGTAGATCCCACCGTGGTAAGGCTCCATGAGATTTGCGAATTCGAGTGGTGGCGTGTTTTCTTTCCACCACCGAAAGGAAGCCTTCCTCATACGAAGTTTTTTATACGGGTCCCAAAATTCCACGAACCCTGCCCCCCCGGCCAGCACGCCGTCTGGGTATGCCGAACGAGTCCAATAGAGGGGGCTTCGAAACTGGGGCCCATCGCTTAAATGCGGATAGGTCACTCCATATCGCTCGATCTGGCGCTGCGACTTCCTCGTTGACGCGGGAGGGGCGGGAATATTCGCGATCTCAGGTGAAGCATCGCCGCTGCTGCTCACATAGATCCCCACTCCTGACGGCAGCGCAATGGGCGTGGTCATCTTGCGCTGAACAGGACAATTCTTCACCAAGTATCGCGCCGCCTGATCACGCACATCTCTCTCCGTTTGAGCCAGTTCCTCGAGGCCGTCGTTGTAGAGCTTGCTCGTGACTCCCAGATATACGATTGGGGAGCACGCGATCAACAAAGTAAATACCAAGCGCTTTCTGCCCTCCTGTACGAAGCGACCTATGACAAGCCAAACCACAATTGCCCATACAACGAATACCAGCACCCCCAGAGCAATGGCTAATTGGGCGAGATCCTTGGCCCCGCCCCACGACCCCGCGCCTTGAGCGCCGGCGCACTGGGGTACAAAGTACATCAGCAGCAAACTGGAACGAACCCAAAAGCCGAACGATCGCATGCACCCATACCTCCTTTGATGACGATAGTATGACGACATCAACGTATGCAGGAAACACAACCATGTGCCGGAACATCAAGACCCTGTTCAATTTCGAACCACCTGCGACGGAGCTGGAGATCCGCGATGCATCCCTGCAATTCGTACGCAAGCTCAGTGGCCTCAACGTGCCGTCGAAAGCGAATAAGGCGGCCTTCGAGCGCGCGGTGGAAGAAGTTGCCGCGTCGGCGCGCAAGATGATTCAGTCGCTGGTTACCAACGCCGAGCCACGCACGCGCGAGGTGGAGGCTGCCAAGGCGCGCGAGCGGAGTGCCGCTCGATTCGGCGTGACACGAGCAAGTTCCCCCTAGTAAAAACGGCCCGGTCCAGCGATTCATGCGGAGGCGGGAATGTCCGCGCGGCCTACCGCCAATGCGAAAGCGCCCTTGTCCGACAGGAGGCCCCAGCGGGCTTTTGCACACTCGATCCACCATGAGACTGAACGTATCGACCGACCTCACGCTGCAATGCCCGCAGCCATGCCCCACCGTCGCCGTGCTGCGCCCGCGCAGCGGCCAGGCGCAATGGGTGATCTCGGACCGCTACGAGATCTCGCCCTGGCAGCCCGCCACCGAATACGAGGACGCCTTCGGCAACCTGTGCCAGCGCTTCACGGTGCCGGCAGGGCAAACACGGATTTCCGTGTGTTCGGAAGTCGAGACGGAGGACACCCTCGCGGTGGACATGGATGCGCCCCGCACGCCCGTGGACCAGGTGCCCGATGCCGCGCTGGTCTACCTGCTGCAAAGCCGCTACTGCCCGTCCGACAAGATGGAGGAGCACGCGAGGCGCGCCGTCGGCAACGCGGCCAGCGGCTACGCCGAGGTCGAGGCGATACGGCGCTGGATCCACGAGAACCACGAATACCGCTACGGCGTCTCCGGCGAATCCACCGATGCGCTGGAGACGATGGCCGCCCGCGCGGGCGTCTGCCGCGACTTCGCGCACATCGGCGTGGCGCTGTGCCGAAGCCTGCACATCCCCGCGCGGGTGGTGGTGGGCTACCTGCACGAGCTGGACCCGATGGACCTGCACGCATGGTTCGAAGCCTACGTGGGCGGGCGCTGGTACACCTTCGACGCCACGCAGGAGCAGCCCCGCGGCGGCCGCGTGGTGCTGGCCTACGGCCGCGACATCGCGGACGTCGCATTCCTCTCGAACTACGGCGAGATGAAGATCGACGCGATGACGGTGAAGGTGGATCGTGCGTAACATGCACGATCCGGCAGGAGCTACACCATGTCCATCG
Organism: Caenimonas aquaedulcis; assembly: GCF_015831345.1. NCBI lineage: Bacteria > Pseudomonadati > Pseudomonadota > Betaproteobacteria > Burkholderiales > Comamonadaceae > Caenimonas > Caenimonas aquaedulcis. Next base: position 4,464,830 of record NZ_JADWYS010000001.1, on the reverse strand, counting down.
ACGACCGCGTCATCAACATCGACGAGCTGCAGCTCGAGCATTTCCAGCAGGGCGACAAGTTCGAGTCGCGCAGCGCGCGCGTAGGCCCGCGCCTCGGCGCCAAAGATCTCGGCTACTCCTATGACGTCCTGCCGCCCGGCAAGACGGGTTGCCCGTTCCACAGCCACCACGCCGAGGAAGAAATGTTCTTCATCGTCAGCGGCTCGGGGTTGCTGCGCTACGGCACGCAGACGCGCAAGATCCGTGCGGGCGATTTCATCGCCTGCCCCACGGGCGGCGCCGACACCGCGCACCAGATCATCAATGACTCCGATGCGCCGCTCGCCTTCGTGTCCGTGAGCACGATGAAGCCCGCCGAGGTCTGCGAATACCCCGACTCGGGCAAGATCGGCGCGTTCGGCAGCGGCGCGGTGCGCCACCTCACGCGCACGTCCCAGGCGCTCGACTACTGGGACGGCGAGTAGGCATCCTCAGCCCTTGCGCGCCTTCTCGATCTTCGCGATGTCGATCTTGCCCATCTCCATCATCGCTTCGAAGGCGCGCTTCGCAGCCGCAGGGTCCGGATCGGTGATGGCGTCGGTCAGCGCGCGCGGCGTGATCTGCCACGACAGTCCCCATTTGTCCTTGCACCAGCCGCATTGGCTGGCCTCGCCGCCGTTGCCGATGATGGCGTTCCACAGGCGGTCGGTCTCCGCTTGATCGTCGGTCGCGACCTGGAACGAGAACGCCTCGCTGTGCTTGAACGCCGGACCGCCGTTGAGTCCCAGGCAAGGAATGCCGGCAACCGTGAATTCGACCGTCAGCACGTCGCCTTTCTTGCCGGAGGGATAGTCGCCCGGCGCGCGGTGGACGGCGCGGACTTTGCTGTCGGGGAAAGTCCTGGCATAGAAATTCGCGGCCTCTTCGGCGTCGCGGTCGTACCAGAGGCAGATGGTGTTCTTGGGGGTCATGCTTTCGCTCCTGTATCGACGATCACCTGGAAGCCGCCGTAGATCATGCGCTTGCCGTCGAACGGCATGTCCATGTTCTTCAGGCGCGGGTCTTCCATGGCCTTGTTCATCCCGGCTTCGTGCACCGCCTTCGACGGCCATGTGATCCACGAGAACACCACGGTCTCGTCCGGCTTGCGCTGCACCGCCATCGGGAAGGACGTGAGCTTGCCCTCGGGCACCTCGTCGCCCCAGCATTCGACGACCTGCAATGCGCCGTTTTCCATGAACACCCTGGCGGCGGTCTCGGCGTGCCGCCGGTAGCTTTCCTTGTTGGCCGTCGCGACGGCGACGACGAATCCATCGATGTAATTCATTGGGCTCTCCACGGATGAGGCGGCGAAATGCCGCCCGTGTCTGACGACGAACGAAGGTTAGCGAAATCGACAGCGGCACGTGCAACCGTCCGCAGGCAACTCAGCCATAGAACGCCCATGGGAAAATCCCCCCATGCCGGCAGCCCATCCCCTCCCCTACCTGCACGGCTACCCGCCCGAACTCCTGGAACAGGTGCGCGAGCTCATCGATTCGGGCCGCCTGCTGCAGACCGTGACGCGCCGCCACCCCGAAATGCACGACATCCGCACGGAGCGCGCGCTCTACGACTACGTGAACGAGATCAAGTCCAGCCGCATGAGGAGCGCGCCGCCCATCGCCAAGGTCGCCTACGACCCGAAGCTGCACATCCTGAAGAACGCGCTCGGCACGCACTGCACGGTGTCGCGCGTGCAGGGCAGCCGCCTGAAGTCCAAGCGCGAAATCCGCATCGCCACCTTGTTCAGGGAGGCGCCTGCGGATTTCCTGCGGATGATCGTCGTGCACGAGCTTGCGCACCTGAAGGAGCGCGACCACGACAAGGCCTTCTACGCGCTGTGCGCCCACATGGAGCCGGACTACCACCAGCTCGAATTCGACCTGCGCCTGTGGCTCACGGCGCAGGAGCTCGCGCCCGCGGAGCCTGCCTGATGCGCTGCGAGGACATCCACGGCCACGCCGACTTCAGGCGGCTGTCCTCGATCGAGGGCATCGCGGTGGACCTGCGCTATGCCGGCACCGACAACTTCGTCGGGCGGGACATGTACGGCACGCTCGACTGCGCCTGGCTGCACCGCCTCGCCGCGGCGGGCATCGAGCGCGCGGTGGCCCGGCTCGCCCGCGAGGCGCCCGGCCACCGCCTGCTGATCCTCGACGCGTTGCGGCCTCACCGCGTGCAGGTCGTGCTGTGGGACCACCTCGACGGCACGGACCTGCGCCAGTACGTTGCCGATCCCGCGCGGGGATCCATCCATTCCTTCGGCATGGCGCTCGATGCGACGCTGCTCGACCCGCAAGGCCGCGAGCTGGACATGGGCAGCGGCTTCGACGAGATGACGCCGATGTCGCACCCGAAGTTGGAGGCACGGCACCTGGCCGAGGGCACGCTCACCCCGGCGCAACACGCGAACCGGCTGCTGCTGCGCAATGCCTTGCTTCACAGCGGGTTCAACGGCATCGACAACGAGTGGTGGCACTTCGACATGCTCGATCGCGAGCACGTGCGGGCGCACTTCACCCGGGTCGACTGACCCCCGCCGGGTCCATCCAGAACGTGGCCCACAGGTTCCCGTCCGGATCGGCGATGTCGCGCGAGTACATGAAGCCGTGGTCCTCCGGCGGGTTCGCGTCCGCCTTGCCGCCGTGCGCAGCAGCCGCGCGATTGATCGCATCGACCGCTTCCCGGCTGTCCATCGACAGGGAGAGCATGTGCCCGGCTGTGCCCGCCGCCGGGAACGGCCGCTGGGTGAACGTGCGCCACTTCTCGTGCGTGAGCAGCATGACGTGGATCGCCTCGCTCCATTCCATGGCGGCGGAGGTGTCGTCGCTGAAGTGCGCGTTCTGTCCGAAGCCGAGGGCCCGGTAGAACGCGGTCGAGGCCGCCAGGTCGGAGACCGGCAGGCTGATGAAGATCTTCTTGGTCATGGTGCTCCTTGCGTCGGGGTCGTGGGCGCCCTGCGGATCCGGGGCCCCGACGATACGACGAACGGGGACCGCCGGAATCGACAGGCTGCCGGCCCGTCAGCCGCGCGAGAGCGCACGCGCCCTGGCCCAGGGCAGCACATACCAGAGGCCCAGGCACAGCGCGAGGCACAGAGCGGCCAGCGCGAGCGCGACCGACGGCGAGCCGGTGACGACCTGCGCCACGAGGTAGACGTCGAAGGCGATCGCCACCATCAACGCGTACAGGGCCCAGGCGATGAAGCGCGAGGCGAGTTCGAGCAGGTGGCGCGACACGCGCCCGCGTTCGACCTGCCGGTGATAGGCGGCGGGCGCCATGAGCAGCGCGCACGACACGGCGATCGACACGAGCGCGGCGAGAAAGAGCGCGCGGCCCGGCGCGTCCAGCACTTCCTCGAAGCGCTGGTTGAAAACGGCGATGAGCTGGAAGCCGAAGAGCGCCTGGACGCCCGGGAGGATCATCCGGGCCTCGTCGAGTGCAAAGCCCAGGGCATCCTTCAACGGAACGTCTTCGCTCATTTGCCCGGCTTGAGTACCACCTTGGTCCATCCCTTGCGCCGTTCGTCGAATTTCTGGTAGGCCTCGGGCGCCTGCTCGAGCGGCAGCTCGTGCGAGACGATCCAGGAAGGCTTGACCTTGTCCTTCTCGATGAGGCGGCTGAGGAAGCGGTTGTAGGCCTTCACGTTCGCCTGGCCCGTGCCGATCTTCTGGCCCTTGAACCAGAACTGCCCGAAGTCGAAGGCCATCTGCCCGCGCTTTTCCAGCTTGTTGTCCGCGTTCGGGTCCTCGGGCACGAAGACGCCCACCACGCCGATGCGGCCGGTGGCCTTCACGGTCGCGACGAGGTTGTTCATGGTGAGGTTGGGCACCTCCTCGCGATGCATGTTGCAGCACTGGTAGCCCACGCACTCACAGCCCTTGTCCGCGCCCTTGCCGCCGGTGAGCTCCATCACGCGCTCGATGCCGCCGCCTTCGGTGTCGTCGATGGCGACCGCGCCGATCTTCTCCGCCAGCGCCAGCCGGTCCTTGTGCGTATCGACCACCATCACCAGCGCCGCGCCGCGGATCATTGACGAATACGCGGCCATCAGGCCCACCGGTCCGGCGCCGTAGATCACCACGTTGTCGCCGGGCTGCACCTGCGCGAGCTCGGTCGCGTGGTAGCCCGTGGGGAAGATGTCCGCCAGCATGACGTAGTCGTTTTCCTTTTCCTCCGCCCCGCGCGGCAGGACCAGGCAGTTGTAGTCGCCATAGGGCACCCGCAGCAGTTCCGCCTGCCCGCCCGCATACGGGCCCATGTCCGCGAAGCCGTACGCGGCGCCCGCGTTGCCGGGATTGCAGGTGAGGCAGAAGCCGCTCAGGCCCTTCTCGCAGTTCTCGCAGAAGCCGCAGCCGATGTTGAAGGGCAGGCACACGCGGTCGCCCACCTTCACGCGGTCCACCGCGCCGCCGATCTCGATCACCTCGCCCAGGTTCTCGTGGCCGAGGATGCGGCCCGGCTGCATCGACGTGCGCCCTTCGTACATGTGCAGGTCGGAGCCGCAGATGTTGGTGCTGGTGATGCGCACCAGCACGTCCGTGGCGCGCTCGATCTTCGCGTCCGGCATGTTCTTGACGACCACCTGGCGCGGGCCGTTGTAGACGAGGGCTCTCATGCGTGCTCCTTCTTCGCGGAAGCACGGGTCGTTTTCTTCGCCCTGGAGGGCGCGGGCTTGCCCGGCTGCAAGGCCTTCTTGCGCGCCACCAGGTCGGGCACCATGCCGCGCAGGTCGAGGTCCGCGTATTTCGCCTTGAGGAAAATCTGCTCGCGCTCCTCGTGCACGTGTTCGTCGATCATCTCGCCGAGCGACTTGACGGCGTCGTCGAAGCCCTCGTCGTCCGCTTCCATGCCTTCGATCTTCGCGATCAGCTCCTTGGCCTGCGCGTGCTCGGCTTCGGCTTCGTCCATCAGGGCTTCGTCGCCGATCGCTTCGCGCACGGCGGGATAGAAGATCTCTTCCTCGACCTGCGCGTGGATCGTGAGCTCGCGGCAGATTTTCGCGGCGACCAGCTGCTTGAACTGGGGCGGCGCGTCGTCCTCGACCAGCGCGCCGAAGTCGATGAACAGTTTCTTGACGAGCTTGTGGTCGGCGTCCAGGAGGTCGATCGCGTCTTCGTAGGCGGGCTGTTGTTTCATGGGGTCCTTTGATTGGGTGTGCACCGGTGGCAGTGCGGAGGACCAATCTAGGACGGCGAAGGTGACGGGCGTGTGGGACAGGCTGCACAGGCGCGTAGGAAGTTTCAAGAATGCTCCGCCGAGCCTCCCCGCTTGAGGCTCAGGCGTGGCGCGCAGCTAGAGGTCCCAGCGGGCCTGCAGCATCCAGCGCCGCCCGAACTGGCTGTCCGGGGCGCCGCCCGAGCCGGTGCTGAGGTACTCCACATGGCGCGGGTTGAACAGGTTGCGCGCGATCAGGGCGACCCGCAGCTGCGGGCTGACCTGCCGGGCAAGCTGTGCGTCCAGCGAGATGTACGACGGCACCGTGCCGGAGAGCGCACCCACCCGGCGGACCATCAGGTCCAGCTCGACCTGGTGGCCGAAATCGTGGCTCGAACGCAGCGACCACTGCGTGCTCGCGTCCACGCCCAGGCCCGGGAAGTCCGTCGTGGCCGGGCTGATCCCGCAGCAATAGTGAAGCCGCTTCTGCATCGCCAGGAAACCGCCGGCCAGCCGCCAGGTCGGGGTCGCCTGCCAGGCCCCCCAGGCTTCGAGGCCGTGGATGTGGCCCTGCACGAGATTCTCCACGGTGTTGGGCAGCGGCTGGCCGGGCAAGCCGCTGCGCAGGCCCTTGTACTCGTCGCGAAAGAGCGTGCCCGACCATTGCAGGTTCTTGCTGGGCTGGGCGCGATGCCCCAGCTCGTAGACATTGGCAACTTCCGACTGGAAGTTGGGGCCACCGGCGATGACGAAGGGCGCGGCGCCGGGGAAATAGAAGTCCCGGTCGATTCGCGCGGGCGCTCGCACCGCCCGCGAGGCGGCCGCCCACGTCGTGGCGGTTTCGGAGTGTTCCCACGCGAGGCGCAGGCTGGGCAGTTGTTCGACGCCCGTATAGCTGTTGCGCTCGAGCTTGAGGCCCGCCGTCAACTGCAGCTGCCGGGCCAGGGGCCACTGGTACTGGGCGAACACGTTGGTCCACGCGAGCTTGCGTTCGACGGGGTTGAACAGCACGAGTGCGGTCGGCGCACTGGTGTCCCGGGCGCTTCGATATCCCGCGCCCCACAGCAGCTGGCCCACCGGCACCTTGGCTTCATGGCTGAATTGCAGATCCGTGGTGGCGACGCGATTGATGAAGAGGTCCACGTCGTCGCGATTCGCCACGTCGTGGATGGCTTGCACCGTATACGCTGAGCCGTCGGCGAAGGTGCTGCGCCACCGCGCCTGGAGGTTGCCGCCGTGGATGAGCGGCGCCAGCGAATTTGCCGGCGTATCGCCACCCCTGTACGCGTCGCCCTGGACTGTCAGCGTCGAAGGGCCCCACCCCCAATCCCCCCTGAAGCCGACCTGGTTGCGGCTGCTCGCGTCGGCCAAGGCAATACCGCTCGGCAGCCTGGTATTTCCCCGGTCCACGGCCAGGCCGTAGATGCGCAGGTGGCCCGACTCGCCCAGGGCGGTGCCCCATCGCGCCACTTCGCGGCCGCCCTGGCCCGACCGGGTCACCGAGAGCAGCGTCCCCTGCGTGTCCGTGGACCTGCGGGTGACGACATTGATGACCCCGTTCACGGCGTTGGCGCCCCAGATGGTGCCGCCGGGGCCGCTAATGACCTCGATGCGCTCGACATCCTCCAGCACCACGTCGTTCGCATCCCAGAACACGCCAGCAAAGAGCGCTGAATAGATGGTCCGGCCGTCGATCAGGACGAGCAGCTTGTTCGCGATGAGGTCCTGGAAGCCGCGGGCGCTGATGGCCCATTGCCCCGCGCTGGTCTGCGCGACCTGCAGGTTCGGCGCGAGGCGCAGGGCCCCGGGAAGCGAGGTCGCGCCGGAGCGCCTGATGTCCTGCGCGGTGATGACGAAAATGGAGGCGGCGGCGCGTTGCAGGTTCTCGGCCCGTCCCGACACCGAAGTCACCTCCAGGTTGCCCAGCTCCTCGAGGCTCAGGTCGGCCAGCTGTTGGGCTAACGCCAGGTCCCCGGGCGCGGCGTGCGCCTGCAGCACGGCGGCGTGAGCCAGCATGATGACTGTGGCGCGCAGTACCTTGGTTCGATGCCTCATCCGCGCATGTTAACGGCGTCACCACCGAATGTGACGCGGGCCGGGCGGGATGTGGGCCTTGTCCTACGCTGGACGTGTCGAATACCGGCGCCCTCGTTCGTCGTGTGGTACGGCGTGGACACCCGGCGCGTCGATATCCACCAGAAGGAACCCATGAAACTGCTGCTGACCTCCGCGGGCGTGAAGAACGAGAGCATCCGCCGCGCCCTCGTCGCGCTGCTCGGCAAGCCCATCGCCGAATGCCATGCGCTGTGCATCCCCACGGCCGGGTACGGCCATCCCCACGTGAGCCCGGCGGCGGCTTTCCGCTTCGTCAGCGGGCAGGAGCCGCGCTGCCCGATGGTGGAGCTCGGCTGGAAGTCCGTGGGCCTGCTCGAGCTGACGGCGCTGCCCTCGATCCCCCGGGACCGGTGGACCGCTTGGGTGCGCGACGCCGACGTGCTGCTGGCCAATGGCGGCGACGCCGTCTACCTCGCGCACTGGCTGCGCGAGTCGGGCCTGGCCGCCATGCTGCCCGCGCTGCGCGACAAGGTGTGGATGGGCCTCAGCGCCGGCAGCATGGCGATGACCCCGCGCGTGGGGGAAGACTTCGTCGAGATGAAGCCGCCGATCACCGGCGACGACAAGGGCCTGGGCATCGTGGGCTTTTCCATCTTCCCGCACCTGGACATGCCCGGCTCGCCGGGGAACTCCATGGCGAGCGCCGAGCGCTGGGCCGCAGGGCTGGGCAACCCGTCCTACGCCATCGACGACCAGACGGCCATCCAGGTGGTGGAGGGGAAGGCGGAGGTGATCTCGGAAGGGAACTGGAGGCACTTCGCCGCCTGATGCTGCGCTGCCCGGCCGCGCGGTGCGCGCGATACTGGCGGCATGAAACACCTCACCCTCCCCTGCGGCGAATCCGTCGCGGCCCTTGGACAGGGCACCTGGCGCATCGGCGACGACCCGGCCCGGCGGCGCGAGGAAATCGAATGCCTGCGGCGCGGCATCGACCTGGGCCTCACGCTCATCGATACCGCCGAGATGTATGGGGACGGGCGTTCGGAGGCTCTGGTGGGCGAGGCGATCGACGGGCGGCGCGACGAGGTGTTCCTCGTCAGCAAGGTCTACCCGCACAACGCGTCGCGCCGCGCGATGCAGCGCTCCTGCGACGACAGCCTGAGGCGCCTGCGCGTCGACGCGATCGACCTGTACCTGCTGCATTGGCCGGGCAACGTGCCGCTCGCGGAAACGGTGGAGGCCTTCGAGGCCCTGCGGCGCGCCGGCAAGATCCGCCACTGGGGCGTGAGCAATGTCGACCTTTCGCTCATGGGCGAGCTGCACGCGCTGCCCGGCGGCGCCGCGGTGCAAACGGACCAGGTGCTCTACAACCTCGCGCGGCGCGGCGTCGAATGGGACCTGCTGCCGTGGCTGCGCGAACGCCGCATCCCCGTGATGGCTTACTCGCCGCTGGACGAAGGACGGCTGGTGCGGCGGCGCGGGCTCGTGGAGTTTGGGCAGCGCCATGGCATGACCCCGGCGCAAGCGGCCATCGCGTGGTTGCTCGCCCGGGACGGCGTGATCGCCATCCCCAAGACCGGCAGCCGCCGACGGCTCGAGGAGAACGCGCTCGCCATCGAACATCCACTGACGACCGCGCAGCTGGAAGAACTCGACGCGCTGTTCCCGCCGCCCAAGCGCGCGACGCCGCTCGAGATGATCTGATTCGCTCGCCTGAAACCGGCGCGCGCTCGTTTCGCTGCGGCTCAAGGCCGCTGCAGCAGCCTCGCGAGCTCCCCCAGGTCGGCCGGCTTCACCAGGTAGTGGTCGAAGCCCGCCTCGCTGCCACGGCGCCGGTCGTCCTCCGTGCCGTAGCCGGTCAGCGCGATGAAGGTCGCGGCGCCGCATCGTTCATGGGCACGCAGCCGGGTGGCGAGCGCGTAGCCGTCCATGCCGGGCAAGCCGATGTCCAGGACGAAGGCATCGAAGGCCGCATGCGCGGCGGCTTCCAGCGCTTTCGCAGGGTCGTGGATCACCGTGGCGTGATGGCCCAGGCTCTCCAGCAGCATGCCCAGGGTTTCGGCGGCGTCGGTGTTGTCGTCGACGACCATCACGCGCAGCGGCCGCGTGGCGTTCATGATGCCCTGGCCCGCCGTCGCCGGCGCGGCGGGCTCCGGTTTGTCGGCGAGGATGGGGAGCGTGACGGTGAAGGTGCTGCCCTGCCCGCGCCCCGCACTGTCGGCCGTCACCCGGCCGCCCTGCAGTTCCACCAGGCTCTTCACCAGCGCAAGGCCCAGGCCGAGGCCGCCCTGCGAGCGATCCGGCGAGCGCTCGCCCTGCGTGAACAGCTCGAACACGTGGGGCAGCAGCTGCGGCTCGATCCCGATCCCCCTGTCGGCCACGCGCACCTCCACCTGCTCGCCGATCTCCATCGAGACCGACACCGCGCCGTTGGCGGGCGTGTACTTCGCGGCGTTCGTGAGCAGGTTCGACATCACCTGCACGAGCCGGGTCGCATCGCCCAGGACGTGCACCTCGCCGGCCGGCATCCGCGTCGTGAGCCGGTGCCCGCGCGCCTCCATCAAGGGCCGGACTTGCTCGATCGCGTGGATGACCACGGCCTTGATCGCGACGGGCGCCTTCTCGAGCTCCACCAGGCCACGCGTCACGCGCGACACGTCCAGCAGGTCGTCGACCAGCATCGTCATGTGGCGCACCTGCCGCTCGACGATCTCGGCGGATCGCAGCACCTTGTCCGGGTCGTTCGGCGCCGTCTTGAGGAAGTGCGCCGCCGTGCTGATCGGCGCGAGCGGGTTGCGCAATTCATGCGCGAGCATCGCGAGGAAATCGTCCTTGCGCCGGTTGGCGGCCAGCAATTCGTCCCGCACCTGCTTTTTCTCGTGGATGTCCGTGCAGGTCCCCATCCACCGCACCACATGGCCCTCTTCGTTGCGCACGGGCAGCGCCCGCCCCAGCACCCACCGGTACTCCCCCGAGCGATGGCGCAGCCGGTACTCGATCTCGTACGGCTCCAGGGACTCCAGGCTGTGCCGCCACAACGCCCAGGCCCGCGGCTGGTCTTCGGGATGGAACATGCCGTTCCACGCTTCACCGTCCGTGGACCCGTCCGGCATGCCGGTGAATTCGTACCACTGCCGGTTGTAGTAGTCGTGGTACCCGTCGGGCAGCGTGGACCACACCATCTGCGGCATCGCATCCGCGATCGTCCTGAACTGCGCTTCGCTCGCACGCAGCTCGCGCTCGGCCATAAGGCGGTCCGTCACATCCTCGTGGATCAACATGACTTCGAGCACGCTGCCGTCCGGCGCCTTGATCGGCCGCGCCGTCGCTTCGACCCAGCGCGCAAGGCCGGGCTTGCCCAGTGCGACCGGGTCATACAGGATCGCGGGAAGCCGGACGGCCTCGCCCGCGAAGGCACGGCGCAAGGGCGCGGCCACGCCCTTGGCTTCGAGCTGCGGGTCCTCGAGCATGTTGTATTCCGCCAGCACGAACTGCAGCAGCGGGTCGCCGTCCTGCGCACCCCAGAGGTCCTTCCACGCCTGGTTGACCTTCAGCGTGCGGCCGTCCACGGACAGCAGTTGCACGCTGAAGGGGGCTTGCTCGAACAGGGTCTGGAAGCGCTGCTCCGTCCGCACGGCCGCGGTTGGCGAAATGTGTGTTTGCACCCCTGCATTCTGCCAAGGGGTGGGGGACTTGAGGGCGTCCGTCGGCGTGTTGGTGAAGATGCACGCGGCGTGCGCCTACGTCGCGGCCACTTCGGCGGACGTAGATTGCCTTCAACCCATCAGGCGACCTTCATGCAAACCACTACCGCAGCCTCTGCGATCCCCCTGCCCGACGTGGACCTCGACGGTCCCGCCCGCGTCATCCCCACGGCCAGCGTCGCCCCGCTCGACGGCCCGCCCGACGGCGAACGCATCAACCTCTTCGTGGTCAAGCCGGTGACGGCCGACAACGTGCTGGAAGGGCTCGCGGGCGACCTGCGCGAGGGCGTGCTCCGCAAGCCGCTCACCTGCGTGGGCCTCGCGTTTGCGATCGGCTACTTGTTCGGCCGGCGCTGAGCCGCGCCCTACACCAGCATCAGCCGCTCGATCTTCCGGTTCGCGGCATTGAGCTTCTTGAAGAGGGCGAGCATCAGCGCCTTGTTCATGCTCACCATCGCCTGCGCGTCGGCGTGCATGGCCTCGACCACGGTCTTGCTGAATTCTGCGGCGACGAACTTGTCGTCGGCGATCACCGTCGCCGAGGTGGTGATCTGCCCGTCAGCGAAGAAGATGCCTTCGCCGAAGCAGTCCCCCGTCTCGATCCGGCCGACCACCTTGCCGTTGCGATACGCCTCGGCCGAGCCGTACAGGATCACGTAGAACGCCCGCATCTCCTCGTCCTGCGTGGTGACGCAGACATCCGAGCGGAAGGTCTTCACCTGCGCCATCTCCGACATGCGCCGCAGCCAGTCATCGGGCACCGGCTGGAAGAAGGAGCATTGCCGCAGCGCGGCGAACCGGGCCGACGGGTCTTCGGACAGTTCCCGGGCATAGCGGGCGAAGTGATCGTCGATGTTGTCGAACTCGTTCATGCAGCCTCCGCGAGGTGAAGACGTTCAGGCCTTGGGCGGCGGCGGCGCCGGCACTTCCTCCAGCGACAGCTCCATCGCCGGGGCGGGTGCGGGCGCCGCAGCCACGACAGGCTTGGGCTCGGGCTTCTTGATGTTGACGATCAGCGGACCCGTCGGCTCCTCTTCGGGCTCCGGTTCGGCCTGCAGCGACAGCCCGCCCGTGTCGCCGCCGCCACCGCCGGGCAATTCCTCGCGGATGAAGCGCTTGCTGTTGAGCTTCAGGCGCAGCATCAGCTCGCTCTTGGCGTCCGCATTGACCTGCACTTCCTGCAGCGAAATCTCGCCCGCGTCGTAGAGCTCGTACAGGCACTGGTCGAAGGTCTTCATGCCGAGCTCGACCGACTTCTTCATGATCTCCTTGAGCTGGCCGATCTCGCCCTTGGCGATCGCGTCGCGCGAGGTCGAGGTGCTCAGGAGGATCTCCACCGCGGCGGCGCGACCGCCCGACATCTTGCGCACCAGCCGCTGAGACACGATGGCGCGCATGTTGAGCGCGAGGTCGTTGCGCACCTGCTCGTGCTTTTCGATCGGGAAGAAGTTCACGATGCGGTCGATCGCCTGGTTGGCGCTGTTCGCGTGCAGGGTGGCCATGCACAGGTGCCCCGTCTCGGCGAAGTTGAGCGCGTACTCCATCGTCTCGTGGTCGCGGATCTCGCCGATCAGGATCACGTCGGGCGCCTGGCGCAGCGTGTCCTTGAGCGCATCGAACCAGCCCACGGTGTCGATGCCGACCTCGCGGTGCGTGACGATGCAGTTCCTGTGCGGGTGCACGTATTCGACCGGGTCCTCGATCGTGATGATGTGCCCGTGCGTCTCCTGGTTGCGCACGCCGAGCATGGCCGCGAGGGTCGTGGACTTGCCCGAACCCGTGCCGCCGACCAGCAGGATCAGCCCCCGCTTTTCCTGCACGATCGTCTTCAGGACGGGCGGCAGGTTCATCTTGTCGAAATCGGGGATCTCGGTGGTGATCACGCGGATCACCATGCCCGTGCGCTGCTGCTGCGTGAAGATGTTGATGCGGAAGCGGCCGACGCCCTCCAGCGAAATCGCGAAGTTCTGGCCCTTGGTGTCGATGTAGCTTTGCCACTGCTTCTCGGACGCGATGGCGCGCGCCATCTTGCCCGTCTGCTCCGCCGTCATCGGGTTCTCGTTGAGCTTGGTGAGCTTCCCATTGAGCTTGATGGCGGGCGGGAAGCCGGCCGTGAGAAACAGATCCGAACCCTTCAACTGCACCATCGCCGCGAGCATCTTGTGCACGATGGCCTGGTACTGCTGCTTTTCCTGTTGTTCCATGTCTTCTCCTGGCCGCCGGGAGGCAGCGGGGGTTGGGCAGGTTACAACTGTAAGACAGATCGCGCAGGGCGGATCAAAGATCCTTCGCGTCGGCGGCGAACTTGCCCAGGACGAAACGCCAGTACGGCAGCACGCACTGGGCGTGGCCGGCCGGCTGCGCGACGCAGTCGGTCAGGGTGACGCGGTTGCCGGCGCCGCGCGCCTGCATGGCCTGCAGGGTGCGGGTCGCGCTCACATAGGGCACGGTGCGGTCGTCGCGGCCGTGGAACAGGTCCAGCGGCACCTCGGGCGCCCAGTCGTAGACGCTGCTCAGGCTGTCGATCGCGGCGCGGTTGTCGTTCAGGAAGTTGTCGACCACCGTGGGCGAGTAGACGACCGAGGGATCGATGCCGATCAACAGGGCCAGGAGGATGTCTCGCGCGTGGCGCCTGTCCTCGTCGCCCAGGTACCGCAGGAAGCCCGGGTTGAGCACGTAGCCGAGCGGAAAGTAGTCGGTGCGCATGATCTCCAGCAGCTGGTCCATCGTCGCGCCGACGTCGTAGGGGCCGTCGCCCGCGACCACGCGCACCAGCTCGCTGCGATGCGGCGTCGTGCCGGCCTGCAGCGCGCGCTGCGCCGCCACCGTCACGTAGCCGCCTTCCGAGTAGCCCGTGAGGAACAGCTGCTTGTTGTCGGCGATGTGCTGCGTGCCGCGCCAGTATTTCGACGCGGTGAGGAAGTCGATCACCGCCGACGCGGATGCCGCGGACACCAGGTAAGGATGCGGCGTCCCCGCCGACACGCCGAAGCCCACGTAATCGGCCGCCTCCACGATGTAGCCGAGCGACGCCAGCACCACCGGCGGGTCGCCGAGCCTGGCAAGGCTGGAGGGCGCATCCGCCTGCGACTTGATTGTGGCGTGCTGGTAGCTCAGGACCGGGCTGGGCGCGTTGGCGGCCTTCTGCGGCACGCCGACCAGCCCCGAGGCGACGGTCTGCCGGCCCGCTTCGTCCACGGTAAGGTAGGTGATGCGCCAGGCCTGCACCGCATAGCGGGGCGTGGCGAGGAACGCGGCGTCGCCGTCCTTGGCGAGCGCGGCGGACACCTCGGCCGGGCTGATCGTCTTGAGCAGCGTGGCGCCCAGGAACTGGCCGGGGCCCGCCGGATTGGCCGACGTGGGCGGGGTCGTGGGCGCGGGATCCTTGGCGCCCCCGCCGCCTCCACAGGCCCCGAGGACAAGCGCAAAACAGAGGGAAGCGAAGAGGGGGAGGCGGTTCATACGTGGGGAAGGGGAATGCGAGCAGGACTTTAGCGGCTGAGTATGTCCCCGACGTAAACCCCCGCGTGTCGATTCGCACTTGCGCCGTTCGTCGTGAGGAAAGGCACACTCTGGTGCCTGCAACTTTCCCGCGACCTGGAGTTTCCTGCATGACCCGTCCCGCTCCCGACCCTGCCCGCACCCGGTGGTGGGCCCTGCTGGTGCTGTGCCTCGGCGTACTCATGATCGTGCTCGACACGACGATCGTGAACGTCGCCCTGCCGTCGATCCGCACCGACCTGGGCTTCACCGAAACCTCGCTCGTCTGGGTGGTCAACGCCTACATGCTCACCTTCGGCGGCTTCCTGCTGCTGGGCGGCCGGCTGGGCGACCTCTACGGCCACCGGCGCGTCTTCCTCGCCGGCCTCGCGCTGTTCACCCTCGCCTCGCTGGCCTGCGGCCTCGCGCAGACGCAGACCATGCTGGTCGTGGCGCGCGCGGTGCAGGGCATCGGCGGCGCGGTGGTGTCGGCGGTGTCCCTGTCGCTGATCATGAATCTCTTCACCGAACCCACCGACCGTGCGCGCGCGATGGGCGTGTACGGCTTCGTCTGCGCGGGCGGCGGCAGCATCGGTGTGCTGCTGGGCGGCTTTCTCACGGGCGCCTTCAGCTGGCACTGGATCTTCATGATCAACCTGCCGATCGGCATCGCCGTCGCGGCGCTGTGCATGCTCCTCATCCCCGCCAGCCCCGGCGTGCGCGGGGCGCGGCTGGATTGGGTGGGCTCCATCACCGTCACGGGGGCCCTGATGCTGGCCGTGTATGCCGTGGTCGGCGGCAACGAGGCAGGCTGGGCGTCGGTGCGCACGCTGGGCCTGCTCGCCGGCGCCGTGGTGCTCCTGGCGATCTTCCTGTGGACCGAGTCGCGCGTGCCCGCGCCGCTGATGCCGCTCGGACTGTTCCGCCACCGCAACATCGCCGCCGCGAACGTCGCGGGCGTGCTGTGGGCGGCCGCGATGTTCGCGTGGTTCTTCATCTCCGCGCTGTACATGCAGCTGGTGCTCGGCTACACGCCGATGCAGGTCGGCCTTGCCTTTCTGCCAGCCAACCTGATCATGGCAGCGCTCTCGCTGGGCGTCTCCGCGCGCGTCGTGATGCGCTACGGGTTTCGCTGGCCGATGGCGGGCGGCCTGCTGCTCGGCGCGTCCGGGCTCGCGCTTTTCGCGCTCGCGCCGGTGCAGGGCAGCTTCGCGCTGCACGTGCTGCCCGGCATGGTGCTGCTGGGCGTGGGCTGCGGCATCGCGTTCAATCCGCTGCTGATGGCCGCCATGAGCGAAGTCGGCCCCGAGGATTCGGGCCTGGCCTCCGGCGTGGTGAACACGTCCTTCATGATGGGCGGCGCATTGGGCCTTGCCGCGCTGGCGAGCCTGGCCGCTGGACGCACCGCCGGCCTGCAGGCCGCCGGAGCGCAGGCGGCGGAGGCATTGGCGGCGGGCTACCGGATGGCGTTCGCAGCGGGCGCGATCTTCGCTGTCGGCGCCGCGGCGATGGGCTTGTGGTGGATGCGGGAGCGGGCCCCCGCGCATCCGGAGGTGAAATCGGCTCTGTGACGGCCGGCTGGCAGCGTCCCGTCAACCGGGCGCCCGCAAGGCTCAAGCACGCCGCGGCGCGAACGCGGCCACCACGGCCGCGGCGATGAGCAGGCCCGCCGCATCCGCCACTACGTCCTTCCAATCGCCCGTTCGCGTTTCCGTGAACGACTGCAGCACCTCGATCGCGCAGCCATAGGCGAAGAGGCATGCGGCGATGGTGCGGGGGCGCGTGGTCCACCCCGTCCACCCCAGGACGCCCAGCACGGCGAACGCGAAGGCGTGATTGACCTTGTCCCAGTCGGACACCTTGACGGGCGGCGCCGGCGTGAGCGCGAGGTACAGGACGGCCGCCGCGCAAATCCAGAACGATGCCCGTGCCAGGCGCCGGTACATCAAGGCGCGTCCCAGCTTCCGACCACCGTCACCGTCACCTGCTGCGACGCCGCGGCGCCGAAACTGTCGTGCACCGTCGCCGTGAACGTCTCGGTCGCGGTCTGTCCCGAACCCAGCGCCTGCAACGCGGGACTCGCGGGGTCGAGCGCGTACGTCCAGTGCCCCTGCGGCGTGAGCGCGAAGGTGCCGTACGTTCCGCTGCCGCCGCCCGTCCACGACAGGCCGTCCCCCGCGTCCGCGTCCGACGCGAACAGGTCGCCGGACGCCACCAGCACGCCCGCGTTCATCGCACCGAAGGTGTCGTCCGCCAATCCGCTTCCGGTGAAGCGCGCGAGCTCGATGTCCTGTCCGGACGATGACGTGACGTTGCCCGTGACGAGGATGCCGCCGGCCGCCGTGACGTGGAGAGTCCCGACATCGTCGAGGCTCCCCCGGTCGACGCGCGCCACACCCATCGTGCCGAAGGCGGTGTCCTGCATGCCGTTTGCGCCGAAGCGCACCACGTCGATGTCGCGCGTGCTCCAGCCGGGCGCGCTGAACGCGAGGAGCGCCGCGCCCTGCGCATCCACAGCGAGCGACAGCGCGCCCGCGTTCAGCGATGTGTGCACGATGCCGTCGACGCCGAAGCCGGCGACGGGTGCGCCCTGCGCGTCCAGGCGCGCGAGCGACACCGGATCGACGTACAAGGTCGGCGAGAACTCGGACCACGCCAAGGCGATGCTGCCATCAGGGGCGACCTGCAGGTCGAAGTCGCGCACGCCGCGCTCGCCAATGGCCACGAGGCTGCGCCCCTGCGTGCCGAAATCCGTGTCGAGGCTGCCGTCCGCCAGCAGGCGGAACACCCCGATTGCGCCGGCGCCGTCGTCGCCGGTCGTTCCGCCCCAGAGCAGCAGGCGCCCTTGCGCGTCCAGGCGCATCTCGAAATCCGGAGGCAGCACGGGATCGCCCGCGACCGTGAGGATGCCGCCCGTGCCGAAGGAAGGATCGAGCGTGCCGTCGCCCTGCAGCCGCACGATCACGCCCTGGCCCGCGACGAGCACGCCGCCATCGGCAGCTGCCAGCACTTGCGTGGGGTAGTCGTAGCCGCCGAAGTCGAGCACCACGCGGCCATCGCCGCCGCCGAAGGACGCGTCGGGCGTGCCGTCGGGGTTGCGCCGCTCGATCGCCCAGTCGATCTGCGACTGGCCGTAGTTCTCGGACGTGTAGCCGGCGACCAGCGCGCGCCCCGCGCCGTCGAGTGCGAGGCCGCGCGGCGAGACCATGCCGTCGATGGCCGCCTGCCCGCCGGCCGCATACGCCGTGTCGGCGCTTCCGTCGGCGTTGAACCGCAGCAGGGCGGCGCCCTGCGCGGAGGACCCGAGCAGGTAGAAGCTGCCGTCGGCGGACGGCGCGACGAAGTGCGCCTGCTCGTACGAGCCCGCGAGGTCGAAGCTTGCCGCACCCGTGCGGCCCGGCTCCGCCACGACGCCGCTCGCCGTGCTCCCCGAGCCGATGACGGGAACGTCGTTGGTGCCGCGGATCGTCCATCCCACGCTGGTGGTGGACGTCGCGCCCTGCGCGTCCCGCACGGTGACCGTGAAACCCTCGAACGCGCCCTGCCCTTCCCGCAGCGCGTTGGTGGCGGCGCGCGCGTTGTCGAGCGTGTAGGTCCACTGGCCGCTGCCGCTGTCGATCGCGAACTGCCCGTACACGCCGTTGGCCGAGCCCGAGTAGGTGAGCGTGTCGCCGTCGTCGGCATCCGTCGCCAGGACGCGACCGGTCAGCACCGCCGTGCCGGGAACGACGGTGCCGTCGTCGAGGTTGCCGGCCTCCACCGGATCGCCGACGTTGATCCTCGGGCCGAATTGCGGCGCGTCGTTGACGCCCGTGAGGGTGACTTTCAATTGCTGGGTCGCGGTGCCGTCGTAGCTGCGAACGGTGAACACGTCGTCGACGGACTGCCCGGCGCCCAGGTGCTGCAGCAGCGCGTTGTCGACCTGGTAACTCCAGCTCGCGCCATTGGCGATGAAGGTGCCCGCGCCTGCGCTGCCGCTGCCGATGGCCGGGACGAGCTTGCCTTCGCCCGTGTCCGGGTCGGTCACGGTCAACACGCCGCTTGCGCCCGGGAAGGCGGCGGAATCCTCCCGCAGCACCGCGGTGGACGGGCCGCTGATGGTGGCCGGATCGTTCGTGCCGAAGACGATGACGGAAGCGTTCTGCGTCGTGCTCAAACCCTGCGCATCGGTGACGGTGAAGGTGAAATTCTGCGTCGCACTCGCATACGCGGGCAGCTCGTTGAACTGGTTGCCCGGGTCGTAGGTGAAACGCGTGCCGTCGAAGGACAGCGTGCCCACGAGGCCGGCGGCGTTGTAGGTCACCGTGCGCGTGTCGCCCGCGTCGGGGTCGAAGGAGCCCACGACGGCCGTGGCCGGCGCGCCGTTCTCGTCGGTGTACAGCAGCAGGTCGTGCGAGACCGGCGCCTCGTTCACGTTGGTCACGTTCACGGTGATGGCCCGGTCCGTCACGCTGCCCTCGCTGTCGGTGGCGCGCACGCGCACCTGGTAGGCCGGCGCGTGGGCCCCGCTCTCGAAGTCCGGCGGCGAGATGAAGCGCAAGGTGCCGGTCGCGGCATCGACCTGGAAGAGCGCGTTGTCCGCGCCGCCCTGTCCCGCGGCCAGGCTGTACTGGATGCCCTGCGGCTGGCCCGCTTCGCGGTCGGGATCGAACGCGCCCACGGCGCCGACGGCCGTCTGGTTCTCCGCGGCGGTGAAGGCCGCGGCGCCCGTGAACACCGGCGCGTCGGGCAGGCCCGTGACCTCGATCCCCTGCGCGAATTGCGCCGAGCGGCCGGTCGGGTCGGTGAGGACGGCGGTGAGCATGCGGAAGTGCTCCGGGCTGTCGTCGTTGTTGGAGAACCGCACCTTGTCCACCAGCGTGTTGATCATCGCGAGCGTCGCGTTCGCGTTGAACAGCACCTTCAGGTCCGTGCCGGCGCCGTTCTGCACGGCATCGATCCGGCCGATCACCGTGGTGCCGCTCAGGATGTCGCCGGTGGCGGCATTGACGCTCAAGGCGCCGGGGCCGTTGAAGCTCAGGACGTCCTGGCCGTCGCCGCCGCGCGACAGCGCGTTGGTGTTCTGGATGACAAGCGTCCCGCCCGAGAAATTGCTCCTGTCGGCATCGCCGAAATTCGCGGTGGAAAGCACGCCGTCGTAGGTGACGTGTTCGCCTGGGTTGAAGAGAAGGCCGAGGTCGCTCGGCGCGATGGTCGGGGCGGTGTCCTTCTTGGTGTCGAGCGTGACGGCCGCTGTGGCGATGCTCGAATAAGCCTGGCCGTCCAGCGAGCCCGTCAGGCGGAACTGCCAGCCGACCTGGCTCGCGAGGATCGTGTAGCTCGTCGCGCCCACGGCGCCGACGTTGACCCACGACGTGCCGTTCCACGCCTGCCACTGCAATGCCCATTCGGCGGCGGTGTGCCCCACCGACGTCATCCCCTGCGCCGTCAGCGTGTCGCCCACTTCGAGGCGCCCGCGAATTCCCAGAACCGCGTTGGTCATCTCCACTCCCTCAGTTGTTGTCCCCGGCACATGCCGGACCGTGCGATTCTGTGAACAACGGCCGAGCCGGTCAAGGGCGGGGATGGCATGTGCCGGATTTTCCTTACCGGCGATAGCCCAATCGCCAAGTGGGTTTGAGTAAGATCGCCGGCGGCCGCATCGTCTTACGCGTGCCTTGATCGGGAGATGTGAATACAACAGCAAGGACGCAACCCCGGTTGGACCAACTGCTGAGTGCGATCGTGCTGGCCTGCCTGGTTCCCGGTGTCGTGCTCGCCGGATGGCTCATCTTCCTCGACGTGCAGGAGCGCAAGGCCCGGCAGGTCGACGAGACTCTCGCGCGAAGCCGCGCCGTCATCACGTCCGTCGACCGGGAACTGGTGAGCATCCAGAGCACGCTCAGCGCACTGGCCACGTCCCCCCACCTGCAGTCCCGCGACTTCGAGTCGTTCCGCGCCCAGGCGGCGATCGCGATCAAGACCATGCAGTCGACCAATCTCGGCGTGGCGAGCGCGCAGGGCCAGCAGCTCGTCAACCTTCTCGCCCCCGCGGGACAGCCCCTGCCGCCGCACGGCAATCCGGCGCTGATACGACGCGTGGTCGAATCCAACACACCGCAAGTGTCCGACCTGTTCATCGCGCGCCTCACCGGCAAGCCCGTGGTGACGGTGTCGGTGCCCGTGCCGAATCCGGGCCCGGTGGAATATGTTCTCAGCGGCTCCGTTCCCCCGCAGGTGCTGACATCGCTGCTGGTGCAGCAGCGGCTGCCCGCGACGTGGATCGCGACCGTCCTGGACAGCAAGGGCACGGTCGTCGGACGCACGCGCAACATCGACAGTTTCCTCGGGGTGCGCGCGGGCGCCAACCTGTTGGCGGCGATGGAGGGCCGCAGCGAAGGATCCTTGCTGTCCAACACCCTGGACGGCACGCCGGTGTCCACGGTCTTCGTGAAGTCGCCCCTCACCGACTGGACGGCGGTGATCGCCATCCCGCTCGCCGAGTCCCAGTCGCGGTTGAACCGTGCCGTCGCACTGGCAGTGGGCGTGTGCCTGTTGCTGCTGCTGAGCGGCATGGGCGTTGCCGCCGTGGTCGGCCGCCGCATCTCGAGGTCGATCACCAGCCTGTCGGGTCCCGCCAGAAGCATCGGAAGCGGCAGCCCCATCGAGCTGCCGCCGCTCGCCTTCGAGGAAGCGCAGGAGCTCGGCGCCGCGCTGGTCGAGGCGTCGCAAGCGCTCCAGCGTGCCGGCGTCGCGGTGTCCGATGGCGAGGCGAAGCTGGCGGCCATCGTCGATTCCGCGCTCGATGCGATCATCACGATCGACGACGAACAGAAGGTGATGCTGTTCAACGCCGCCGCCGTCGCGATGTTCGGCTGGCAGCGCGAGGAGATCGTCGGGCGCCCGGTGGATCTCATCATTCCCCCGCGATGGCGCGCATCGAACCCGGGCCTCGGCCACCCGTTCGGCCTCGATGGCGCGGCCCGCCGCTCCGTCGGCTCCGACGGCCGCGCTTTCGGCCTGCGCAGGACCGGCGAGGAATTCCCGATCGAGGCGTCCATCTCCAGGCTCAGGCAGGCAGACCGCTACCTGCTCACGGTGATCGTGCGCGACATTTCCCAACGTGTCGCGCACGAGACAGCACTCGTGCGGAGCAACGAGGACCTCAAGCAGTTCGCCTACGTCGCGTCGCACGACCTGAAAGCCCCGCTGCGTTCCATCAACGGATTCGTTCGCCTCCTCGAGCGCGGCTACAGCGCGGTGCTCGACGACAAGGGACGGGACCTGCTCTCACGGACGTCCAGGGCAGCGGTGCGCCTCGAGCGATTGACCGACGACCTGCTCGTCTTCGCCCGCCTCGACGCCGAGCTTCCGCCGATGCTGCCCATGGATTTCCGCGAGGTGGTGGACGACGCGCTCCAGCTGATGGACGCGGCGATCGAGGGCGCGCAGGCGCGCGTGACCGTGGGACCGATGCCCGTGGTCATGGGAGGGAAGTCCGAGCTGGTTCACCTGATGCTGAACCTCCTGGGCAACGCGATCAAGTACCGCAGCGAGGAGCGCCCGCCGGAGGTGAGCGTGACGGCGACGCAGGACGGGCGCTCCTGGGTGTTCGCCGTGAAGGACAACGGCATCGGCATCGCGTCCGAGCACTTCTCGAAGATCTTCGAAGTGTTCAACAGGCTGCACGGCACTTCGCGCTTCGAAGGCTCAGGCATAGGGTTGGCGCTGTGCCGCCGCATCGTCGAACGGCATAATGGAACCATCTGGGTCGAATCCACAGAAGGCGCCGGCAGCACCTTCCACTTTTCGCTACCCGCCGCCTGAGCCTGGAACGCTGTAACAAATGAAGATCCTGTTGGTCGAGGACGATGAAGACCAGGTCCTGCTGACTTGTACCGCACTGGAAGCCACTGGGCTCAAGACCATCACCATCGAGCATGTGGAGAGCGGGCGGGCCTGCCTCGAATACTTCGAGGAGAGCGCGCCCGGCGCGAGCCCGGCGGACCTCGTCCTGCTGGACCTCAATATGCCCGGGATGAGCGGCTTCGACGTCCTCAAGGAGCGCCTCGCGCGGCCCCAGATGAAGAGCGTGCCGGTCGTCATGCTGACCACCTCGAAAAGCCCGTCCGATGTCCGCCGGTGCTATGAGCTCGGCTGCAATACCTTCATGGCCAAACCGGTCGATTTCGAAGTGCTCGTGAACTCGCTGCGGCAACTCGTGGAGTACTGGACGCGCCTCGCGATCCTGCCCGTGCCGTCGCGCTGACGGCGCCGGCCCTCTTCAGTCCCGCTTCAGTCCCGCTTCAGTCCGCGCCCAGCGTGAAATAGAAGGTCGCGCCCGCGCCGTCCACGGCTTCGGCGCGGATCGTCCCGCCATGGCGTGAGACGATTTTGTGCGCCGTGGCCAGCCCGACGCCCGTTCCCTCGTAATCGCCATGCGAATGCAGGCGGTTGAAGAGGCGAAAGAGCCGCGACGCATGCTCCATGTCGAAGCCCACGCCGTTGTCCTTCACGAAGAAGGTGCGCGGGGTGCCGGGCGCGTCGATCCGCCCGATCTCGATGATCGCGCGCTCGCGCCGGGACGTGAACTTCCACGCATTCGACAGGAGGTTCTCCATCAGTTGCGTGACGAGGCCCAGGTCCGCGAAGGCCTCCATGGGCGCGTCCACGGTCACTTCGACGATGCGCCCGGGCGCGAGGTCGTGCAGGTTCGCAATGATCTCCCGGGCCACGGGGGCGAGGTCCACGGTCTCCTTCTTCAACCCCTCGTGCGACAGCCGCGCAAGATGCAGCAGCGCGTCCGTCATGCGGCTCATGCGCCGCGCGGCCGCGCGAATGCGCTGGATGAGGTGCAGGCCGCGTTCGCTCACCACCTGGGCCTCGCGCTCCTCGAGCAGCTCGCTGAACGCGTTGATGACCCCGAGCGGCGCGCGCAGGTCATGCGCGACGGACAAGGCGAAGGATTCGAGGTCCTGGTTGAGCATCTCCAGGTCCGCCGTGCGGCGCTTGACGCGCTCCTCCAGCCGCGCGTTGGCGGCCAGGATGGCCCGGCGCGCGCGCTTTTTCTCCGTGATGTCGCGAACGAAGATGCTGGTGAGCGTGTGGCCCGTGTCGTCGACGTACTGGGCGGAAGCGATTTCCGCGTCGAAGGTCGTGCCGTCGCTGCGCTTCATTTCCAGCTCGCCCCGCGCACTGCCCGAAGACTGCCGCTGGCTGATCAGGCGATGCAGCTCCGGGTCGTCCCGGTTCACCACGGCATCGCGCCCATGACGCTGCAGTTCCTGCTCGGTCATGCGGAACAGCGCGCAAGCCGCCGGGTTGGCCGCGAGGATGGCGCCTGTCGGGCTGGTCAGCAGCACGCCGTCGAGGCCGTTTTCGAACAAAAGGCGGTATTTCGCGTCGCTTTCGAGGAAGTGCAGGCGGTGCCCGTAGGCATGAGCCGGGCGATGGTGAATCGAATCCATGGTTGAGCTTACGGGCCCCGCGCCGCGCTGTCTGCCGGGAATCCTGTACTCGTTGCGGCGCGGCGGCCTCATGGGCAGGCCACGCCGAGCAGGCGAGAGATCTCAGGGAGCAATCCCGCCGGGTGGTGCTTGGACACGAATGCGGTGGCGCCCGCGCGAGCGGCCGCGTCGCGGAATTCCGCTTCGTCGAAGCTGGAATGCATGACGACCTGCACGCCGGCGTCGAGCTCGCGGATGCGGCCCACCGCCTCCAGTCCATTCATGCCGCGCAGCATGATGTCCAGCACGACCACCTGGGGCATGCGGGCGATGCACGCATCGAGCGCGTCGAGCGCGCCACGCTCTCCGCGAACCGGCGTGCGCGGGAAGACGCAGGCCAGGAATTCGACGGTCGCCTGCAGCACGGCGGGATGGTCGTCGATCACGAGAATGCCGCCACGGTCGCACAAATGCAGGTTCATGGGCCACGATAGCTGCCGTGCGCGCGCCTGTCTGCGGGGAGTTCTCGGTTTCGCTCAATCGAGGGAAATCACACCCTGCCGGATGGCGAAGCGCACCAGCGACGGAACGTCCGCCAGCTTGAGCTTGGCCATGAGGCGGCTGCGGTAGCTGTCGATGGTCTTGGGCGACAGGAAGAGCATCGCCCCGATCTCCGCGCTGCTGTGTCCTTCGGCGACCAGCTGCAGGATCTCGCGCTCCCGCCGCGAGAGCGCCTGCAGCGAGGGCAAGGGCGCGCCGCGTTCGCCGTCGTGCTCTGCGACCACTTGCGCGATGCGGGGGCTCAGGTAGCGGCGCCCGGCGGCCACCGCGCGCAGCGCCTCGACGATCTCGCGGGCGGCCGATTCCTTCTGCAGGTAGCCGCGGGCGCCCGCCTCCAGCGCCTGGAAGACGTGCTCGGCCGAGGCGTGCATGGAGAGGATCACGACGGCGGTCTGCGGCGAGCGCTCCTTCACCTGCCGCGCGACCTCGATGCCGTTGAGGTGGGGCATCGAGATGTCCAGGACCGCCACGCGCGGTTGCAACGCGGCGATGAGCGCCAGGCTCTCCCTGCCGTCGCCGCACGAGCCGACGACCTGGAAGTCCGCGTGCTGCTCGAGGATGCGCGCAAGGCCTTCCCGCATGATCGCGTGGTCGTCCACGATCACGATCGAGACCGCGCTGGCGCCGCTCACGCCGCGACCTCCCGGGGCGCGGGCACGAGATGCACCGTGACCACGGTGCCCCCTTCCTTGCCCTTGGACACATCGAGATGCGCGCCGATGGCGTCCGCGCGCTCGCGCATCGTGGTCAAGCCCAGCCTGCCGCCCGAGGGCGCGGGGCCTGCCGAGGACACGCCGCGGCCGTCATCGGTGATGCGAAGGCGCACCTCCCCATCCGCCTGCGAGAGGTGCGCATGCGCGCGGCTCCCGCCCGAGTGCTTCAGCGCGTTGCTGAACGCTTCCTGCGCGATGCGAAACAGCGCGATCTCGCATTCGGAGTCCAGGCGCGGGTGGGGCTCTTCGCCGTCGACGCTGAAGGCCATGAGCCCGCTGCCCGACATGGCCCGCGCATGCTGGCGCAGCGCGGCCAGCAGCCCCAGCTCGTCGAGCGCCGTCGGGCGCAGGCCGCCCAGCGCGTCGCGCACGGAGGCTGTCGTGCGCTGCAGCAGTTCGTCGCAGAAGTCCAGCCGGGACGCCACCTCCGCCGGCGTGTCCTGCGGCAATTGCTGGCGCACGAGCTGGAGGGTCAAGGCCAGCGCGGCGAGATTCGCACCGGCCTGGTCATGCAACTCCTGGCCCAGGGCACGCTTCTGCTCTTCCTCGATCCGCATGAGGCGGCGCGTCAACTCCCGCAGCTTCAGCACGTCGTCCGCCCTGGAACGCTCGGCCGTGCGCTGCGCGGTGATGTCTCGGGCGACGGTGGACGCGCCGACCAGCCGGCCATGTTCGTCGTGGATAGGGGAGACCGACAGCGACACATCGATGACGCGCCCGTCCTTGCGGACCCTGCGCGTTTCGTAGCCGAGGATGCGCTCGCCCGCCAGCACGCGCGCGGCCAGGTCGTCCGGTTCGCTTCCGGGCGGGACCAGCGCGAGGAACGAGCGGCCCAGCATTTCCGCGGCCGCATAGCCCGTCATCCGCTCTGCCCCGCCGTTCCAGTGCGTCACCCGGCCTTCGCGATCGAGGCCCACGATGGCATCGCTGCTCGACTCGACGATGGCGGCGAGCCGGTTGCCGTGCAGGTGCGCCTCGTGCCTGTCGGTGACGTCGCGGATGATGATGCGGTATGCGCCGCCGCGCCCCGCGTCGGGGCGCAGCACAGAAACCTCGGCGGGAAATTCATCCCCGGATGCCCTGGTCGCGCAGAGCGTCCACGGCTTGTCCCCCGGCTGGCCGCCGTGGCCATGGGCGATGAAGGCCTGCATGTCCCGGCGGTATCGCTCGCGCAGGCGCGCGGGGATGAGCATATCGACCGACTTCCCGAGGATCTTCTCGGCGGGATGCCCGAACATCTTTTCGGCGGCCGGGTTGAACGCAACGATCACGAGCTCGGCGGACAGCGAAACGACTGCATCCCGCACCGCAGCGATGATCGGCGCCGTGGCGGCGGCGTGGCGCTCGGCCAGCGTGTGCTGGAGACGGATGAACAGCAGGAGGCCTGCGAGCGCGCTGCCCGACGCCGCTGCCGCGGACCCTGCGACCCACCAGAGGACCGCGGGAAGCACCGTCGCCGACAGGAGGAGGACCAGTTGCTGCGCCCCCACCCGATCGAGAGGTCGCGCGATCAGCCATGGAATGGTCCCGGGTCGGCGCATGGGTGACTATAAGGCCTCGCCTCGAGCAACTCGAACGGACACAGGATTTCACCTAAGGCGGCGCAAACCCGCGCGCTTAACCTTGCGCGGCAAGAACGCCCCACTCATCCGCTGCGCAAAGGATCGAAGAGATGAACCATACCCATTTGGCAGAGTGCAGCCCGCGCAAACCCGCCGCGACACACAGCAGGCCCGCATCGGGGATGAGCTTCCTCGTCGTGGAAGACCTGAAGGTCCAGCTCGATGCGACGGACCGCCTGCTGCGGGACCTGGGCGCCGCGGACGTCGAGGGGGTGACCAGCGGCATGGCCGCGTTGAAGCGCTTGCGCGACCCCAGGCTCGGCGCGCAGGTCATGCTGCTGGACGTCGCGATGCCGGACATGGACGGCATCGAGTTGCTGCAGGCGCTGAAGTCGTCGCGCGAGGACGATCCGCCAACCGCCGTGATCATCAACACGGCGTGCGTCCCCGAACTGCTCGACGCGGTCGAGCTGCTGGCCCGCGAATACCACCCTCGTGTCCTGGGGAGCATCACCAAGCCGTTGACGGCGGCGAAGCTGGCCCCGCTGCTCGAGCGTTGGCACGCGTCGAGCTAGGGGGTTCCCTCATGCGTGCCGCGCGCATGAGCATTCCGTGGACAATGCCGGGGCTCCTTCACCCTGAGACTGCACCGGAAACGGGACGCCCATGAAATGCTGGCTGCTGGCCATCCACCTCGCACTCGCAACCACGGCAGGCCTCGCGCAAACCACGACGGTCTCCGAGCTGGCGACCCGGCCCGGCGTCAAGCAGCGCATCGTGGTCCAGGCCCCCCGCAGGAACCCCCACCGCCGCGACGCTGGTGCTCATGATGGGCGGCACGGGCCAGCTCGGCATCTATCCGAACGGCACCCTGCAGCGGGACACCCATTTGCTCGCGCGGATACGCGGGCTGCTCGTCGCTCGGGGGCACGCCGTGGTGCTGGTCGATGCACCCGGCGACCGGCGCGACCTGGGCGGGGACTTCCGTGAGAGCACCGAGCACGCAACCGACCTGGGCGCGGTGATCACCGATGCGCGCAAGGCGTTCGGCAAACCCGTATGGGTCGTCGGCCACAGCCGCGGCACGCATTCGGCGGTGACGGCAGCGACGCACCTGACCGGCGAGGCGTCGCCCGACGGGATCGTGCTGGTCTCGTCGATCCTGGAGAGCAGCCGCTTCGGCGGCTCGACGGCGAAGCCGCTGCAGGAATCGGGTGTGGGCACGCTGCGGGTACCGGTGCTCGTGCTGCACCACAAGCTGGACTCATGCCAGGTGTCCCCGGCCGCGAAACTGCCCGAATTGCAGGCCTTGCTGCCACCGGCCACGAGCCGAGTGATCACGTACGACGGCGGCGTCTCGCGTGGCGCGCTCTGCGACGTGAATGCCTTCCACAGCTTCAACGGGATCGAGCAGCAGTTGGCGGATGACCTGTCGGCCTTCGTCGTTCAGGGGAAGTAACCAAGGTCCGGCCGATCGGGTGACCTCCGCGTACGCCGGGGCTGCTGACCCCCGTCAACTCAACGGAACACGCGTTTCCCACTGGCAGGTTGTCGCTGTTCTCCGACGCAGCGCGGCGCGGCTTCTTGCTATACCCGCATGATGAACATCAAGCACATGCTCTCGCTCTGGAAGAAGGCCGCCGGCGCGTGGGTCGACGACTTCGCGCCCAGCATGGGCGCCGCCATCTCGTACTACACGGTGTTTTCCCTGGCGCCGCTGCTGGTGATCGTCATCGCCATCGCGGGCGCGATCTTCGGCCGGGAGGCCGTTACGGGGCAGATCACGGCCCAGCTCACGGGGCTGATCGGCCAGGAAGGCGCCCTGCTCGTGCAGGGACTTGTCGCCAGCGCGAGCGACAAGGATCGCGGCTTGATCGCGGGGCTGATCAGCGTCGTCGTGCTCATCGTGGGCGCCACCACCGTGTTTGCCGAGCTGCAGAGCGCGCTCGACCGCATCTGGCACGTGCCCGAGAAGGACAAGCCGCAAGGCCTCTGGGCCATCGTGCGTGCGCGGCTGCTGTCCTTCGGCCTGATCCTCGGCCTCGCGTTCATGATGATGGTGTCGCTGGTGGCGGGCGCCGCGACGGCAGCGTTCGGCAGCTGGTTCGGCGGGCTGATGCCGGGCTCCGCCGCGCTGCTGTACGCGTTGAACCTGGCCGTGTCGCTGGGCTTCACCACCGTGCTCTTCGCGATGATCTTCAAGCTGATGCCTACGACGCCCGTGGGCTGGCGCGACGTGTGGGTCGGCGCGGGCGTGACGGCCGTGCTGTTCGAAGTCGGCAAGCTGCTCATCGGGCTGTACATCGGCAAGAGCGGCATCACCGAATCGTTCCAGGCCGCCGGGTCGCTCGTGGTGCTGCTCGCGTGGGTGTACTACGCGGCGCAGATCTTCCTGCTCGGCGCCGAATTCACGAAGGTCTATGCGGACGAACACGGCACCTTGTCGGGCGCGCGTGCGGTGGCAGGCACGGCGCAGACGGCTGTCGCAGGAATTCCGCCCGAGGTGCCGGCCGGTGAGTCCGTTGCCGCGGCGTCGCACGACGAGATCGAGCCTGCCGAACCAGTGCACGCGGTGTGGAAGATGCCGTCGCGGTCCACGAGCCACGCCGTGGTGGGCGGCGCGCTGGCGGTGCTCGTCCTTCCGCTGGCGGCTTACCTCATCGCGCGGATGCGCCATGTTCCCGCGCGACGCAGCTGGTGGCCCCACCGCTGAGCGCGCCGGCGCGCCGAGCTAGAGCAGCCAGAACACCGCCAGCGCCACCGCGGTGGGCCCCGCCGCCGCGGCGAGCAGGCCGGCGGCTCCGATGGTGCCGTCCGCGAACCCTTCCTTCAGCAACGCCACACCCGCCGGGTTAGGCGCATTCGCGATGACCGTCAAGCCGCCACCGGCGACGGCGCCCGCCACGAGGCTGTACTTCGCGGCATCCGGGATGCCCTCGATCAGCGAGCCCATGTAGGTCAGGGCGGCGTTGTCCATCACCGCCGTCAAGCCCGCGGCCCCGAAGAACAACACGCCCGGCGACATGCCGGCGACGATGGGCTGGAGCCACCATTCCTGCATCCCGCCGAGCACGACGAGGCCGGCGAGGAAGAACGAGACGAGCAATGCTTCCTTCACCAGCAGCGCATCCTGGTGCCGCGGGTAGGCCTGGGTGTAGGCGATGAACATCAGCAGCAGTGCCACGAACGCGACCGGATGGTGCGCCAGCACCACCACGGCGGCCAGGAACATGAGATGGACGGCCACGACGCAGGCAGGCACCGCGTCGCGCGCCTCCGCCTCCGGCGCGCGCGGCGCGAGGTGCTTGCGTATCAGCCAGGTGGCGACAGTCGCGTTCGCGAAGACGGCGAGCGCCGCCTTCCACCCGAACGTCCTGGCCATGAACGCCGAGTCCCAGTCCCAATTGGCCGCGACCATCAGGACGGGCGGCGCGGCGAATGAAGTGAGCGTTCCACCGATCGAGACATTGACGAACAACACCCCCAATGCGAGGTACTTCGGCCATTCGGGAACCTCGCGCCTGAAAATCTGCGGCGCGAGCGCAAGCGCCGCGATGGTCATGGCCGCAGGCTCGGTGATCAGCGAGCCGAGCAGGGGCACGAGCGCCAGCGACAGCCAGGCGCGAGCGGAGGCGGAGTCCACGGGCAACCGGTCCGCAAGCCACTGCATGGCGCCGCTGACGGCGACGAGGATGGGCCGCGATGCGGACACCACCATCACCACGAACACGAAAAGCGGCTCCGTGTACTGACGCGATTCCGCGTACTGGAGAGCCTCGGCGGGCCCGGCGAGGATCGCCATGACGGCCACCAGCACGATCGCCCAGAAGCCGAACACCACCTCGATCTCGCCCAGCAGGTGGAACAAGCCCGCGTGGCGCGGGTATCGCGTGGAGAGCCGTTCGACCTGCTTGGCGGCGAAGGTGTGGACCAAGGCCACCGCGAAGAGTGCGGCAGCAACGAGCTGGAGGGTGGAAGGGGTGTCGTGCATGAAGTCGCGGCTTGCCCGCGAGGCGGCCCGACCTTCGCTGAACCTGCTGACTTGGGATGTGCAGCACCCGGGCCCAGTCTAGCGCACTAGGCTTCGAGCCGCTCCTGCAACTCCCGCCGCCCCTGCGGCGTCGCCATGAGGATCAGCGCCGCGCCGGGCTGGACCACGTACTCGTCGCCCGGGTTGAAGACCCACTGGCCGTGCTCGTGCGTCGCCATCAGCATGTAGTGCCGCGACTTGGGCACCAGCGCGCCGAGAGCGCGCGGCGGCTTGTGGGAAGGCAGCACCACCTCCTCCACGCGCAGGCCTTCGCCGGCGCGCAGCATCTGGTCCATGAAGTTCACCACGTGCGGCCGCACCATCGCGGAGGCGATGCGCATGCCGCCGGTGAAGTCGGGCGAGACGATCTCGTCGGCGCCGGCCTTGCGCGCCTTGCCGGCGTTGCGGATGTCGTGCAGCCGCGCCACCACGCGCGTGGCCGGGTTGAGCAGCTTGACCGACAGCGCGATCATCAGGTTGTGACTGTCGTCGCCCGTCACGGCGAACACGCCCGCGGCGCGCATCACGCCCGCGCGCAAGAGCGCGTCGTCGCTGGACGCGTCGTCCTGCAGGTAGAGCGTGTCGGGCGCGCGGTCCAGCCAGCGCTCGATGGTGGCCGAGTCGATCTCGATCACCACGAAATCGCGCTGCGTCTTGCGCAGCTCCTCGGCCACGTTGCTGCCCACGCGGCCCACGCCGCAGATGATGTAGTGGCGGTGCATGTCGGCGATCTGGCGTTGCATATGGCGTTTCCTCAGGGCGGCGTTCAGGTCGGACTCGAGCAGCAGCGCGACCAGGGTGGAGAACAGGTAGCTCATCGTGCCGATGCCCACGATGGCGATGCCGACGGTGAACAGGCGGCCGAGCGGATGCGCCGACAGGTCCACCGTCTCGCCGTAGCCGATGGTGGCCACGGTGATGAAGGTCATGTAGAAGCTGTCGATCCAGCTGGCCGCCGGCCGGCCGATGTAGTGGTAGCCCAGGGTGCCCACGAGGTGGACGAGGACCAGCACCAGGGCGCCGGTGACGAGGCCGCGGAAGTGGCGGCTGCGCGTGAGCTTGTTCACCTGGGGGGTGGTCTCCGTGGGTGGGTGCAGGCTGCACGTTAAAGCGATGGCCCGTGCAGGCAGTTGACCCAGGTCAACTGGAGTGGCTGACGGCGCCGGAGTAGCGCAGTCACCCGATGATGGATCAGTTGGTGATCACGAGCGGCGACATGCTGGCGCCGTACCATCCGCGCGCGTCACGCGGGTCGGCTCCTGGAGACGTCAGGAACAAGAAGATTGAATAAACACCGAGCGGGTCGGCTGATGAGAACGGCCGCTGGGGACTGGCTCCGAGCAAGTCCCGGGTGGATATCTGGATGGCAGTGATACCCTGCCCAGCCGGAAACAGTCCCTCCCGCAAGTTCGGTTCACTCCCAGTTCCGGGGGTCCAAGTAAAGAGGCGGCCGCCCGGAATCATCACTCCGAAATACACATCGACCGGGGGGAACCCCGTATGAGTTCGATCCACACCGCCACCGAATTGCAACGGGCGGCCATCGGTTCTCCACGTGAAAACCGGCGCTCCATTGAGCCCCGCCAGAACCGGATCTATCGCCTGAATGTAGATGACGGGCGGCGCGGCCACTGATGCTTTCGCGGACGGCGCGGCGAGCCCATAGGCCAGAACGGCTGGCAAGAGAACCAGTTGAGCCAGTCGGCCCAGACCACGACGTACCCGGGCAGTGAAGGTTGTATTCATACGCTGATAGAACGATTGGGTGAGGGCAATGGCGGGCCGCATCAACGGGGTATCAATTGGGATACTGCTCGCTATCGGTCGCGTGATGTCGAACGATTTGTAACGCTCTTCGAGGAGATTGACGGCGCCGCGCAGGCATCGGGCGCCTTGAGCCGATGCAATCAAAACGTCCTGCGCAACGCGGTTGCGGGTGAAGCCAGAAACTGAATCTCATCGTTGGGCCCGGACATCTGGAAGACGACGTCGAGCGGCATGCCTTCCACCACGGCCGGCGGCGCGCACCCGCGCGTCACGGCGCGAACCCGGTCTCCTGAGACCAGGATTTCGCTCCCCACGATGCTTCCAGAC
The DNA here is from genome assembly GCF_015831345.1 of Caenimonas aquaedulcis. Lineage (NCBI taxonomy): Bacteria > Pseudomonadati > Pseudomonadota > Betaproteobacteria > Burkholderiales > Comamonadaceae > Caenimonas > Caenimonas aquaedulcis. The sequence continues at coordinate 4,432,028 of NZ_JADWYS010000001.1, read as the reverse complement.
CAAAGGGCCGCGTCCTCGTGGTTGACCGTTGCAATCGTTGGAACCACACCCGCAGGAAACGGAGCGGAATCGGCGGCGATCGTGCTGACGACCATGAAGTTCAGGCACGGCCCAAGCGGAAAGCCCTGCGGCGACGTGTCCCAGTTCACCAGCACGTCCTGGACGGCCAATTGCTTGCCCGCCATCTCGATGGTGGTGCTTGCCTCATGTGCGTCATTTCCCCCGCAGGCGACGAGACAGGCTGCAACGGCGAGAAGGGAAGTCATCAGGCGCATGGAGGTACCCACGAAAGTTCGGAGGAATGGCTCCAACCAATTTTCATCGCACCAGCCAACCCACCAAGCCCAACAAGAGGATCAGGATCATGAGACCGGCACCGACTTTGCCGGCCGCCCCGGGATACGCCCGCAAGACGTCCCTGATCAACGCAAAAGGCTTGTGGATGCGGTCCACTGAAGAGAGGACCGGGGGCCGGGCTTTGGAGACCCAAAGCGCCCACAGCATCATCCCAAAAACTGCGGCCACCACGAAGCCACCGAGCGCCGCCTGAACATGACCCTGGATGAGAAACAGGATGGCGAAGCCGAAGAAGAATGCGCCCAACAGCGAAGCGACGATCCCAAGGGCAAGAGCGAACATGGTCGGGATCGTACGTGAGGCGCCAACGACAACACTCGAAGTTGGCGTCGCTGAAATTCAGGCGCTCCGTGAGAACCACCAGAACGCCAGCACCGCTGCACAGTGCATCAACACGGTCGCCCAGTAGGCGGCGCGGAAGCTCGACTTGACGGACTTGTGGCGCAAGACCTGCTGCGCGAACCAGGCACCGCCCCACCCGCCCGCGAGGCTCCACAGGTGCAACGTGTCCTCCTTGATGCGCCAGCGGCCTTTCTGCGCGGCATATTTGTCTTGCCAGTAGGCGAAGAAGGTGGCGAAGTTCAAGGCGATGGATGCGGGGAGCACCCACCACGGCGCCAGCTTCTGCCACACAAGCCAAGCGAGTCCTGATCCGTAAGCGATCATCAGCAGCAGGGCCCACCAGCCACCGGACGGCGAGGTGGGGGCTGCAAGCGCTGACGCCCGCTTGCGTGCGGGGGATGGGGGGCGGGCCTCGCTACTGCGTGCCCGGCTTGCGGCCGGGGCGCCTGCCGGTTGAACTGCCATCGCGCGCGGCCCCTTGCCGCCGACATGGATGTCTTCGAAAGACACGCGCAGGCCCTGCCGCGGTGCTTCGCCGCCGCCGGCGCGGAAGTCGCGAACGTGCACGAACACGTCTTGCGCACCCGCGCCGGTGCGAATGAATCCGAAGCCTTTGGCGTCGTCCCAACGGACGATCGTTCCTTCTTTACGCACGAATAAGCCCCTCCCACTGTACCCACGAGGCGGACGAGGACCATCACCACGGCGCCAGTGACGAATCAGCAACAGAAAGCCCGCGCCGCAGATTACGGCGCGGCAAGAATCGTTTCAACGGATTCGTTCACGATCACGCCTGTGACAGAATCCGCGATCCTGAAATCATCAATCAGGATGCTCCCCGTTCCGACGATCGACAGGCCCACCTCATAGTCGTCATAAGCACCAAGCGTGACTGTGAGAGTGCCGGTGCCAGTAGTCCCCGGCGCCCCGTTGATCACGAGGCTAGGCAAATACACCCCTTGCGCGAAAGCGGTGGATGAAGCGAACGTCAGCTCAAAACCCTGGCTCGGGGTCGTGAGAATCCTGTAACCGAAGCTCGCCGTATAAGTTCGCCCGCGTATCAGAGGCACCAAGGCACGGTTCGCCCGAACGATCGATGTGTAGTGTTCTGTGCCCGAATAGCTTGCCTTGAGCGATGCGCCACCGGACAGAACTTCGCCTTGCCGGGCCGTGATGCTCGTGATGTAGCCGAATTCAACTTCGGGGCTGTGCGTCAGAACGCCACTCAGCACCATCTGCGCCGACGGATCGCGTACAGGACGCCCGCCTATCCCTCCACCTGTCATCGTAATCACGCTGTCGTCGGATGCCACTACGTCCCCCGACACATAAGACCGTTCCAGCGTGTAGCGAACCCGGTTGTGCGCGCGCACCTGTGTCAGAGTCGAATCTGCGATAAACACCGATGCGGTGTCATACACGTTGGCGATGTCTGCGAGTTCCGAATTGGTGATGATGAGCGCGTTATTGCCTGCGACGATGGGACTCCAAGGCAAGGTGGTTGTCTCGACAAGCCGCAGTCGTGACGCACCGGTGTCCCACACTTGATCGCGGTACAGCCCCGCCCGCAGACCATCGAATTGCGCCATCAGGCCACTATAGGTGGAGGGAATGTTCATGGTAACCACCAGCCCGGTTGTCTGGCGAATCGTGATGTTACTTTCGGGGTTGTAGGTGATGCCCCATTTGGATGACGGAACACTGGTCATTGCGAGCGTATGGCGCACGCCAATCTCGCCCGCACCGGGAAATTGGTAGGCCGTGGTGCCAGTGGAGGCCGGGAGGGCCTCATCGACAGTTGCCCCGGGAGGAAACACCAGTTCGATGAAAGATTCACCGGCGTGGTGAACCTGCAAAGAGCTTCCTTCGGCGCCGGTGCCGTAGGCACGCGTCACGTATGCATAGGTGCCGCGCGCCCGTTGCTGAAAACCGCTCCACAGCGCCGACTGGTTGACGACGTGAGTCATTTGCAGCATGGATCGGTCGAAAAAGCGCCAACTCACGTAGGCAGATGAATCGACCGTAGACCGCTCGATGATCACCTTGGAATCGTCATAGGCCCAGAGATCGAACTGGCCCGCATAGTCCGCAGCGTGGGTGAAGCTGCTGTCGCGGATGATCAACATGCTGGCGTCATGCAGTTCGATTCGCCCTCGCACCGTGAAACTCGCCGCAGAAACTACCATGACCTGGTTGCCCGTCAGAATCAGCGACCCGTTCCAATCTGATGAACCCGCGGTTGGAGCGGTTACCACGACGACCACTTCGTTAGAAGGCTCGCCGGTTCCGCAGGCATTTCGCGCCCGTACACGCACGTAGTAGGTTCCCGCGGGTGCCGCGGTTGAAAGTCCCGTGGCTTGCCCGATGCTGGTGAGCGTGACTAGATTGGAGAGGCCCGGTGCCGAACCCGCTTCAATGAGGTAGCTTGTAGGAAGTCCCACAGGTCGATCCCACTCCAGTGAAGCGGTGGACGCCGTTGCCGTTGCTGCCAAGGCGAGGGGTGCCCCGGGTAGTTCGCACGTGAGTCCGACGGCAACGGCGATTTCGTTGGAGGGGGTCGACCGGACAGCCCCGGACTGCGCAGCAACGCGAACATAGTAGATGCCTGCCGCGACGCCGCTGGCCGTGAAAGTCGTGGACGAGTTGCCGGTCGAGATGTTCGCAAGATTGGAGAGGTTGGGGCTCGAACCGACAAGGACGGAGTATGTCGTGGGCGTGCAGCCGAATGGAGCGAGCCATTGCAACGTTACCGTGGTCCCCACGACAGACGCGCTCAGCCTGCCCGGGATGTCGTTGGTGCCAGTACAACCGGGCTCCGAGCCCGCGCGCAATGGCGACCCTTGCAGGTGAGACGTTGCCTTGGCCAGGAAGCGCTGCGAATTCGAATGCGGCCCGGCCAGCAACGGCACTATTGGCAACACAAGGGCCAACCCGAGAACGACGATGCGTCCCCACGTCCATGCGGAATAGAAGCGAACCATCTGACCCCTCCCGTAAGGACGCTAATCTGGCGCCAAACCAACGAAGACAGCGATCGGGAAACTGTACATAAGAAACTGGAGCGCGCCAAGTTCAATGGCTCTTGCGCGCAGGGTCGCTCGACGAGGCGCGAGCTGCAGTTCGCTTTGTGACGAAGATCGTGACGACAACACATGGCAGGCTCACGACACTGGTGAGATGCTCTTACTGCCTGAAGATTTGCGCCCTCTGGCCGGGACCTTACGCGGTCGTAGGCCGGCCGCGCCGCAAGCGCCCGCCCGAAGGCGCGCTCGCGACGCGTCAGCGATACACCGGTATCGCCCCCGACGCCGTCCGCCTATCCCCCGCCGCCTGCATCTTCTCGTACAGCTCCCCGATGCGCCGCTCGCCCGCCGCGAGCGCCTGCGCGCTCGTATGCACGGAGTAGTTGCCCAGGTGCAGCTCATGCGCATGCGGCACGGCCGAGCCCAGCACGAACACCGCGTCTTCGTCGCCCGAGTTGGCGAGAGCGATCGGCTGCTCGCCCGGCTCGAACACGGCCATCTCACCGCCCGTCAGCGCCGTGCCCGCGTCCAACGTGCCCGATGCCATCGCGAGCCAGCCGACCGTGTGCCCCGCCGGGGGCTGGTAAGTCCATGCCTCGCCGGCCCGCAAGGTGACCAGCAGGTAGTTGAGGCCGTCCCATGCCGGCACGGGGCTGCGCACGCCCTCGTACTCGCCCACGATCACGTGCGCCGGGCCGGCGCGGCGCATGTCGCGCGCCTCGATGTAGCGGCTTTGCGGTTGCGCGTTCTCCAGCTCGGGCGGCAGCGCGACCCACAGCTGGAAGCCCTGGATGCGCGGCACGTCCGCCGGCGACGTCTCCTGGCCATGCCACACGCCGGCGCTCGCGCGCATCCATTCGACGCCGCCGTATCCGAGCGTGCCGGTGCCGGCGTCCGGGTCTTCGAAATTCAGCGCGCCCTGCGTCAGCACCGTCACGGTGGCGATGCCCGAGTGCGGATGGATGGGCATGCGCGGCCCGGGCGGCCCGCGCCTGTCCATGTCGAAGATGTCGAGGAAGACGAAAGGCTTGAGGTACTGCCCCAGGTCCCCCGGGCTCATGAGCCGCGTGATGGGCCCGTGGCCACGGCCGAGCGTGCGGTGGACCACGCGGCGCTGGGCTTGCGTGGCGGGGGTGGGCGCTTGCTGGAGTGTGGATGTGCTCATGCTCAGAATGTTGGGGCAATGCGGCGCGGTTCACTAGGGGGTGAAGGCGGATCGGACCGTTGCGGAGGTGGAACGATCCCAAGGGTCGCCCCACCGCGCTACTGCTGCACCCGGGCGAAGAACTTCCGCCGCACCGACCGCGGCGTGTCACCGAAGTAGCCGGCCCACCAGTCTCCGGTTTCCAGGTGCTTCACCGGTTCGTCCGGCTTGCGCCATTGCAGGGATTCCCGGAAGGCATGGTGCGTATACAGCCGCATGAATTCGCCCAGGTAGATATCTGCGACTCGTGTGTTGCCGCGGACGATCAGCATGTTTTCGTCGTTCTCGGTGGTCGACGACACGCTGAAGTTCGCCGAACCCGCCACCACCACCGGATCGCTGCCGAGCGGGTCGACCAGCATGAACTTGTTGTGGATGTAGCGCACGTTCTTGCTCAGACCCGACAAGCGCTCCTTCACCCAGCCATCCAGCGCGTTGGTCTGGATGAACGCACCCACGGCAAAGGTGTTTTGGGGCATGTTGCGCAGGGCCTGCATCTTCGCGAGCTCGGCCTGCTTCTCCGGCCCTTCCTTCATGGCCCGGATCAACGACTCGAAGAGCGCGAGCCGAAATGGGGCGGTACCGTTTTCGTAGGAGTCCTTGAACCTGTCATTCATCCCGAATGCAAATGTCATGAACAAGCCGTCTTTTGCGTTGGCTGCCAGGTCGGCGTACCAGTCCAGCATCTCGAGGTTCGTGCGCGGGCTGAAGATCACCGACGTTCCCTTCGGTGGCTTGCCGGTGATCGACGGAGATTCGGTTTCGGCCTTGTCCTTGATCGCAGCCATTTCCGGGTCCTTGTGCAGCGCCGTCCAATAGGCGAGATACGCCCCGGCGATGTCCTTGTCCTGCACGACATGCGCGACGTTGGAGTGCCCGAAGATCCCGTTCTCGGAAAAGTTGGTGCCGCCTGTCCAGACCTCCACCGGTTCATCGTGCTCCAGCTTCACGATGAACTTGTTGTGCGAGATGTAGGACGCGCCCGCGGTACGTTGCTTGCAGATCTGCTTGAGGCCGTTGTCCTCGACCGCCTGGATATTGGTGGCCCCGGGATTGTCGCTGCGCGCGTCGTAGACGATCTTGATGTCCACGCCGCGCTTGTGAGTCGCCCTGAGCAGCTGCAGGAAGGGCGCATAGTTGAACTCATAGGCCGCGATGCGCAGGGAATGCCTGCCTGCCTCGCAGGATGAGACGAATTCCTCCAGCGCTTCGTTGAGCCCTCTCGACAGCCAGATGAAGGCTTGCCGATTCGGCACCTTGTCCGGCGGCCGGTTGCCGAAGCGCCGCGCATACGCCTGCGATACGGCCACGCCACGGTTGAAGTAGATGTCGTGGTCGCCGTCCTCCGGGCTTTCCGTTCGCAGGCTGACTGCCGTCGTGGCGTGCGGCGTGAGGTGCTCCGGGCTTCCTTTCAGGGCCGTGACCGTGTATGTGTAATCGTGCCCCGGCTTGGCGGTGTAGTCGGCCCACTGGAAGCTCTGCACGGGATGGTCGCGCGTGGAGTACTGCGAGCCGCTTGCGAGCTGGGGATCGGTCGCCGCGAAGCACTTCATGCCTTCGAGGTAGTACGCCTCGTTTTCGGTATGGTCCACGCGGTGGATGGAGAAGCCGAGCAGTCCCGCGCATGCCGCCTTGTCCAGATGGAAGCCCAGAAGTACGACATAGGTTCCGGAGACGGCGAAGACTTTGAGTCCGCCGGTGGTCTTGCTCTCGCGCATGGATCCCTCCCGTTGGGAAATGAGCGCAGTCTAGAAGTGGGAAACGCGACCGTCAACGCGCCTTCACCCCCAAAACTGCGTTTTGGCGGCGCCACCTCCTCCAATTGGAGGAGGCATACTGTGCGTCCGTTTTTCATGAGGTGCTCAACCATGTGCGATGTGAACGATCAGGATGAACTCAAAAAATACACCCGCCGCGATTTCGCTGCGTGGGCGGCGTCCGCAGGCATGCTGACGGTGCTGCCGCGCGTCGCGAATGCGGTAGCGGTGTCGGAACATGAAGTGACGATCACCACGCCCGACGGCACGTGCGACGCGTACTTCGTCGCGCCCACCGCGGGCCCGGCGCCCGGCGTGCTGGTGTGGCCCGACATCTTCGGCTTGCGTCCCGCCTTCCGGCAGATGGGCCGGCGCCTCGCCGAGTCGGGGTACAGCGTGCTGGTGGTGAACCCGTTCTACCGGCAGAAGAAGGCGCCCACCGCGTCGCAGGCCGGCAACACGCCGATCGCCGAGGTGATGCCGCTGATGCAGGCCCTGACCCCCGCCATGCACCTGGCCGACGGCAAGGCCTTCGTCGCATGGCTCGATACGCGGGCCGAGGTGGACAAGGCGCGCAAGATCGGCACCACCGGTTACTGCATGGGCGGCCCGATCGCCGTGCGCACCGCCACGGCGGCCCCTGGCCGCGTAGGCGCCGTCGGCACCTTCCATGGCGCTGCCATGGTGACCCCCGCGCCCGACAGCCCGCATCGCCTTGTGGGCCAGACGAAGGCGCGCTACCTGATTGCGGTGGCCGAGAACGACGACAAGCGCGATCCCGAGGCGAAGGTCGCGCTGCGTGCCGCGCTCGACGCCGCGAAGCTGCCGTCCGAGGTGGAGGTGTACCCGGCCGCGCACGGCTGGTGCCCGCCGGACTCGCAGGTCTACGACGCCGCGCAATCCGAGCGCGCGTGGGCGCGCATGCTGGAGACCTTCAAGCAGGGTCTGGCCTGAGCGGCGCGAGCGAGCGGGTAGTCAGCGGATCGCGCTCGCCGTCGAAGAAGCGGGCGAGGCACTGCGCGAAAACCGGTGCTGAAGACGCGGCATCGAACAGGGTGAGGCACGAGCGCAGCTTCATCGCGTCGACGTCACCGAAGATGTCTTGCGCGGACCGCTCGCCCGCCGTCAACAGCAACTCGCAGCACTCGAGCAGGCGCGGGCCGAGCAGCGGGTGCGCGAGGTACGCGCGTGCTTCGTCGGCGCCGCTGATCCCGTAGAACTTCGCGCTGCCGCTGCGGCCGAGCGCCGCAAGCTGCGGGAAGACGAACCACATCCAGTGCGTGCGCTTCGACGCCTCAGCGAGTTCCATCAGCACGCGGTCCCACACCGGCGCTTGTGCGTCGACGAATCGCTGGAGGTTGAAGGGGTCCATGTCGGCAGGATACGGCAGGTTTCGACCCATAGCGCACGTCACGAACGCGCGGCGCACGTCGTCCCCGCAGTGCGGTCCATTGATTACTCTGTCAGGGCTAGGCTTCAGACTCGATCAGACTCGAACAGACGGGATAGATAGCCCGGCTGCATGGATGCATTTCCAGAGAATGCTCGGGTGATCGCGTCAAGCATGACCCGCGTCCGCGCGGGCATCAGCCTCCTCGTCGGGTACAGCAGGTTGATGTCGGCGCCCGGAAGCGGATAGTCGCGCAAGAGCGCCTTCACACGCCCGGCGCGCAGGTCATCTTCGAATATCCATACGGGCGCCAGTCCGATGCCCAGGCCGTCACGTACAGCGTTGAGGATGGCTTCGTGGTGATTGAGCCGATAGCGGCCTTGTACGCTTATTTCGCATCCTTGAAAAGGCCACAGGCTGCCCGTTGCCAACTGCGTGTGGAGGATGCAGTCGTGGTGCAACAGTTCTGTCGGCGTCGCGGGTTCCGCCCTCGCTCGCAGGTATTCGGCGCTGGCGAATACCGCGCGCTCTGAAATGCCGACCTTGCGCGCTACCAGCATGCTGTCCCTCAAGGTGCCGACGCGTACTGCCATATCGAATCGCTCCTCGACCACATTCACGTAATCGTCCGACAAATGCAGTTCGATCTCCAGCTCCGGATAACGCGTTAGGAGGGGCGCTACAAGGGGCTGTACATGCAGTCGACCCACCAGAACAGAACAGCTGACCCGCAACAGGCCTCTCGGTTCATCGTCTCCGCGTGCGGCGGAGTCCGCTTCCTCCACGGCTTCCAATGCAAGGCGCGCATCAACGTAGTAGCGCTCGCCCTCGGCGGTGAGCAATAATTTTCGGGTCGTCCGTTGGAAGAGTCGAATGCCGAGATGATCCTCCAATGCGGTGATGTGCCGGCTGACATTCGGCTGCCCGATGCCCAACTCTCGCGCGGTGGCGGAAAAGCTACCCGTCTCGACGGCCCTGACGAAGCAGGCCATCCACAACAACTTGCCCGTTGCACGGTCGGCTCCCCTGTCGATGGGCTTCGGATTCATGCGCCAGAAGCATAGGCGATATGAGCCTCGCCTGCCTTCACCGGACGCCTCCGACGCTCAACACTTGCCTTCTCCGCTAACCCTTGTTTCGAACACAGAAAGGCAAACAAATGAAGATCGAACTGAACGGAAAATTGGCTGTGGTGACCGGCTCCACTGCAGGAATCGGCCTGGCGATTGCGCGGGGCCTGGCTGCCGCCGGCGCACGGGTTGTCATCACCGGCCGCACAGAGGCGCGTGTGCAGGCGGCGATCGAGAATATCCGCGCAGGGCAGCCGGACGCGCAGCTTGACGGGGTTGCCGCCGATCTGGGCACCCCCGAGGGGGCCGCCGCCCTCACAGCCGGCGTCGAACACGCCGACATCCTCGTCAACAACCTCGGCACCGCCAACCTGAAGCCCTTCCAGGAACTCACCGATGGAGACTGGTTGCACCTGTTCGACTTCAACGTGATGAGCGGCGTGCGTCTCGCGCGACATTACCTGCCCCGCATGGTCAGCAAGGGTTGGGGCCGCGTTGTGTTCATCAGCAGCGAATCGGCCCTGAACATTCCCAAGGACATGATCGACTACGGCATGACCAAAACGGCCCAGCTCGCAGTCTCGCGCGGCCTGGCCGAACTGGTGGCCGGCAGTGGAGTGACCGTCAATGCCGTCGTCCCCGGCCCCACCGCCTCCGAGAGCCTCAATGGCTGGCTCGAACCGGTCGCAAAGCAGGAAGGCAGGACACTCGAGCAGGTCCAGAAATCGTTCATCGAATCGCAGCGTCCCACATCGCTGCTGGGCCGATTCACGAGCCCCGACGAAGTCGCGAACATGGTGGTGTATCTGGCATCCCCCCAAGCCGTGGCGACCACGGGTGCCGCCCTGCGGGTCGACGGCGGGGTGGTGCGCAGCATCGCATGACGTTGCCCCTCAGACACTGAGGATCGTGACGGCGGCAACCGCGGAGTCCAGGCCCAGGTTGCCACCCGAGCATTCCGCCAGTGCAACCTTGGCGCCATGTCGCTGGCGCGCCCCGGCTTCCCCGCGCAGCTGGGTCGTGAGTTCGACGATCTGCGCGAGTCCCGTGGCGCCAACCGGGTGGCCCCGGCTCAGAAGCCCGCCGCCCGGGTTCACTGGCAGCGAGCCGCCGACAGAGGTGACGCCGTCGCGCACAAGGCGAACGCCTTCATTGCGGCCCGCGAAGCCGAGGTGCTCGTACAGCATGATCTCCGCGGGTGCCGATGCATCATGCACTTCGGCGACGTGGATATCGTGGGGACCGATGCCCGCTTTTTCGTAGGCGCCGTTGGCGGCACGCACGGCGCACACCGGATCGACGCCATCCGCGTTGGCGGAAACAAGCGTGCTGCTGCGCACGTAGACACTGCGGCGGCTCGCGGCAGAAGCGGCGCCGCGGACCAGGATCACGGCCGCCGCACCGTCGGCGATGGGCGAACACATTGGCAAGGTGAGCGGCTCACTCACCATTCGCGCGGAAAGCACTTCCTCGATGGTGGTGGGCGTGCGGAACTGCGCCAGTGGATTCAGGCTCGCGGCCTGGCGGCTCTTGACAGTGATCATCGCGAAGTCTCGCGGCGTCGCGCCGCTGCGCTGCATGTAGCGTCGTGTGCGCTCGGCATAGATGTCCATGAAGACGGACCGGTCGCTGGGCGCGTGCCTGTCCTGCGCTTCGCGCTCCTCCACATCGACGCCGGACGCGTAGGCGGCGAACGTGACGGCCTTGTCGGCGTGCGTGAGCTGCTCGCTGCCGATGGCCAATGCAACATCGACCTGCCCGCTCGCGACGGCGGACCAGGCGAGATGGAGCGCCGTCGAGCCTGAAGCGCAGGCGTTGTCCACATTGATGATGGGCTTGCCCATCAGCCCGGTGTGGCGCAGCGCCACCTGGCCGCGGATGGTTTCCTGCCCCGTGATGAGGCCGGACAACGCATTGGCGAAGTAGACGGCGCCGATGCGGCCCACCTCCATCTGTGCATCGAGCAGCGCCGCATCGAGCGCCTGTTCGGCCATCGTTCGCACGCCGACGCCGAGATACTTGCCGAAGGGCGTCTGTCCGACGCCCGCGATCCTGACTTGGTCCATGCTGTTTCCTTTGGATTAATCGTTGACCTTGATTCCGGTGGCCCGCACGAGCGTCGCCATCGCCGCAACTTCGTCGCGGACGAAGCGGTTGAATTGCGCGGCGTTCATGGACATGGGTTCAGTCCCCATCTTGAACAGTTGCTCGCGCAAGGCAGGCTGCGCCACGACCTGCGCAAGTGCCGCGCTCGCTTTTTCCAGGATAGGGGCCGGTGTTTTCGATGAAGCAAACATCCCCACCCAGGAGGAATAGCTCGCGGCCGGGAAGCCGGCCTCCGACATGGATGGCACATCGGGAAGAATCGCAGAGCGCTCAGATGGTCCTACGGCCAGTGCCCGCAGCCGGCCACTCTTGATCAGCGAGACCGCCGCGGGGATAGGCGCGAACATCCAGTCCATCCGTCCTGCCACGGTGTCGGACAGGGCCTCCGTGGTTCCTTTGAACGGCACGTGAACGACATCCATCCCCGTCGTGACCACCAGCTTCGCGCTGTTCAGGTGCGACCCGGATCCCACGCCGCCTGAGCCATAGTTCAACTTGCCGGGCTGTTGCTTGGCAGCCTCGACGACATCCTTCACGCTGTGGAACTTTTTCGATGGCGAAGTCACCATGATGAACATCGACGAGCCGATCGGACCCACAGCGGTGATGTCACGCAGCGTGTCATATGCCAACCTGGGATAGAAGGAGGGGTTGATCGCGTGGGCGGATGACGTCACGAGGAAGGTGTAGCCGTCGGAAGGGGCCGCCACCAGCATGCCGGCGGCGATAGAGCCGCCCGCGCCCGGCTTGTTGTCTACGATGATGGAATGCGCGCCCAGCGCTTCTGCGAGCGCAGGTGCGACGGCCCTTGCGACGACGTCGGTCGCGCTCCCGGCGGTGAATCCGTTGAGGATGCGAAGCGTCCGCGCCTTGGGCCAGGGCGCTTCTTCGGCGAGCAGCTTCGCCGGTATGATCCCCCCGACGAGCGAAGCAGCAAGCAACGCCCGTCGCGAGGTGCAGATGGTTGTATTCACGATCTCGTCTCCTTATTCGAATTTCAGGTCGCCCAACTGCGACAGGATTTCGCGCCACCGGATCATCTCCTCGTCGATGGCGCGCGCGGTGGCTACCGGCCCCCAGCCCGTCACCTCGTAGCCGGACTCGGCAAGGCGGGCGCGCAGCGCGGGATCGTTCATTGCCTTCACCACTTCCTGCGAGACCTTGGCAACAATCTGCTCCGGCGTGCCTGCGCGAGCGAACACGCCCCACCAGGGCGAAAGGCGCTCGACGTGCGCAATGCCCAGTTCGCCGAAAGTGGGAATGTCCGGCGCGGCGGGCGATCGGCGCTCGCCAGTCACGGCCAAGGCACGTAGTTTTCCGGACTTAACGAACGGGGCCGTGACGCCGATGTCATTGATTCCCGCGGACAGCTGGCCACCCACGAGGTCATTGAGCATAGGCGCCGCGCCCTTGTACGGCACCGCGACCAGATCGAGAGCCAGGGTCTTGTTCAGGTACTCGCCCAGGATATGGAAGGAAGATCCCGTTCCCGGAAAGCCATAGCTCACACTCCCCTTCCGCTGGCGTGCGCGGGTGACGAACTGATCGAAACTGTTGATCTGGAGCGCGGACCCGACATACAGGACCAGAGGGGTGCTCGCGATATGTGCGAGTGGCACGAGATCGCGTTTAACGTCGTAACCCAGTTTTTTTCCTGTGGCCGGAACAAGCGTGATGGGTGTGTTCAGCGTGAAGAGCAGGGTGTAACCATCGGGCTTGTCACGCGCCACTTCGGCCGCCCCGAGAACGCCCGAGGCGCCAGGAATGTTGTGCACGACGACCGGCTGCTGAAGGCTTGTCGACAGTTGCTGGGCAAGCTGTCTAGCCACATAGTCGGTGGGCCCGCCCGCGGCCGTCGGGACCACGAGGCGCACCGGTCGCTCGGGGTATGGCCGGTCCGCCGCATGCGCCGCAGAGCACGCCGCCGTGGCCAGCATCAAGGACGTGCACGCAGCACGAAGAGAAAATTTCATCGCGTTTCCTTAGCGAGCCGGGATTCCATGCCGCAATTCGTCGTTCACCCGCAGTCCACGCTCGAATGCCTGGCGCCACGGGCGCGTCATGCCCGGCATATCGTCAAGCGCCGACTTTGTTTTCGAGAGAACCTCCGGCTTGAAAGCCGCGATCCGCGCCGCGATTTCACGCGCTCGCGCAATGAGACGATCGGCCGGCAGCGACTCGTTCACGAGCCCCCACTGTGCCGCGGTGGCGCCGTCGATCTGGTCGGCCGTGAGGGCTAGCCACGCCGCCCTCTTTGGCGTGAGGTGGAATTGGGCGGCAGGGCCAGAGAGCTGCGGAAACGCGCCGAACGACACCTCGGGCAGCCCGATGATTGCGTCGTCTGCCGCCAGCGCGAGATCGCACACGCCGAGGAGCGTCACGCCGCCCCCCAGCGCCACACCGTTGACCGCGCTGATGAATACCGCCGGGTGTGAGCGGATGGCCAGGTTGATCTCCGTCCAGTCGGTCGCCGGTTCCTCCGTCACATGGCTTGCGCGATCGGCCGCGTATTCCTTCAAGTCCACGCCGGAACAGAAGGATGCGCCCGTGCCCGTGACGATCACGCACCGGAACCCTCCGTCCGACGTGGCGATCAGCGCTTCACGTAGCTCGCCTCTCGCGGCGCGGTCCAACGCGTTTCGCTTGTGCGGCCTGTTGATCGTGATCATGGCGACCCCGCCCTCGCCCAATTCGACTTCGATGCTCCGCGTGGCGGGCTTGCCGGACTCGCGCATGTTCATCGGCCCTGGTACACCGGCGGTCGGCGCTCCTGGAACGCGCGGCGGCCTTCGATCCGGTCCTGCGTGTCTCGCAGCACCCCCAGCACATACTGTTCGCGGCGGATGGCCGCCTCGAGGTCCTCATCCATCCCGTCTCGAACCAGGCGCTTGATCGCGCGCACGGACAGGGGCGCGTTCTCCGCCATGCGACGCGCAATGGCACGCGCATGCGCCTGCAGCGCCTCGGGCTCCACCACGGCGCTGACCAGACCGAGTCGCAGGGCCGCTGCGGCGTCGATGCGGTCGCCGGTCAGCATCATGAGCATGGCGTCTGACCGGCCGATCAGCCGGGGCAGGCGCTGGGTGCCGCCCGCTGCCGGAATGCTCCCAACGCGAACCTCCGACTGGCCGAACTCCGCGTTCGACGCGGCGACACGCACATCGCTGAGCAAGGCCAACTCCATTCCGCCCGCGAGCGCATAGCCATTCACTGCGCACACGATGGGCTTCTCGATATCGAGTCCGGCGAAGGGGTAGTAAGGCAACTTGCGGCCGAACGTCAGCTGCGCGACGCTTTCGGCGGGCGGCATGGTTTTCTTCAGGTCAGAACCGGTACAAAACGCCTTGTCGCCGCTTCCCGTCAGGATGACGACTCGCACATCGTCATTCTGGTCGAGACGCGGAAACGCTTCGTTGAGCTCGACGAGCGTCTCGGGGTCGAGCGAGTTGAGGGCTTCCGGCCGGTTGAGCGTCACGGTTGCGATCCGCTCGGAAATTTCGATGAGGAGGGTCATGATGGTGGAGAGTGGGAAGGGGTCAGGCCGCGAGAAACGCGGACTGGAGAATGTCCAGAGACAGGGCGCGCTTCATCAGGACGGGGGCCTCGAGCGCGCTATTTCCCCATCGCAGGCAGTCAGCAACCTTTGCCTGGAGCTGTTGGTGAGTCAGCGGCTTTTCGGGGGCGCCGCGAAGTGTCTCGACCCGCGTGCTCCAACGTTGCCCCTCGGCCGTCTTCACTTCCAGGGTGGCCCAGCGCGGCGTCATCGTCCCGTGCTGCTCGCGCGCCGTGATCCTGGGCATCAAAGCTTGAATGGCGGGCCGCCGTATCGCGTCGTCTGAAAAGGACTGCAGCGAGATCTCGCCGTCAACCAGCGCGGCCGCCAGCGCGTACTGCATGCTGAATCGCGCCTCGGTCGCGTTGGTCGGCTGCTGCTTGATCAGTGGAGCCAGCGCGCCGTAACTGGTCTCCACCTGGATCTCGGACACGGCATCGGCCGTGAACCGGTGCGCATCGCGAAGGTCGAACATCCCATCCAGCGCGCGATGCACCGCGTAGCACGCAGGGTACTTCTTGACTTCGATTCCGCTGCGGTCGATCTCCAGCGGTTCGTGCCCGATCGACGCGAAGCTGTCTGCGAGCTCCTCGCCCGCCGAGTACAGCGCTGTGAAGCCGGCCTTGCCGTCCAGCGCGTCTCCTGCCGCCGTGAGTCCTGCCTCGGCAAGCAGGGCCGCGCGGGCGCCACTGGCGGCGGCATATCCGGCTTGGAACGACTTCGCATCGGTTCCGAAACTCGCACGGGTGCCGGCGGCTTGCGCGACGGCGAATCCGATCGCATGCGTGATGCGGGACTGATCGAGGCGGAGCAGGTTGCCGCAGGCCACCGCGCTCGCTACCGTGCCGACGGTGGCCGTCATGTGCCAGCCGCGGTCATAGTGCGTCTGGTCCAGACCTCGTCCCAGCCGGCAGGCCACCTCAAATCCTGCGACGTAGGCTGCGGCGAGTTGCGGACCGGTCACGGCTCGGGCCTGTCCCAATGCGACGAGCGCAGGCAGAAGGACGACGCTGGGGTGGCCGCACATCGGAGAGCTGGCGTCGTCATAGTCGAGCGCATGGGCCGCGATGCCGTTGAAAAGCGCTGCCCCCTCGACCGACGCGTCGAGGGCCGTTCCCCAGAGCCGCGCAGGACCGCCCGATCCCTGGCCGCGCGCATAGCGCAACGCGCATTCGACGGGCCGCTCGCCACGGGCGGCAATCGCCACTGCGAAGGTGTCGGCCATCGCCCTGCCGCAGGCCTCCAGGTGAGCTGCGGACAGCGACGAAGGGCGGAATTCCGATGCGAACCTCGCGATCTGCTGAGCAGCGGCGGTCATGTCAGGACGCCCTCCGTGCGCAGCGTATCGATCTCCTCTGCGGCGAGGTCGAGCAAACTGCCCAGAACCTCGTCGGTGTGTTCGCCGAGCAGCGGCGCAGCCCGCGTCGGCACTTGTCCGACGTCGCTCATCCGGTACGGCGGCGCGCCGTAGAGGGTTCGACCCATCTCGGCGTGGTCGAGGCTCACCCAGTGCTGACGATGCCGAAGTTGAGCATCGTCTTCGACCAGATCCCGTGCGTTGCGGACCACGCTGGCGGGCACGCCCGCACGCTGCAGTGTCTCCATCAGCTCCTCCGCGGAGCGCCCCCGGGTGACTGCCGCGATGCCCTCGTCGATCCTTGCCGCTTCACGCCGGCGATCCTGCAGGGATGCGCCTGCGAGGCTCTCCAACTCCTGCGCAGAACCTAGTACCTGCAGCAAGGCGCGCCACTGCGAGTCCGACGACACGGAAATCGCAATCCACCGGTCGTCGCCGGTGCATGGATACACCCCATGCGGGCAGGCGTGCTCGCGTTCGTTGCCGCTGCGCACCTGAACGCGGTCGTTCACGGTGAAGTCGAGCACCGAGGGACCCAGGAGCGAGACCGTTGGCTCCGTTTGGGCCACGTCGATGAATTGCCCTTCCCCGGTGCGCCGCAGGTGCCGCAGTGCAGCCAGCACGGCGAAGGCGGCATGACAGGGGTTGGGAATGTGATCCGGGTAATTCGTACCGGTCCCTGCCGGCTCGCGCCCGGGCAGGCCCGACAGGAACTGCAGCCCGGTCAGCGCGCCGATGGTGAGCCCATAGCCCAGGTAATCCCTTTCAGGACCGGTGGCACCTTGCATCGACATTGCGAGATAGATGATCTCCGGCTTGATCGCGCGCACGGCGTCATAGCCGAGGCCGAACTTCTCCATGGTTCCGGGGGTGAAGTTGTTCGCCACGATGTCGCTGCGCTGGATGAGCCGCCTGGCGATCGCCTGGCCGCGTTCGTCCTTCAGGTTCAGCGTGATGCTTCGCTTGTTGCTGTTGCGCTCGGAGAAGTAGCCGCTACGGTTGACTCCCTGCTTACCATCCTTGAAGGGCCGGCTGATTCGCAGGCTGTCGAGCCGTTGCTGGCTCTCGATCTTGATGACGTCCGCGCCAAAGTCCGAGAACATCTTGGTCGTGAACGAGCCGGCGCCGATCCAAGTGAAGTCGGCGATCCGGACGCCAGCGAGGGGCAGTGCGTTCATGCCGTCAGCTCCTGTGCAAATTCTGCGAGCAAGTCATCGTGTTCTCCCACGCTTGGCGCGGGGCCGCGCGAGCGCCAAGGCGTGGCGGACAGGTGATACGGCGCGCCAGGCATCTGGACGGGCTTGCCAATCAACGGGTCCATCATCTCCACGAAGTGACCACGGGCAAGCAGTTGGGTGGAGTTGATCAGATCGGCCGGAGAGTTGATGGGGCACAAGGGGATGCGGCGCGCCTGCGCCTCGCTGTACAGCGCTTGCTTCGTGCGCTCGCGCGCGAACGGTCCGAAACAGCCGGCGAAGTGCGCGCGCGCGGCATCCGTCATCTGGAAATCCTGGCTGGCCCACTCAGGCTGGAGCATGACTTCCGCGCCCTGGACGCCGTCCTCCATCATCCAGCGCACGCATGCCTCGCGGAACCGGTCGGGCACGATGCCGCCCGCCATCAGGTAGACCTGTCCATCCTGGCAGTCGAACACGCCGGTACCGGCCCAGCGCGGTTTGCCGCCCTCGCGCTTGCGCACGACACCCTCGAGGTCATAGAACTGGATTGCGTTCTCCATGCCCTTGACGACGCACTCCTGGACTGACACGTCGATGTGCCTGCCCATGCATCGCCCTGCCCCATCGCTGCTGAGCAGGGCTGTCATGCTGGCAACCGCGGCAAACTGCGCGGCCGCGAGCCAGGCGTGATTGCCCGCGACGGCGATGGGCGCCGAATCGTGGTAGCCGCCGAGGGAGAGCATGCCCCCGGCAGCCAGCAAAATGAGGTCGTCGCTTGCATAACCGGCATACGGTCCGGACTGGCCGAAGGGCGTGATGCTGGTCATCACGAGCGAGGGTTTCAGCGCGTGAAGGCGATGGAAGTCGAGGCCACGCGCCGCCATGCGGCCCGGGGGCTCAGCCTCCAGGATCAGGTCGCTCATGGCAACGAGCTCCTTGAATTGTTGCTGGCCTTGCGCGGTGTCCAGGTCGATGCGCACGCTTTTCTTGCCTGCGTTGAAGTAGGCGAATGCCAAACTATGTTTAGCGCCGTCACTGCCTTCGAAACAGGGCGGCTGGCGCCGCACACGCGATCCGTCGGGCGGTTCGATCAGGATGACCTCGGCGCCCAGATCCGAAAACATCTTCCCGCAGTATTGGCCGCTCGCATCCGACAGATCGAGCACGCGCAGTCCAGCCAATGCGTCAGACATGGATCACCTCCCCCGTGCGGCAATAGGCCCGTCCGGCAATCCGGCCCAGCGGGCTCAGGCGCGAATGGTCCACCCGGTGACCCGATACCACACCAGCCGCGCTGTGCACAGCCAGCACTTCGCCGACGATCATCGTGGTGCGGGAGCCGGTCCCGCCGAATTCGACCGTGCGCTCGAGACGGCATTCGAACTGCAGCGGCGACTGCGCAATCCGGGCGGGCCGGATGTGGAGAGACGGCACGGTGGTGAAGCCCACTTCGTCCACCTCGCTCACGGACGGCGGATACAGCTGTGAGCATTGCTGCACCTGTTCGGCCATCGACTCGGTGACGCTGTTGATCACGAATGTCTTCGTGGCTAGCACGTTGCGCACCGTGTCTTTCGCCCCACCCGGCAGATCGTGCGCGACGAAAGCCAGCAGTGGCGGGGTGACCGACACGATCACGTATTGGCTGAACGGCGCGGCATTGAGCACACCCTCTTCACTCAGTGAGGTCACCAGGGCGATGGGCCGGGGCACGACCGATCCCGTGAGGAACTTGTAGCGGCTGTCCTCCGTCATCGACATGAGGTCGAGAACGTCGAAGCGCGGAAGAACGTCGGAGGTGGTTTCAAGCATGCGGCAAGTGTGGCGGGGAGCGGGGCGCCGCTCAATGGAGATGTTTTGCCGGTCGTTTAGCTTTTCTGAAAGCGGTGGCGGGCCTCGGCCTTTGTCGTCGCCCGCCCACCCCCGAAATAAAACTAAACGGCGGTCAAATCGTTTCACTTGGCTCGCGGCGGGTGTTCCGCGAACAATTCGCAGACAGTCCAACAGGTTCAGGAGACTCGCATGACACCCCTTCGTTGCCTCGCAATCGCCGCGCTCTGCGCGCTGGCCGCCTCGGTCCAGGCTCAGCCGGACACCGCCGGATATCCCAACCGGCCCATCACCATCGTGACGCCCACCACCGGCGGAGCCGCCGATGCGGTGGCACGCACGCTGTCCGCGTCAATGAGCAAATCGCTCGGTGTCGGTGTGGTGGTGGCGTCCAGGCCGGGGGCTGGCGGTAACGTCGCGTCGGAGTCGGTCGCCCACGCCGCCCCGGACGGCTATACCCTGCTGCTCGCCCTCGGGAGCATGCTCACGGTGAATCCGGCGCTGTATGCCAAGCCAAACTTCAATCCGGTCTCCGACTTTTCACCGATCGGTCTGGTGGCGACGACGCCCTACGTGCTGGCCGTGAATCCAACGGTGCCGGCAAAGAACGTGCGCGAGCTGGTGGCGCACGCCAATGCCGCGAGGGATCCCCTCTTCTACTCCTCCCCCGGCAACGGGACCCCCAACCACATCCTGGGCGTGCTGTTCAACACGGCCGCGGGCACGAAGCTCCAGCACGTTCCCTACAAGACGACCGGCGCCGCAACCACGGACGTGATCAGCGGGCAGGTCTCCATGACGTTCGGGAGCATGCCCAGCGTCCTGCCGTTCCTGCGTTCAGGTCAGTTGCGCGGGATCGCGGTGTCCACAGCGCAGCGCTCGGCCTTCGCGCCAGGGGTGCCCGCGATGAGTGAGACCTTGCCGGGCTTTGCATTCGATGCCTGGTATGCACTGCTCGCGCCCGCCCGCACACCGAAACCCGTGATGGACAAGCTGGTGGGAGCCGTCGAGCAGGCGCTGAAGGACAAGGAAGTGCGAGCGGCCTACGCGCAGCAAAACCTGGATGTCGCGACCGGCACGCCGGCCGAGTTGAGCGCGTTGATCGGCCAGGACCTCGCGCGATGGACGGCGGTCATCAAGTCCAACGACATCAAGCCGGATTGACGCTGCCTTCCACAAGGCTGCGGATCCACCGGCTGAAGTCGCGGATCTTTCGCTCGCGGCGCCGCCGGCTCGAACTCGTCATGTAGTAGCCGTTGGGCGATCGCGCGCGGTGCTGCAGGGGTTCGACCAGCCGCCCGTTGGCCAAGTCGTTGAGCACATAGGCACGCTGCATCACGGCGACGCCGGCGCCGCTGATTGCGGCTTCGCTTGCAAGCAGGGCGTTCGGGAATTTCGGTCCTTTGTTCGCGCCGGCCAGGGCCAGCCCCGCGGACTCGAACCATTGCCGCCAGTTGTCCGGACGAAATGAAGAGTGCAGGAGCGTCTGCTTGGCGAGGTCCTGGGGCCGCTTGAGCGAATTCGCCACGCGCGGGCTGCACACCACGGTCAGTTCGTCATGGAACAAGAGGATTTCGTCCAGATCCGGCCAGGGGGGAGTGCCGAATTGCACCAGGAAATCGCATTGCTCGAAGGTGATCTCGGATGTCGAGGCAATGCTCATGATTTCGAGGTCGATCCCACGGTTGTGCGAGAAGAAGCTTTCAAGCCGGGGCGCGAGCCAGCGCGTGGCAAAGGTGGGCGCGAGTTTCAGGCGAAGCCGGTGAGGCTCGGCGTCATCCACGACTTCCCGCACCGCTCCCTCCAGGTCGTTGAACGACAAGGTCAGACGCGACGCGAGCCGTGCACCGACGTCCGTGGGCTCGTACCTCCCGTTCGTCCTGTCGAAAAGCGGGACGCCCAGACGCTCTTCCAGCACCCGGACCTGCTGGCTTACGGCGCCTGGCGTCAGGCTCAACTCTTCGCATGCGGCGCGCAGGTTGCGGTGGCGCGCAGCCACTTCAAACGCGCGCAAGGCCGTCAACGGCAACTGGGATCGCTTCATGGCGGTCATTGTCGGCCCGAATCAGCAGGCGGCCAAGACGTACCCGTCGAAAGCGCGAATTACTGCTGGGGCTGGATCCGGGCGGCCTTGACGAGATGCTGCATCGCTTTCACCTCGCTCGCGACGAAGCGGTCAAACTCCGCCGCGCTCATCGGCATCGGCTCGGTTCCGAGCGCGACCAGCCGCTCTTGGACGGCGGGAAGCTTGACGACGTCGGCCAGCGCCTTGCTCAGCGCGTCGATGATCGGCCGGGCTGTTTTCGAAGAGGCGAACAGGCCGACCCATGACGCGTAAGCGGCCTCCGGGAAGCCGGCCTCCGCCATGGATGGCGTGGAAGGCAAGGCCAGCGAGCGCGTGGCCGGTCCGACGGCCAGCGCCTGCAATTTGCCTTCGCGGATCAGCGGCACCGCCGCGGGCGCGGGCGCGAACACCCAGTCGAGTCGTCCGGCGATCGTATCGATCATCGCTTCCGGCGTTCCTTTCGAGGGCACATGGACGACGTCAATGCCCGTAGCGGAAACCAGCTTGGCGGAGTTCAGGTGCGATCCGGTGCCAATTCCCCCTGAGCCGTAGTTGAGTTTGCCCGGCTGCGCCCTGGCTTTGGCCACCAGGTCGGCGACCGAGCGGTAGCCCCGGTCGGGTGCCACCACCATCACGAAGAGCGAGGATCCGAGCGGACCGATCGCACTCACATCACGGAGGGTGTCGAAAGGCAGGTTCGGATTGAAGGACGGATTCACCGCGTGCGCCGAAGAGTTCAGCACGATCGTGTACCCGTCGGCTGGCGCCTGCACCATCTGCGCGGTCGCAATTGCACCGCCGGCGCCAGGCTTGTTGTCGACAATCACTGGCGTGCCGAGCAGGCGGCCCAGGTCCGGGGCGATCGCCCGCGCCATCACGTCGGTAGCGCTTCCGGCCGTAAAGCCAACAAGGATACGCAGCGGCTTTGACTTCGGCCAGACGCTCTCTCCGGTCGCGCCCCCGGCGACAGGCGCAAGCAGCAATGCGAGGAGTGACCGTCGGGTCATGCGATTTGGGTACGGTGTCATCGTGTCTCCTTTTTTTTCATCTCGATGTGCGGGCCGACTGCCTCACTCGATCCGGATTCTGGCGTCCCGGATCACGCGGGCCCACTTCGATGACTCCGCTCGCAGATAGATCTCGGCCTCCGCCTGCGACGCGATCACCGGCGTCGATCCCATGGCCGCGAGCGCCTCGCGCACGCGTGGCTCGCCCAGTGTCTGTTCGGTCACCTGATGCAGCCGTGCCAGCACGGCCTTGGGAGTTGCGCGTGGCGCGAGCAGCATGATCCAGGTACCCGATTCGAAGCCCGGAAAACCTGATTCGGCGATCGTGGGCACGTCCGGCAACTGGGGCAGCCGTTGGGTGCTGGTGACGGCCAATGCCCGCAGCTTTCCGCTCTTGACCAGGGGAACGGACACAGTGGCCGTCTCGATCATGAGGTCGACGCTGCCCCCGATCACGTCGGTGATGGCCTGTCCCGAGCCGCGGTATGGCACGTGGACCATTTGGAGGCCGCCGGCTTGGCGCAGCATCTCCATCGCCAGGTGGTTAGCCGTACCGTTCCCGCTGGAGCCGTAGTTCAGCGTGTTGCCTGCGCGTTTTGCGCTGGCAAGGACTTCCTGGAACGTTCGTGTCGTCGAGGTGGCGGCGGTGACGAGCACCTGAGGCGCGGAGACGATCAGCGCCACCGGCGCGAGGTCCGCCAGGGTGTCGTAGGGAAGGCGCGCATACAGGCTCGGGGCGACCGCCAGCGGACCGCTCGAACTCACGAGCAGGGTATAGCCGTCAGGAGCCGACTTGGCGACGAGGTCGGCGGCAGTGGTGGCCCCGGCGCCCGGTCGGTTCTCGACGACAAAGGGCTGGCCCAGCTCTTTCCGAAACTCGTCCGCCAGCAGCCGGGCGACGAGGTCCGAAGCCTGCCCGGCGGGGAACCCCACCAGCAGCTTGACCGGCTTGGCTGGGTAGGGCTGGGCTAGCGCGGTGCCGAACGGCGCAGACGCCAGCAGAGAGGTCGCGGCGAGCACCGTCACGAGTCGATAAATCAGGTTGTTTGCAGGTTGACGCATGCATCGGATTCTCAGCGGCGTCGTCAGCGGATTCAATCGAGATGATTCGGCATCCATTCAGTATTTCTAAACATCCCGCGTGCGTTTGTCCCGTCGACGGCGGCCTCCCGCGCCGTGTTTAGGTTTGATGAAGACCACGAGAGAACTTCTCCATTGCCCTGCGGAGCGGACCAAGACGACAATCGCGCCGTTTTCGATACGCCCCCGCACACAGAAAGGCACCCGGATGAACCGAACACGCGCTCATGAAATGAACCGACGGCAGGCGGGAGTCGCTGTCGGAGCCTGGCTGGTTTCCGCGAGTGCCACGCCGGCCTTCGCGCAGGCGGGCGGGTGGCCCAGGGACAAGGTGATCCGATTGCTTTGCGGCGTGTCGGCCGGCGGCGGCCCGGACCTGGTAGCACGCGCAGTCGCACCCGAGCTCGCCCGCCAGCTCAACGCACAAGGCGTGATCGTCGAGAACCGACCCGGCGCCGGCGGATCCATCGCGACAGGGCAGCTCGTTACGGCCCCCGCGGATGGCTACACCTTGCTCGCCGCGTCATCGGCGCACGCGGTCAACCCTGCGTTCTATCCCCACTTGCCCTACGACACCCTTCGCGACATCACCGCGATCGGTCCATTGGGGTCTTCCATGTTCGTCATGGTGACGAACCCAGACAAGGGCTACGCTTCGGTCGCCGACGTCGTTGCGCGCGCCAGGGCGCAGCCCGGAAAGCTGAATTACGGTTCAGGCGGCGCAGGGTCTGGATCCCACCTGAACAGCGCCAAGCTTGCATCCGCCACAGGGATGGATGTCGTGCACATCCCGTTTCGAGGCGCACCGGAGGCCGTGACCGAGCTGATTGCGGGCCGGCTCGACTGGGTTTTTCTTGCGGCGCCCAACGCGCTGCCCCTGGTGAAGAGTGGTCGCATCCAGGCACTCGCAGTCGGCCCCGCCGCACGGTCATCGCTGTTGCCCAACGTGCCGTCCATGACTGAAGCCGGCTTTCCCGAGGCTGCCTACAGCTCCTGGGTCGCTCTGTTCGCCTCCGCGCGCACGCCACCCTTGATCCTGGACCGATTGGCCGCGGGCCTCGGCCAGAGCATTGCCGTGCCGGCCGTGAGGGATACCTTGCTTGGCATGGGTGTGGAACCGATGCCGATCAGTGCCGCACGCTTCAATCAATCGGTCCGTGACGAAGTGGCGGCCATGGGCAAGCTGATCAAGGATGCCCGCATCAAGCCGGGTGAGTGAAGCTCGGGCGCCGCGCTGGTGCGCGGTTCCCGGAAGCCTCAAGCTTCGAGCAAGCCCTTCGGCAATATGTATGGTGTCATTCCACGGAGCCGGTCTTGCCACCGCGCCTGCGCCTCGGGGTTCTTGCAGTACACCGGGAGCCGGCCATTGAGCACGCGGCGGAAGTTCTCGATGGCCGTACCGGGGATGGCGTGGATTGCGTCGCGCGTCATTCCCACCAGGTGCGGTGTGAGGATCGCATTCTTCAACGCCCTCAAAGGACTGTCGGCGGGCAGGGGCTCCTTGACGAAGGTGTCGAGCGCCGCGCCTGCGATCCAGCCTTCCTGGAGCGCGCGGGCAAGCGCCGATTCGTCCACGGCGTCGCCACGCGCGACATTGACCAGGAACGAGGTCGGCTTCATCCAGCGCAGTGCCCCTTCGCTGATCAGTCCCCGATTCTCCGCGGTCACCGCCACGAACACGCCAACGATGTCGGCGGTTCTCATCAGTTCCTCGAAGCCAACCAGACGCACGCCAGCGGGCACGTTATCCCTGTCCGCGCGCGGGCTGTAAGCGATCAGGTTTGCACCAAACGGTGCCAATCGCTCGGCGACCGCGCGGCCGATATTGCCGAGGCCGACGATGCCGACCGTCGCTCCGCGAATGGAGCGCGCATGCATTTCGTCCAGCTTGGGCCGTGGCCTGGACTGCCGCAGGATCTCTTCGGTCGTGCGCAGTCCGTACATGAGATTCAGCATCAGCATGATCGCGGCCTCGGCCATGGAGGTGGAGTTCTCCGGGTTTGCGCCGTTGCCGACGATGATGCCCATCTTGCTGGCGGCAGTCACGTCGATGGTTTCGACGCCGACCGTTGGCGCGATGACTGCCCGCAACCTCGGCGCCGACCGCAAGACCTCGCTCGTGCAACGCGAGCGGGAGCTGAACATCGCGGCATCCACGTCATCGAAAATGCGCAAGTCGTCGCCTTGGTAGTCGATGACGCTTCCAGGCACGCTCTTCGGTCCGCGTATCACTTCGGCACCCAAGGCGCCGAGTTGCGATGCGATGGGGTCGAGAACCGCGTCGAGCGCATGGTCGTAACAGATGAAGATCTTCGGGGGTCGCGTGGCGTGCTTGGCTATCGTTGAGTCGGTCATGGCGAGGTATGAGTTGGAGGTCGAGGCGGGCACGCTCAGGGCTTGATTCGCCCGACTTTAATGTAGAAGCGACGCTCGCTTTCCGCGAGCCTGTCGAGTTCGGCGCTCACCTGTTCGGACGTCCGGAAATTGGCGCGGTCGGTCAGCGCGCCGCGACGCTTGAATTCCGCCAGGAGCTCCGGGTCGTTAAGTACTTCAGCAAATGCCGCGGCGAGCCATGCCCGTCGAGCGGGCGGGACGCCCTTGGGCATCGCGACATAGCGCCAGACCATCCATTGCACGTCCTGCGTTCCCAATATCGAGTCGAAGGTGGGCGTTGCGGGAAGGGTGGCGACGGGAGCGGCGCTCGCGACGGCCACTGGACGCACCCTGCTCAATGAGCCGCGGAATTCGGCAAAGAAGCCAAACGTCAGGTCGATTTGGTCGCCCATCAAGGCGTGCAGTGCCGGCGCGCCGCCCTGGAATGGAATCTTGTTCAGCTCCGTCCCGCTGGCCAGCTCAACCTGGTCGGCGATGTTCTGCAGGAGCGTATCGGACACCACGCCTATGCTCACCGACTGTGGGCTCTTCTTCGCTTCTTTCAGGATGTCCGCCAATGACTTGTCCTTGAAGCGTCCCGTCGCAGAAGCGAGCCACACGACCGGCTCGTGGTTGATGTACGCCACGCTGTCGAGGTCCTTGTAGGACCATTTGCCCTCCGAGCGCAGCATCGAGTCGCCCACGATCGTGTTCTGCATGATGCCAAGTGAGTAGCCGTCCTTGGGCGCCTTCGTCGTGATCCACGTGTGCATCAGCAAGCCGCCCGCTCCGGGGCGATTTAGAACGAGCGCGGGTTGGCCCGTGTAGTCCTGGAACTTCTGCGCGAGAAGTCGCGCGGTGACATCCATACCACCACCCGCGGGCGTGTTGACGACGAACTCGATGGGGCGTGCGGGAAAGTCGGCAGGCTGCAGCTGGCGCAGTCTTTCCTTGACATCCGCACTTTGGGCGGACACCAGCGTACTGGCCAGCAGCGCGTAGGCCAACACGGCGGTATGGGACAGATTCATGATTTGTCTCTTTCTGTTGTAGATGTCCGGTAGAAGCGCAGATCGAACGAAGTGCTCAATTCGCGAACGACTTGGGCGTGAACCACTCTTCGGTCAATTGCAGGCGCCCTTGCTTGTTTTCCGCGGAGTCGCCGGCCATGGGCTTGCCGTCCTGACCCACACGCGCGTAGACGTCGAGGCCGGGCGAGACGGCGCAGCCGATGCGCAGCATCACCAGTGTCTGTTCGCCCGTCGAAATGAAGCGATACAGGCTTCCGTGCGGAAGCAGCACGCCGCCCAGCGCCCCCACGACCTTCTCTTCCCCGCCCGGCCCATGGAAAGTGGCCTCGCCCTGCAGCACGACGAAGGTGTGATCCTCGTTCGAGTGACCATGCAGCGCGTTTTCGCCCCCGGAGGCGTAGCACTTCAACAGCACCGTCATGTTTGGAGTTGCAGCGATCGGGGTGTCGGCCCGGCCGGACGCCGGCAGCTGTGCGGAGAGCTCGAAGAACCGAGGGCCGATGCGCGCTGCCTGCTGCTCGAACGCTTTGATGATATCGGCCACGGCGAACATCGCTTGGTTGACTTGCATAGAGCCTTCTTTCGGTTAGTGGAAAAGTGTTGGAGGCGCTCCGGCCTATCGGCCGCGCGCAATGTCGTCGCCCGGCGCATTCCATTGGCGAAGGAGGTACGCACCCGACGCCGCCGTGTGGTGCAGCACGGCGCACTGCACCCACGCGCTCGGGGTGGTGCGTGCGACCGCTTCGGACAGCTGTACGTGAATCAGCTCGGCCATCTCCGACCGCGTGGAGGAAGGTCGCTCACGGGTCATCAAGAGCTGGCACACCAGCTGCTCGGCCTGAGGATCCTGCCCGCTGCGGTAGAACGCCGTCACATGCACTCTCGACTTGATGGTGTGCTCGGCCGCGTACCCTCGCTCGGCAAGCTCGCGGTGAATGGCAGCGAGCGTGGCGTCCCAATCCATCTGGGCGGCAAGGCGCCCCGTGCACTCGAGGACCAGGTGCGGCATCGTCTCAGCTCCGGTATGAGGGGTCCTGCCGGTCGAGCAGCCGCGTCAACGCTTCCCACTCCATGACCCCATACGGCCTGCGAACACTTGGTTTGAACAGATGGGCGGTAGCTGCCTGGGCGTCCTGACTGGCCAGCCGAACCTGCGCACCGGCCGCCATGACATCGACCTGGACGCGGCACGCCTGTTCCAGCATGTACATGGTGTTGAAGGTTTCCGGAATGGACGCGCCGCAGGTCAGCAGGCCGTGATTGCGCAGCACGAGCAAGTCCTTCGCGCCAAGATCGCGGACGATCCGCTCTCTCTCGGAGAGGTCGACGACGGTGCCCTCGCAATCGTGATAGCCGACATTGCCGGTGAAGCGGATGGCATGCAGCGACAGTGGGAGTAGCCCCTCCTCCATCGCTGATACGGCGATGCCTGCGCGCGTGTGGGTGTGGATCACGCACTGAACGTCGCGCCGCGACGCATGAATCGCACCATGAATGACGAAGCCCGCGTGATTGATCCCGTAGTGCGTGTCGCCACGTTCCACGATCTCGCCGTCGTGGTTGATCTTGTGAAGGTTGGAGGCAGTAATCTCGCTGTAATGCAACCCATACGCATTGATCAGCAAGTGCTCCGGCTCGTCAGCCAGTCGCGCGGAAATATGGTTGTAGATCATGTCCGTCATCCCGAACATGTCCATGAGTCGGTAGCAGGCCGCCAGGTCGACGCGCAGCTTCCATTCGGCCTCGGAAACCCGCTGGCGAACCGGCGTTGCTTGCACGTCACCGGGCGCGACCATTCCGCGTGCCGAGAGGCCGCTGGGATCCACCAACGTAACAGGGGTCTGGAGGGCGTTCATGAGGTTGCTGCCTGGGGATTGGTGTTGAGAGAGCGGGCGCGCTGCTCGAGGAGCGCCGCGATGATGTCCAGCGTTGGCGTATCGATCCCCGCTGCACGCGCCAAGTCCTGCACGGCGCCAAGGATCGCGTCCGTCTCCAGGGGACGCTTCGCGCGCAAGTCGGCCAGCATGGAAGGCACGTGCCGCACTTGCTGCATCAGGGCGAGCAACTGCTCTGCAGTCGTCGTCACCGCGACGCCATGTGCCGCCGCAACCCTCGTTGCTTCATTGACCAGTGCCGTGAAGATTCGGACCATCCCCGGATTGCCGGTGAATTCGATCCAGGGAGCGTCCACTAGGCAGGAAAGGGGGGAGCCTGCGAGGTTGAGGATCAACTTGTTCCACATGGCCGTGCGAATGTCTGTGGTGGCGGCAACGCCGGGCAGCGCGGGCTGAAGCGCAGTCACCAATGCCGTGAGCCGTTCCGTCATCTGGCCAGTCGGCTCCCCGACAATGAAGCTGTTGTGGGGCCGGTTGTTGTGCACGACCCCCGGTGCAATGACCTCGTTAGGAGAACTGATGACGCACCCAATCGCGCGATTGGCGCCCAGCGTCTTCCAGAGTGCTCCCTGTGGGTCCAGCCGCGAGGCAACCGGCCCGAGCGCCGGTTGCTCGCCACGGTAGGGGTACCACCAAGGTATGCCGTTCACCGCGAAGACCACGGGCGTACCCCGGCCAAGCAGCGGCGCCATCTGCTCTGCGGCGCCCGGAAGCGCGTGAGCTTTGAGCGTCGTGATGACCAAGTCCTGCGGACCGAGTTCCCGAGTGTCCGACGTTGCGTTCGGATGGGTGACGAAATCTTCCGTGTCGGAGGTGAACCGCAGGCCCTTCTCGCGAATGGCCTGGAGGTGCGCACCGCGAGCGACGACGGAGACGTCAAGCCCCGCGCGGGCAAGCTTGGCGGCCAAATGGCCGCCGATTGCACCGGCGCCGAACACGCAGATTTTCTTCACAGTATCGGTCGCGCCCTGCGCGCGCACGGTTCATCTACATGGTGCTTCTCGTGCAGCAGGCGCTGCGGCAGGCAATTGCAACGCCTCTTGTGTGAAGGCCGCAAGTCCATGCTCGGTTCGGTGTTCATGTTCAGCCGATTCTGGTCGGCAGCAGCGGCGCCGGCAACCGAAACGATTTTCGATTCGTTTAGGGAAATTGAAGGAGTAGACGCGGTTCGAGGTGTCGCGCGCACAGCACTCCCCGTGCGCCGATAGTGCTGGGACATCCTCGAACTTCGCGCGCATACACTCGCTTTGCCCGCGTTCCCGCATCACTGAGACATGGCCCGCGGGGATGTCGGAGTGTGCATGTCTTCATCGTCTACAGAACTTTTCTCACGCCTGCGCCCACGGTTGATGGCCATCGGTTACCGCATGCTTGGCTCGGTGCAGGAGGCCGAGGACCTGGTGCAGGATGCGTGGCTGCGTTGGCACGATGAGGCCGAGAGTGCTCGTGCCGCCGTGCTCGTGCCCGAGGCCTGGCTGGTCACGGTCACTACCCGCATGGCGATCGACCGGCTGCGCTCAGCCAAACTGCGGCGGGCGGCCTATCCGGGCACCTGGCTCCCGGAGCCCTTCATCGAGGAAGGACCGGCCTCGCCGGAGCAAATTCGCGAGCTCGCCGATGACGTGTCCATCGCCTTCCTCGTACTGCTCGATTGCCTGACGCCGGAAGCACGCGCAGCATTCCTGCTCAGAGAGGTCTTCGAAGTCGACTATGAGCAGATCGCCGTGGCCATCGGGAAGAGTGAGGCGGCTGCCCGGCAGACGGTGCACCGCGCAAAGCAAAGCGTCGCCAAGGCACGCGGCACGAAGAGGCACCAGGTACGAACCCCGCCCCAAGAGCAGTACGAGCAGCTTCGCCGCCTGGTCCAGGCGATCACGCGAGGCGACTTGGCTGGGGTTCGCGCGCTTCTGGACGACGAGGCCGCGCTGGTGGGCGACTTCGGCGGCGGCGGTCCAAGCCTTCGCTCCACTTTGAGCGGAGCACAGCGGATTGCCCAGCTTTACTACGCGCACCACCTGCGACATGGCGGCGGCATGCGGCTCGAACTCGCCTTGTTGAACGGCGAGTGGGCGCTCTTGCGTTACTTGGAAGGGGAGCTGGAGTCCGTGCAGGCATTCGAATTCGACAGGGGTCGCATCTCGCAGGTGCGGATACAGCGCAATCCCGCCAAGCTGGCGGGCATCAAACGTCAGGGTCATCTGCTGCTGCGAGGCGAACCTCTCTGAATTACCGACCGGATGTCAGCCAACGCGACTAGCGCAGGATGACTGGCGACGAAAGTATTCCTCCGGAATGTGTCACAGCGCCTTCAAGTCAAACGTCTTGTGGGTGAGAGGTCGGATTCGGCCTCCGCCCATCATTCACATCTGAGGAAACCGTTCCATGAATCGTGCTGTCTGGTTCCAGGCATCTCCCGAGGGCGCCAAGGCTGTCGGGGTGCTGCACCATTTCGTCACTCAAAGCACCGGCCTTCCGGGCTTGCTGACCCACCTGGTCTTCCTGCGGGTCTCGCAGATCAACGGCTGCGCGCATTGCATAGACATCCACACCCGCGACCTGCTGGCTGAAGGCATGTCGATCGAGAAAGTGGTGCTTGTTCCGGTCTGGCACGAGGCGCAATACCTCTTCTCCGAACAGGAGCGCGCCGCACTGGCGTGGTCCGAGGAGGTGACACGCGTGAGCGAGACCCACGCCTCCGATGAGGCCTATGCAGCCGCCTTGGCAATGTTCGGCGAAAAGGACTTGGTCGATCTGACCCTCACCATCGCCGCAATGAATGCCATCAATCGCATGGGCGTGAGCTTCCGTATGAAGCCGCGGGCCAAGGCGTGAGCGGCCGGGCCGGATGTGTGTAGCGGGCTTGTGCGATAGCCGCGTGCAGCATCCCGCTGTCAGAAGTAGCTCGGGTCCAGCGGCTGCACCGTACCGGTGAAGCCCACCATCGCGGCGGTGTGGAATTCGAGCTGGGCAACATAGGCGACGAATCCCGCCTGCGTGTCGAACCACGGCTGCGAGCCGCCCGAAGGCGGCGGACTCGGCGCGACGTAACGCGCCCACTGCTGCATCTCCGCGTCGGTGGGGTCGCGGTGCGCCTGCGCCTGGAAAATGTGGGTGATCAGCGCTTCGCTCGAGATACCCGGCGCATAGGTATCGAGCATCGCCTGCGCCAGCGCGACGTGGTCGCTGCCCAACTGGTCGATCTTCGCGGTCCAGCGGCTCAGGTCCTGCTCGTTCGGAAGTGCGCCGAAGCCCAAGTGCCAGAAC
Organism: Caenimonas aquaedulcis; assembly: GCF_015831345.1. Taxonomy (NCBI): domain Bacteria; kingdom Pseudomonadati; phylum Pseudomonadota; class Betaproteobacteria; order Burkholderiales; family Comamonadaceae; genus Caenimonas; species Caenimonas aquaedulcis. The sequence goes on along the minus strand of NZ_JADWYS010000001.1, from coordinate 4,400,146 downwards.
GAAGCCGCCCACCAGGCGTTGCCGCCGGTGCCGGGCAGGAAGTTGTACTGCGCCTGTGTGTCCACGGCGTAGAGGCCGTTGCTGAACTGCGCGCGTTCGACGTTGGAGAGATCGAAGGTCCCGTCGGCTGTCGTCACATGGAACGCATTGCCGAGGCCGCGTGCCGCGCTCGCGATGCCGGCGGTGCTGCCGGCGAAGAGCGCCGTGTCCACGTCGGCGCCACCATTGAGGTTGTCGTGGCCGCTGCCGATGCGAAGCACGTCGTTGCCCGTGCCGCCATCGAGAACATCGTTGCCGGTGCCGCCGGCGAGCGTGTCGTTGCCGGCGTAGCCCATGAGCCGCGCATCCTGCGCGCCGTCCCACTGGATCGTGTCGTTCGACGCATCGCCTTGCAGCCATCCGGTGTTCGACTGCGGGACGCCGTTCGCGTCGAAGCGCGCCGCGTACACGCCGCCGTCGATGCCGTCCTGCATCGCCGAGGTCCAGCCGACGAGGAAGCCGCCGTCCTTCAGCGCCGTCACCGAGGGCTGGTACTGGCCGAAGTGCTGTTCGGTGTTCACCAGGATCTCGCCGCCCGCCTTCGCACCCGTCGCGTCGTAGCGCTGGGCGTGGATGTCGAAGGTGTCGGCGTTGCCGGGCGGGTTGGGGGTCGTTTCCCAGGCGACCACCCAGCCGCCGTTGGACAGGCCCGCGATCGTCGCGCCCAGGCCGTACGGGATCGTGGCGGCGCCCGTGACTGCGACGGCGCCGCCCACCGCGTGCCCGGTGCTGTCATAGCGCTGCACGGCGAGCGACTGGTAATCGCTCGGATAGAGCACGACCCAGCCGCCATCGGCCAGCGCCGCGACGTGCGGCGCGTCGCCACCCGAGGCGCTCACCACTTGCGGCGTGCCGCCGTTGGGCATCTGGCCGCCGGCATCGAAGCGGCGCTGGACGATCTGTCCTTCCGAGACCCAGGTCTCCACCCAACCGCCGGACAACAGCGCCGTCACCGACACGCTGCCGATGTTCACGTTGTCGACCGACTGGATGATCGCCGGCTCGCCGATGGCCGCGCCGTTCGCGTCGTAGCGCTGGCTCATCGCGGTTTCGTGGAAGGCAGGGTAGGTCGAGGTCTGCCACACCACGATCCACCCGCCATCGCCCAGGCCCGCCACCGATTGGCCGTCGACACGGAAACTGGTCGAGTCGGGCGCCACGATCGGCGTGTCGCCTCCGACCGGGGTGCCGGCAGCCGAGTAACGCTGCACGTGCAACTTGTCGCTCTCGTCCCACACGACCACGAAGCCTCCGTCTGCCAAGCGCGCGATGGAGGGCGCCTGGAACATGTACAAGCCCTGCCCCACCTGCGTCTCGGCCCCGATGAGCCCGCCCTGCGCGTCGAAGTGCTGGAAGCGCACCGTGCCCACGCCGCCGACACCGTTGTCGACCCAGGCGACGACGACGGATCCGTCCGCCAGCGTGGTCGTGACGGGCAGTTGTTGCGAAAACGGGGTGTTGCTGTTGACGCGAAATTCCGATGCGGGTGTGGTGGCCATGGGTGCCTCCTTGTGACGACTGCTTCGATGATCGAAGAAATGCTCCGTTTACAACGGTGACGCCGTTGTAAGAACCGATACACGTCCCGAAGCTCGGCGGCGCCAAAAACCGACGCGGGATCGATCCGCGCCACTACGAACGCGATAGGCGTTCGCTTACAGCCGAGCCAGTACCGCAGGCTGAATATCGCCCTGTCCAACCCCTACAGGAGATTGCAGTGCGAAGCAGCGACCAGCATCCATCGGCCGGCAGCGAATCCAGGCCCCAGGCCCGCGAGAAGCGGCCCATGACGGCGGCGGAGCGCACTGCCCGCATCCTGGCCACGCGGTGGGCCAGCCCGTATTCGAAAGCCGGCGTGCCCACCCCGCGCGCATCCGGCCGGCCCTCAGCCTGATACTTCAAGGAGCAGCCCCATGGACGAAGCAGATCTCGCGTTCGACGCCGAACAACGCCACTTCGCACAAGCCCTGGCCGCGCAACGCAGCCGCGCCGGGCGCCTGCGGCCGATCGGCAGCTGCCACTACTGCGAGGAGCAGGTGACGGAGCAGGACAGGCTGTTCTGCAACGCCGACTGTGCCGCCGACTGGGAATACGAGAACTCGTTGCGCACGAAACTGGGGTTGCCCGCGGGCGGGTTGCAACGCATGCAGTGATGGCCTGCGGAAAGCTCAGTTGACTCGCGGGCTTTCCTGCTGCTGCTGCGCCAGCCGCGCCTTCGCGCGCTGCGCATCCAGCACGTCGCACAGCCACTTCTGCGTGGTCCAGCGACGTGCCGGCCCCTTCTGCACGGCCTCCACGCCGCGAAAGCACATCGAGCTGTAGTTCACCACCACGCAGACCGGATGCCAGAGGATGGACAGCGGCTCCGACGGCGTGGATTCGTGGTGCACCCAGTCCACGGCGCGCAGGTACAACACCTGCACGCCCTTGTGGCGGTCGGAAAATATCTGGCCCACCACGGGGCGCACGTCGCGGACGGCGATTCCCTCGCGGTAGAGGACACGAACTTCTACGAACACGGGCGGTCCTGCGATACTGTACAAAACAACAGTATAGCGGGATCAGAGCTTCGGGACCCACCCTCCCGCGATCTCCGACAGGCCCCTGCATTGCACCAGCACGATGCGCCCGTAGCCGATGCGGATCAAGCCCACTTCCTGCAGGCGCCGCAACGCCTCGTTCACCTTCGACCGGCTCGCGCCGAGCATGCGCGCGAGATCGGTTTGCGAAATGCGCAGCTCGACATCGGTGCTGCCCAGGTCCTGGCCGACCGCAAGCCCATGCGCAAGGAGCCGCCGTGCCAGGCGCTGCGGCAGTTTCGCGGACACGGCATCCGCCGCGAAGGACAGCGCCGCCTCGAAACGCTGGAGCAGCAGCTTCGGCACGAGCGCAGCCACTGCCGGGTCGGCACGCGCGATCGCGCGGAATCGTTCGGAGGGCATCGTGGCGCAGACCGTATGGCGCTCGGCGCGCGCCTCGGTCACCGTCATGCCGCCTTCGACGAGGGACGATGCGCAATAGAAGCTGCCCACGCCGATCGCGGCGACGGGCACGCTTTCGGCGGCGGAGGGCCAGGACACGATGACGCTGCCCTCGAGCACGAGCCAGAACGTCTGCGCCGCTTCGTTGGGGCCATGCAGGGGACCGTCGGGGCAATGGACCAGGGTCGACGCGGCCGCCAGCGTGTCCAGCGTCGCCGGGGGCAATGCGCGGAAATACGCGCTCTTGCCGAAGGCAAGACGGATCCGCGCGAATTCCGGTCGGGTGGCAGGCATGGCGCCCTTCGCTTGGCGAATGTTCCTCGGGGAACCTTCACGCCGGAATTCGGCGCCTTTGTTCCTGCGGGAACAAAGCCCGGGTTGCACGTGCGCATCATCGCACCAATTGCTGCTCTGACGCACCACAAGGAAAGAGCATGTTCCCCCTCGGCATTCCGACAGCATGAAGAAGTTTCTCCTGGCATCCGTTCTTGCGACGGTTGCGGCTTCCGTGCAGGCGGCTTCGCTCACGGTGGGCGGCGGCGTGTTCTCCGCCACTGCATACGACTATTCCGGGGGTGCGGTGTGTTCGCTCAAGGTCAATGGTGTGGAGTTCATCGACGCCGTGGACCACGGACGATGCATCCAGAGCGCGGTGAGCTTCGACGGCATGGGCGAGGCGTTCAACCCGACCGAGGCCGGAGGCTACCTGGACCGTGTGCAGGTTCCGGCCGGCGGCTCATCGAGCATCCCGCTGGGCAACAGCTCCGGTCCGGGCGTGCTGTCCGACACGGTGAAGATGGCGTTCTGGAATGCGGTCAACGGCCAGAGGACCAGCAACCACATCCTGAACAAGACGGTGCATTTCGGCTATGGCGGAAATCCGAACGCCATCGAGTGGAAGGTGAGCTTCACGGTCCCGGCCGACGAGATCCATTCCGTGGGCCAGTTCGAAATCCTCACCGGCTACATGAACCGCTATGCGTTCCCGGGCGCAACGACCAGGTTCTACACGATCAGCACGACGACGGGGCGTCTCTCACCCCTGGGCGATGGTCCCGGAGAGCAAAGCCAGCCCGTGATCTTCGCCACGGCCGACGGCAGGAACGCCGTGGGCGTGTGGAGCCCGCAATCCCTTGCGGGGGGTGGATATGGCCGCTGGCGCTACGGCTTCGGCCTGTCGAAGTGGAACATGGTCAGCCGCATCGACAACCCGCGGGGAACATACAGCTTTCGCGTCTTCGTCGTGATGGGCACGCAGGCCCAGGTCGTCAGCGGCCTGACGCAGCTGTACAACACCGAGCCGCATTCGTGATCTCGAATGTTCCGCAGGGGACATTCACGCCGGAATTCGGTGCCTTTGTTCCTGCGGGAACAAAGGCCGGGGTTGCACCTGCGCATCGGCGCACCAAATGCCGTTCATACGAATCACAAGGAACCCGCATGTTCTCGGTCGGAATTTCACGCGCCTCGCACCTGCTGCTGATCTGCACCGGCGCGCCGAGGTTCAACGACTTCATGGCGCTGGTCGACCTGGCCGCGGCGCTGTCCCGGCGCGAGGGCTGGACGCGGATCCTGGTGGATTGCGTGAGCGTTCCCGCGACGTTCGATCCGGACGAACTGGTGAGCATCGGCCAGTACGCGGGAGCGACGCTCGGCGGGACGCGCGTGGCGATCGTGGTGCCCGACGAGAAGCGTTACGACGCCACCCGCTCCGCCGCCAATTCCGCGGGCGGAAGGCTGCGGTATTTCACGAACCACCTCGATGCAGCCCATTGGCTGATGTAGGCAGCGTCAACGACTTGTCGATCGCGACGCGGCCGATCAGTTAATGCAGGCCGAGTTTCCCGGCAAAACCGGACGACTTGATGTGCGCGACCGGACTTCGCCGCAAGCTGCGGGAAGCGGCTCTCGGCCATTTTCATCGCGCGTTCGGAGATAGGTGGGCTGGTACGGGAAGTCATGGCGGATCCACAGGCGTTGCTTCAAGCCCCCGGCGAACGCGCCTTGCGCGACGACGCCCGGTCCTGCAGGAAGATGTTCACGAGCAGCACGACACCGCCGAGTGCCGCGGCCATGAAGCACATGATCGCGAAGCCCGGATAGCCGAGCACCACGAAATCCGTGCTCACCCGCATGAGGAGCGCAGCGCCGATGATGAGAGCGGCGAGGATCAGGCCGGACGTCACGCGGTTCGCGATCTTCTGCATTCCCTGGATCACGTCGCCGGCGTCCACCGCGCGCACCTTGAGCTCGAGCTCGCGGTTCGCCACCGCGTCCATGATGCGGTTCACGCGGTGCGGGAACCCCGCAGCGAAGTTCTTCAGCTCCATCGCCGCCGTCAGCAAGTTGCCTTCGGTCGTCTCCCGCTTGAGGCGCCGCGACAGCAGCGTGGCCGCGTGGCGCCGCACCGCGGCGTTGGGGTCGAATTCCGGGTCGAGGATGCGGCCGATCTCGTCGAGCTGCAGCAGCGTCTTGGCGAGCAACGTGAGCTCCGGGGGCACGAACAGCCCGCACTCCGCCGCGAGGCTCGCCACCTCCAGCAGCGTCTGCCCCACGTTGATGTTCCGGAGCCCGCGTCCCTGCTGCGCCGCGACCAGCACGCCCATGCGCCGGCGAAAGCGCGCGGTGTCGTCCTTCTCCGCACGCTCGCTGATCTCCACGATCGTGTCGCCCGCCTGCTCGCTGCTGCCGTGGCTGACGGCAATGAGGATCTTCAGCAGCTTCTCCTGCATGTCGGTCGAGGTGCGTCCCACCATCCCGAGGTCGAGCAAGGCGAGCCGCCCTTCGCTCGTGATGAACACATTGCCCGGGTGCGGGTCGGCGTGGAACATGCCGTCCACCAGCACCTGCTTCAGGTAGGCGTGGAACAACTCGTCGATGAGGGCCGTGCCGTCGATGTCCAGCCGCGCGAAGCCGGACAGCTTCGTGATCTTCGTGCCGCGCACGCGCTCCATCGTGAGGACGCGATGCGTGCAGAAATCGGGCACCGGCTGCGGCACGACGATGCGCTCGAATTCGGCGAGGTTCGCGCCGACGGCGACGAGGTTCTCCGCCTCGCGTTCGTAGTCCAGCTCTTCCTGGATCGAGGTGCGGAACTCCTCCAGCATCTGGCGCAGGCGGTGACGCCGGCCGACCTGCGTGTGGACGTCCAGGAACCCGGTGATGCGGTTGAGCACGTCGAATTCCTCGGCGACCTGCTTCGCGACCCCGGGGCGCTGGACCTTGACCACGACGGGCGTGCCGTCCCGCAAGGTCGCGCAGTGCACCTGGCCGAGCGAAGCCGCCGCGACCGGCTCGACATCGAACGACGCGAAGGCCTTGGACAGTCTCGCGCCCAGCTCTTCCTCGACGATCGCCCGCACCTCCTCGAAGGGAAAGGGCTTCACGTCGTCTTGCAGGCGCGCCAGGGCCTTGATGTATTCCGGCGGAAGAAGGTCGGGCCTGCTCGACAGCACTTGCCCCAACTTCACATAGGCGGGCCCCATGGATTCCAGCTCGTCCGCGAGATCGCGCGCCGGCACGGCGGAGCTGGCGGGCTTGCCCGCTGCCGCGGGGTCCGCCGTGGCGGATGCGCCCTCGACCTCGCCGCCCGAGCGGATCGCGCGGCCGTGCGTCCAGAGCAAACCGGCGATCTGCCTGAAGCGCTGCCAACGATGGATCTGGGGGGTCATGCTGTCTCCGAAGCCGATATCGCCCCAGTGTCGCGAGGCCGCGCCTGCGGCCGCATAGTCTGCGAGCGCATTGTCTTGTCGGATGGGCTCCATGAAGCACAGCGGGACGGCATGGGCCGGCGTGCTCATCACTACGTAATCCATTTCGTATTCGGCCCCCCTTGAAGGCCCGCGCCCCCGCTCCTAATTTTTTTGCACCGACAACGACAGGAGACTTCCATGAATGGATTGTTCCGACCCGCTGCCGACCTGCTCTCCCAACTGCACTGGCTGCAGCGGCAGATGGACCCCGGCCGCTTCGACGACGGCATCCGCGCCACGTCGAACGCGGCTTTTCCGGTGATCAACGTGGGGCGCACCGCCGAGGCGCTCGAAGTCATGGTGCTGGCGCCGGGCGTCGACCCCAAGGCGCTCGACCTCTCCATCGACAAGGGGCTGCTCATCATCACCGGGGAGCGGTCCCCCGGCATCCCCGCGAACAAGGAAGGCACCGTGGCCTATGCCAACGAGCGCTTCAGCGGTAACTTCCGGCGCGTCATCAGCCTGCCGGAGGACATCGACCCCGCGAAGGTCGATGCGCACTATGCGGACGGCGTGCTGCGCGTGACCCTGGCCAAGCGGGAGTCCTCGCGGCCGCGCCGCATCCAGATCAGCTGACCGAGCATCGAGGAGATTTTCATGAACGCTACCGCCACTTCACAGAACGCGGGCGACCCGGCTTCCACGCGCCCGCACGCCGTGCCGCCCATCGACATCTTCGAGGACGAGAGCGGCATCACGCTGATGGCCGACCTGCCCGGCGTGTCGCGCGAGAACCTGCACGTGCGTGTCGACGGCGAAACGCTCGTCATCGAAGCCGACGCCAAGGTTGCGGCCCCGCCGGAGCTGGAGCTCATTTACGGAGAAGCGCAGCTCAACGCCTACCGCAGGCAGTTCACGCTCAGCCGCGAGCTCGACACCGGCAGGATCGACGCGCAGCTGAAGAACGGCGTGCTGCAACTCACGATCCCGAAGTCGGAAGAGGCCAAGCCGCGCCGCATCGAGATCCGAAGCTGACGAGACGCGCGGGCGCGTTCAGGCCCGCGCGATCGCGACCACCGCCTGGATGCGCCCTTCGACCGGGCCGGAACCGAAGCGCTCCAGCAGTGCGGCCGTCGCCTTGTCGGTTGCGCGGTCCAGGGCGTCCGGGCCCTTCGCCTCGATCTCCGTGCGCAGCGGGGACCCGTGGCAATAGCCCAGCACCGGATCGTTCGCGGACGGCGCGCGGCTCGTGTGCGGCACGAGCGCGATGTCGCTGCGCGGCAGCCCGCCCCGCGCGAGGTCGCCCGCGATCACATCCCTGTCGAAATAGCCGTGCGGCCCGCGGTGCATGAAGCGCGGCGGGTCCTGCGGGAAGAGTTCGTCGAGCGCGCCGCACACGGTGGACACCATGTCGTTGTTCTCGATGCGGTCCCACGCGTTGAACACGAAGTAGCCGCCCGGCCGCAGGACGCGCGCGGCCTCGGCATAGGCCTTCGCGCGGTCCGGGAAGAACATCACCCCGAACTGGCACACCACGACGTCGAAGGACTGGTCGGGAAAAGGCAGCTGCATCGCATCCGCCTGCCGCCAGGTCACCGGCCGCGCGGTGCCGCGCTGCGCGGCCACGTCGAGCATCGGCTGGTTCAGGTCCGAGGCGACGATGGAGACATCCGCCGGCAGGTCGCTGGCCAGATGGCGCGTCACCACGCCCGTGCCGGCGGCCAGCTCCAGCACGGAGCCGGGCGACAGTCGCGCGACCTGGCGGGAAATATCGACGGCATAGGGCTCGAAGATCAGCGGGACGAGGTAGCGCTCGTAGAGCTGCGGGATCGTGCCTGCGAACTTGCTGTCGTTGGCGTGGGCAGGTGGCATGGGTCCTCCAGGGCGGTGGCTGCTCAAGCATGGCCATGCGTCGGTGTTTCGGGTGACCGGGTTTACCCTCTGCGTCGCGCATCCTAGAATGCGCCCTGGGGACCCCGGCAGGCTCCCCGCTTCAAGACGCGAGCCGCGTCCAAGTTCTGCTACCCCGACGGGCACGCCCCGTGAAGGAGCCTGACTTGCAACACATCACCCCGCTTTCCCGGCCTTCCCGCGGCGACGCGCGCGTCGCCCTGCTGTATCCCGGGGACCGTGCCGCGCGCAACCGCTGCGACCCCGCCGAAAGCCGCTTCGCCGCCCTCTTCGACGCCTTCGCCGCCGCCGGCATCGCGGCCCGCCCCGCCGTGTACCACGACGACTTCGCCGATGAAGTCGAGGCGCAGTTGCACGCCGTCGACGTGGTGCTCGTGTGGTGCAACCCCATCGAAGGCGGGCGCCGGCGCGACGTGCTCGACGCCATGCTGCGACGCGTGGCGGATGCGGGCGTGCACGTGAGCGCGCATCCGGATGCGATCCTCGCGCTCGGCACCAAGGACGTGCTCGTCGCCTCGCGCGACCTGCCTTTCGGCAGCGACGTGCATCGCGTGGACAGCCTTGCCCAGCTCGAGTCGGAACTGCCGCAGCGCCTGCTCGGCGGTGCGCGCGTGCTCAAGCAGCATCGCGGCCAGAGCGGCGCGGGCGTCTGGCGCGTCGAGCGCGACGCCGCCGATTCCACCCTGCTCAAGGTGCGCCATGCGCAGCGCGGCAGCGAGGAAGAGCGCCTTGCCTGGCCGGCGTTCCTGCAGCGCATGGCGCCGTATTTCGAGCCCGCGAGCGGCGGCCACATGATCGACCAGGCTTGGCAGCCGCGCCTGGTGGACGGCATGGTCCGCGCCTACCTGGTGCGCGACCGCGTCGGCGGCTTCGGCGTGCAGGCCGTCAATGCGCTGTATCCCGCCACGGGCGCGGAGCCGCCGCCGCTGCCCGGCCCGCGGCTCTATTACGGCGCCGACCTGGCGTCCTGCCAGGGCCTGCGCGCATCGCTGGAGTCCGGTTGGGTGGAACTGCTGCGCGAGCGCGTCGGGCTGGCGCGCGAGCGCCTGCCTCTGCTGTGGGACTGCGACTTCCTGCTGGGCGAACCGGATGCGCAGGTCGAGCGCTACGTGCTGTGCGAGATCAACGTCAGCAGCGTCTCGCCGTTCCCGCCGTCGGCCATCCCGCTCATCGTTTCTGCGGTCCAGGCGCAACTGGCGGGTTGCAAAGAGGCCGCATCCGGCGCACGATAAGCGCGATGTTTTTCCTGTGGCCCCAGTACCTGTGGCTGATGGCGGCGATCGCCCTGCTGCCCATCGCCTACCTGTGGCTGCTGCGCCGCCGCGGCAAGTCCGCGGTGCGCTACAGCAGCCTGGGCATCGTCCGCGAGGCAGCCGCTGGGCCGCACTGGCGCCGGCATGTCCCGCCGGCGCTCATGCTGCTGGCCTGCGCGACGCTCGTGGTGGCGGCGTCCCGTCCCGTCGCGAGCGTGCCGCTGCCCTGGGCCCGGTCGACCATCCTGCTCGCGATCGACGTGTCGCTCAGCATGCGCGTCACCGACGTGAAGCCCACGCGCATGGCGGCCGCGCAGGCCGCGGCCAGGCAGTTCCTGCAGGACCTGCCGCGCGAGATCGAAGTCGGCCTCGTCACGTTCGCGGGCAGCAGCCAGGTCGCACAGGCCGCCACGCTCGACCGCGAGGCGCTGGTGACGGCGATCGACCGCATCCAGATGCAGTTCGGCACCGCGATCGGCAACGCGATCGCGCAGTGCGTGGCCGAGCTGTTCCCGGACCACGGCATCGACGTCGGCGAGATGACCTTCGGCGGGAACAAGCGCGCCCGCAGCCTGGACGACCGCGCGAAGCCGCCGCCCAAGGCGTTCACGCCCGTCGCGCCGGGCTCGTACAACTCCGCCGCGATCATCCTGCTCAGCGACGGCCGCCGCACGACGGGTGTCGACACCCTCGTCGCCGCCAAGCTCGCGGCGGACCGCGGCGTGCGCGTCTATGTGGTCGGGCTCGGGACGGTCGACGGTTTCGCGTCGTCCGGCGAAGGGATGCCGATGTACCTGCGCCTGGACGAGCCCACGCTCAAGGAAGTCGCGCGCATGACCGGCGGCGAGTACCACTACGCCGGCACCGCGGAGAAGCTTCGCAGCGTCTACGAGAACCTCGGCTCGCGGCTGCAGGTGCAGACGCGCGAGACGGAAGTGACGGCCCTGCTCGCGATGGCCGCGGCGCTGTTCGCGATGACCGCGGCCGTGCTGTCGCTGCTGTGGTTCCGGCGGATCGCCTGAACGGCCCTACACGCGCCGGCCGAAGCGCACGGCCGTGAGCCCCGGCTTGCGAAAACGCGGCGACGCCGGCATGACGAGATACGTCTCGTCGTGCGGCGTGCGCACTTCCCGTTCGCCGTCGCGACCCACCAGCGTTCCCGCCTTCGGCACCACGGCCATGTTCGGCCAGTCCTGCGTGAACTCGAAGGCGCCGGTGCGGATGGTCACCGCCTCCACCACTTCGATCACGCTCTGGGGCGCGGCAGGCGGCGTGGGCTTGCCGTCCAGGAACACGGAAAGGGTCCGCGCGACGGTTTCCTTCGCCGCATCGAAGGCCTCGCGGCTGAAATGCTGGCCGCACTCGACGAGCATCGCGGTGGGCGCGGCGCCCGCGTCGCCGAAGGGGTGGCGGTCGATCAGGCGCAGGCCGGCGGCATGGCCCGCGTCGCGCACGAGCAGCGCGGGGTAGCCGATCCGCCGCGCGAGCTCGACGTTCTTGGCCGCGAGCCCGACGAGGCCGAGCGCGGGCGCGGCGCCCGTCATCGAGTGCAGGTCCACGAGCACATCGGCGTCCTGGACCCACGGCACGATCTCGCGCGCGCGGCGCACTTCGTAGGTATCGCCATTCGCACCCGGGCCCTCCAGCCGTCCCCACACGCGGTTCAGGTCTTCGTCGACCAGCCGGCGCTCGTCCTTGTTGGCGTCGTCCAGGCGCGCATAGGCCTCGAGGTTGCAGAAGGCGAGCGTCAGGCGCCCGCGCGCGACGGCGGGCGCGGCCTGCAGCACGTCGTACAGCGCCTGCACGCCGCAGACCTCGTTGCCGTGGATCAGCGCGGTGATGGCGACGTGCGGGCCCGGCGCGCCGGAATCGAAACGCCAGATGCCGGCCGTGCCGCAGTTCGAGCCGCCGACGGCATCCACCGGCGGCAGGGATTGCCGCGTGCCGTCTTCCAGGGTGATCGTGATCATGGGAACCTCCAGTCGACGAGCGTACCGCAGCTCATCGATAATCGATCGAGCTGTCACCCACCTCCCCGTTCATCCGCAGTCCCATGAACAAACTCTTCTCCCTTGCCTTGTGCAGCCTCACGCTGTGCGCCGCGCTCTCCGCGTGCGGCGGCGGCGAGGACGCATCCCCCATGCCGTCCCCTGCGCGCGCCGTGCTCGAGGCGTCGAAGTGCGATCCGCAGTCGCTCCTGCAGGGCGAGGCGCACCGGGTCGGCGGCGACTGCGTCCGCGCGACGCCCGCGCTTCGCGCCTCGGTGCGGCCGCTCGCGGAAGGGACGGGCTTCACCGTCGACATGCTGATGAACTGGGCGGAGTCGGCGTATCCCGGCTACTTCGCACCGGGCGGCCAGGAGACGCAGTTCAAGTCGCCCTACCTCTATCGCTACTACCCGGCCACCAACACCTACCTCGGCGTCGCGGAGAGCCAGGTGTATGTGATGGGCCCGCTGAGCCGCGGCGCCATCGCCCATGTGGGCAGCCTTGCGGACTTCAGCTGCGAGGCCGCTCACATCGGGTGCATGGCGCCGGGCGCGCCCACGCTCACGCGCGTGCGCGCGCTCGACAGCTCGGCCAGCGTCGAGTTCACCGCGCCGGCGAGCGCGGGCAGCTCGCCGATCACCGGCTACACGGCGACCTGTGCGCACGGCTTCACGTCGATCTCCTCCGCGTCGGGGCCCGCAAGCCCCATCGTCGTGCCGAACCTCGTCAACGGCCAGGGCTATTCGTGCATCGTGACTGCCGCGAACCAGCAGGGCACGAGCGCGCCGTCCGCGGCGCTGGGCGTCACGCCCGCCGTGCCGCTGTCGACGCAGCAGACGAAGATCCGCCTGGTCAGCGACTACGGCGACTACATCGGCGGCGGCCGCACCTACGAATACACCAGGGCGAATGCGCAGCTGGGCATCTCGGAAGGCGGCGGCCACCTCTCGGTGAACGTGAACGGCGACACCTGGTGGTACGGCAACTTCGTGCTGCCCACGGGCACGACGAAATGGGTGGCAGGCACGACCTACACCGGCCTCACGCGCTACCCGTTCAACGGCGGGGCAGGCGGGCTCGACTGGTCCGGCGACGGCCGCGGCTGCAACACGCTCAAGGCCACGATGACGGTGAACGCGGCGACCTACGACGAAGAAGGCGTGCTCAACGCGATCGCCCTCAGCTTCGTGCAGTATTGCGAAGGCGGACCGAACGCCCTGCGCGGCCAGATCACCTGGGGCGCGGACGACCCGACCACCGTGCCCGGCCCGGTGACACCGGTACCCGCGACGCTCTGGAAGCCCGCCGCAGGCGCGGTGCCCGCGAGCGGCAACTACGTCTACCTGCAAAGCGACTTCGGCGACTACATCGGCGACGGGAAGAACTACACGTACACCAACTTCACGGTCAGCGGTGGCGGCGCGCAGATTGCAGTGGGCGCCAACTCGTCCACCGAATGGTGGACGGGCAACTTCGCGGCGATGACGGGCGTGACGCCGGTGCAGGCGGGTTACTACGGAGACCTGAGCCGCTATCCCTTCCGCAACCCGGCCAAGGGCGGCCTCGAGTGGTCGGGCACCGGCCGCGGCTGCAACACGCTCTCAGGCTGGTTCGCGGTCGACGACATCGCCTACGACGGCGGCTCGCTGGTGCGGCTGTCGCTGCGTTTCGAACAGCACTGCGAGGGCGGGGGCCCGGCCTTGCATGGGCAGGTGAAGTGGAGCAGGCCGTAGCCTGCCGATCAGGCCGTTGCCCATATCTTGAAAGTGGTGGCGTTTGCCACCGGCCGTATCTGCTGGTTCTCCCGCCGCAGCGACACCAAGCCGTAGCGCTCCATGGTCTTGAGCGTTCGCGAGAGGTTTCCGGGCTGCCGCCCCGTGGCCTGCGCCAGCTCTGCCATCGAGTGCGGATCGGTCTCCTCGATCACCTTGAGCAAGGCCCGGTTCGAGTCGCTCAAGACCTCCGCCACCGAGCGCATGGAAGTGAACCAGATCTTGGGCTCACCCGGCTTGGGTTTGTACTCGCCCCTGGCGATGGCTAGCGCCCGCGCACGGATCTTCTCTTGCGACATGACACCGATCACGATCGTCTTCATCTCAGTCTCCTTGGATCGCAGCGGCCACCACCTTGTCCACCTCTGCAAAAAAATCTTCCAACAATCCCTGAGCCGAAGCAAAGGTGTAAGGCACACCCTTGTCGCTTGCACTCCGATGCTTGTGGTCATAGGGCAAGCGCTGGCCGGCGAATTTGAACTTCCCGGGCGGCTTCACCGCATGGGCGTTGTCATAGCCTAGAACCCGCTTCCCGTGCCGGTTATGCAAGGTCAAGCTGTACCGGATCCCATGGGGAACGAACTCCGTCGGATCGATTCGCCTGGCTTCGACCTTCATCCAGAACCCACCTTCCTGTTCGAAAACGCTCCCGTCGAGATCCAGCAATGTGTCGATGGCTCGATCCGGTGGTTTCAAGCGTCTCCCTTATCATCAGCTGATAAGGGATCATATCATCGCGATCACCGGCTTGTCCAGCGGGTGCACGTGCACGCGCGCCTAGTGCAGCAGTTCGCGAGTGCGTTTATGGCCCCTCATGCCTGGACGCAGGAGTGTAAGCAGGGCCCTACTCTTTCTCGATCCCCGCGGCCTTGACGATCTTTCCCCACTTCTGCGATTCCGCCGCCTGGAATTTGCGCAGGTCGTCCGGGCTGCCGGCGAGCGCCTCGAAGCCCACGCTCTGGTAGAAGTTCGTCACCGTGGCGCTCTTGTTCGCCCTGGCCAGGATCTCGTTGAGCCGCGCGACAACAGGCGCAGGCGTTCCGGCGGGTACATAGGCCGCGAACCAGAAGGTGCTCTCGTAGCCCTTCACCGTCTCGGCGATCGTCGGGATTTCCGGTGCGAGCGACGTGCGCTGCGTGGCGGACACGCCCAGGGCCTTGACCTTCCCGCCCTTCACCTGCGGCAGGCCCGTCGCCATGTCGGTGAACATCAGCTGGATCTGCCCGCCGATCAGGTCCGTCACCGCCGGTGGGTTGCTGCGGTAGGGGATGTTCACGATGAACGAGCCCGTCATCTGCTTGAACAGCTCGCCCGCGATGCGGCTGGAGGAACTGCCCGAGCCGAAGGAGAGCTTGCCCGGATTCGCCTTTGCGTACTTCACCAGGTCCGCCACGCTGTTCACCGGCAGGTTGTTGTTGACCACCAGGATCTGGCCGCCCTTGCTGAGGAGCCCGACGGGTTCGAAATCCTTGACCGGGTCGTAGGGCAGCTTCTTGAACAGATGCTCGTTGGCCGCGTGCGTCGTGTTGGTGGTGATGAAGACCGTGTAGCCGTTGTTCGGCGCCTTGGCCGCGGCCTGCGCGCCGATGAAGGCATTCGCGCCGGGCTTGTTGTCGATCACGACCTGCTGCTTCGTCTCCTGCGTCACGCCCTGCCCCAGCGCGCGCGCGAGCTGGTCGGTGGCGCTGCCCGCGGCGAAGGGCACGATGAAGGTGATGGGCTTGTCGGGAAAGGTCTGCGCGCCCGCCGTGGTGGCGGCAAGGCCCGTCGCTGCAAGGGCCGCCAGTGCGAAGCGCCGGGTGAGGGTCGTGGTCATCGTGTTGTCTCCTGTGGATCGTTCGGATGGATGGGCAGTGACAGCAGCAGGCTCGAGAGGCACTTGCCGTGCGTGTCCAGGTTGAGGGAGCCGTTCACGCCGCCATCGAGGACGTCGTCGAGAACGAAATTCATCGCGTGCAGCTTCGGCAGCAGGTAGCGCTTCACGCCGGAGGGGCGCCGGTGCGCGAAGAGCTGCATCACGCGGTCCTCCGTGACCTGCTCCACCAGCGTCGGCCAGTGGCGCGCGTCGTAGGCGATCACCGAGATGCAGGAGCGGTCGCCCTTGTCCCCGGTGCGCGCATGCGCGAGCGTGTGCAGCAGCACGGCGCTCACAGGAAGCTCCAGGCGGGTTGCAGCCACTCGCGCGGCACGAAGCACGAATCGCTCGCGAGCCGCGGCGTGGCCTGGATGCGCACGCCGCCGCCCCCGGCCGGCCCGCAGGTGTAGAGCGCGAGCACCTCGCGCACCACGGCGTCGGCCTCGTCCTTCGACGCGCAAGCCGCCGCGAGCCGAAGACGCACGTCCTCACTCGCGGGGGCGTCGTGGTCGTTCCACCACCGTCCGCCGTCGTCGGCGAAGACGCTGGTCACGCCGACCAAGTCCGCACGCAGCGGCACGGCTCCGTGCCCGAGGTGGCGCAGCCTGTCCCGCACGACGTCGGCAGCCAGGCGCGCGCGCGCCGTGGCGTTGGGCCCCGCATAGGAAATCTCGCCCTCGGCGACCCAGCCGCCTTCGTAGCAGAGCGTCGCCTTGAGCGTCGGCGGCATCGGATGGCCGCGCACGCCGGTGACGCGGACGCGGTCCGCGCCGACCTGCTCGATGTCCGCGTCGCCGATGTCCGCGATGACGTCCGGTGTCAGGTACTGCGCCGGATCGTGCAGCTCGTACAGCAATTGTTCGGTGACGGTCTGCCTGTCGACCCGGCCGCCCGTGTCGGCTGCCTTGGTGATGACGAAGCTGCCATCCGACGCCATCTCGACGATGGGATAGCCCACGTTCGCCAAGCCGGGAACGTCCTTGAACCCCGGGTCCGCGAAGTAGCCGCCTGTGACCTGGGCGCCGCATTCGAGCAGGTGGCCGGCCATGGTGCCGCAGGCGAGGCGGTCCCAGTCGTCCATGCCCCATTTGAAGTGGGCAAGCATGGGCCCCAGGGCGAGCGCGGGATCGGCCACGCGCCCCGTCACGACGACGTCCGCGCCGGCCTGCAGCGCCTGCGCGATCTCGACGGCGCCCAGGTACGCATTGGCGCTGACGAGGGGCTTGCCTTGCAATGCCGCAGGCAGGAGTTCGGCCAGCCGCTCCGGCGCGAGCGATGCGATCAGGTCGTCGCCCTGCACCACCGCCACCTTCAACACCCGCACACCGAGCTGCGCGGCGAGCGCGTGGATGCGCTTCGCGGCGCCCGCCGGGTTCGCCGCGCCGAAGTTGCTCACGATCGGGATGGCGGCTTCCACGCAGTCGCGCAGCACCGGCGTGAGGAAACGCTCGAGCGAGGGCTCCCAGCCGCTGTCGGCGTCCTTGCGGCGGTTGAGCTGCGCGAGCGCGAGCGTGCGTTCGGCGAGCGTCTCGAAGATCAGCACCGAGGGGTGGCCGCCGGCGCGCAGCGTCTTCACCACCGGGACGGCCGCATCCCAGCGGTCCCCGGAGAACCCTGCGCCGCAGCCGATGTGCAAATTCATGGCGCCAGCTTAGGGGCCGGGCACGGATCGGTAAAATGGGAAGATTGGATCGTTTCATCCATGGCATCGATCAATCTCTCCTCGCGCGACCTCGACGCCTTCCTGGCCCTCGCCCACGCGCAGCACTTCACGCGCGCAGCGGAGCGCTGCCACCTGTCGCAAAGCGCGTTCAGCCAGAAGATCGCGCGCATCGAGCAGGTGGCGGGCGTGGCCCTGTTCGAGCGCTCCACGCGCCACGTCACGCTCACGCCCGAGGGCGAGGTCTTCGCGCAGGAGGTCACGCGCATCCAGCAGGACCTGCAGCATGCGGTATCCCACCTGAACGAGCTCGCGACCCGGCGCATCGGCAAGGTGGCCGTCGCCGCGCTGCCTTCCGTCGCGGCAGTGTGGATGCCGAAGGTCATCGCGCGTTACCGCGCCGCCAACCCGAACATCCGCATCGAGCTCTTCGACACGCTGGCCGGCGGCGGCCTCGCGCTGCTGCGCGAGGAACGGGTAGACATGTTCATCACCGCCGGCGGGGACCTGCGCGAGTTCGACGTGACGCCGCTCGTGAACGAGTCCTTCCATCTCGTCTGCCCGGTCACGCATCCGCTCGCGGGCAAGCGCGGCGTCACGCTCGCGCAGTTGAAGGGCCAGGAGATGATCCACCTCGCGCGCAGCAGCAGCGTGCGGCAGCATCTCGAAGCGGCGGGCGCGGCGGCGCAGCCCAACGCACTGGAAGTGGAACACCTCGCCACCGTCGCGGCGCTGGTCGCGCAGGGCCTGGGCGTGAGCGTGGTGCCAGAGCTCACCTTGTTCCACTTCCAGCGGGCCGGCCTCGCGACCGTGCCCGTGCGGGACCGCCGCCTGCGCCGCCCGATCGTCCTGGCGCGGCGCAAGGGAAAGGCCATGTCCGTCGCCGCGAAGGCGATGGTGGAAGAAATCCTGTCGGAAACCAAGCGCAAGGCTTGAAGCGCGCCGCTGCCGCTGTGTCTGCTTCGGACGACGCCGATGTCAGCGTGCGGGCCTGCCCGCGCTGCGCCCTTTCCTAGCCGCCCCGCGCGAACGCGCGCCTAGCCTGTGGTCTTCGCAACAAGGAGATCGACAAATGGATAAAGACAACGACAACATGGGCAAGAAGGCCACCGGCACCGGCGTCGGTGCGCTCGGCGGAGCCGCCCTAGGCGGAGTGGCGGGCGGCGCGACGGCGGGCGCCCTCGCAGGCGGCGTGACGGGTCCCGTGGGTGCCGTGATCGGCGCGGCGGTCGGCGCGGTCGCCGGCGCGGTGATGGGCCGCAAGTCCGCGGACCCGGCCATCGAGGACAGCTACTGGCGCGACAACCACGCGAGCCGCCCTTACGCACGCAAGGACGTCGGCTTCGACGACTACCAGCCGGCGTACCGCGCAGGTGTCGATTCGTTCAACAACAACCCCTCGCGTTCCTTCGATGAAATCGAGCCCGAGCTGGGCCGCGACTGGGGCCGCGCGCGCGGCAACTCGTCGCTGGAATGGGAACACGCCCGCCCCGCGGCGCGCGACGCCTGGAACCGGGTGAAGGACTCGACCGAACGCGCCATCCCCGGCGACTCGGACCACGACGGCAAGTAAGCGTCTTCAGCGCCGCCCTCCTGCCGGGGGGCGGCGTCAGCTTTCCGCGAGGACCGCGAAGCGGGGCATGGTGACCAGGAAGGTCGTGCCCTCGTCTTCGGTGGACTCCACCTGCATCGTGCCCCCGTGCGCCAGCACGATTTCGCGGCAGATGTAGAGGCCGAGCCCCAGTCCGGAAGGTTCGCGCCGCTCACCCCCGTATTCGCTCTGCGAGCCCCGCGTCATCGGCTCGAAGATCCTCACCAGGTCGTCCTGGGGGATCGGCCTGCCTTCGTTGTGCACGGAGAACATCACCTCCTTGTGCGTCGACGACAGGTCCACCGTCACCGTGCCGTCGCGCGCCCCGTAGAGGAACGCGTTGCCCAGCAGGTTGGACAGGAGCTGACCGATCCGCCCCTCGTCCCAGCTGCCGTCGAAGTTGCCCGCGCTGCGCAGCTGCAACGTCCGCGAGGGGAAGCGCACCTGGGTTTCCTGCACCACCTTGAAGAGCTGGTCGGCGAGGTTGCCCGGCGTGCGCTCCACCGGCATCACGCCGTCGGCCTGCGCCCGCGTGAAGTCGACCACCTGCTCGATGATGCTGTTGATGCGCACGGCGCTGTTCAGGATAGGCGATGCGGCTTTCGCGCTGACCTGGCCCGAGCGGATCAGGACCTCCACCGACATCATGATGGTGCCCAGCGGATTGCGGATGTCGTGGCCGAGGATCCCCAGGAACAGGTCGGTGGACTTCTTGGTCTGGCGCATGTAGCGGCCCACCGATTCGGCGATCGACTGGTCGATCGCCTCGTTGAAGCGCGTGAGGTCCCGCAGGTCGTCCGGTGTCGAGCCGCCGCCGTCCGCGGTCCACAGTTTGAGCACGCTCGCGCGCAGCGCACGGTACTCGGTGATCATTGCGTCGACCGCGAAGCCTGCCATCATGCGGAAGTCGGCATGCGTTTCCGCGGCGCTGCGCCCGGGGGCGTGCTCGGCCCGGCCCTTGGACTTCGCCTCCTGCTCGCCCGCCGACTGCGGCGTCGCGAGGTCCTTGGCGATCACGCTCAGAATTTCAGCGGCGTGGTCGCGCAGCGCCTTCTTGTCCAGGGCCTTGCCCTCGTGCGTGACGGTGGCGGCGAAGGCGTCCCACTCCCGCAGGATGTCCTCCGCGTGGTCAGTGAGAAACCGGGATAGGCGCATAAATCTCCGTCAGTTGTTCTGGTGGGCAGCTCAGTCGAGCAGGCCCTTGGCCACCGCGTAGTGCGTGAGCTCGCTGTTGCTTTTCGCGGCCATCTTCTTGAGCAGCACGCTGCGATAGGTGCTTACCGTCTTCGGGCTGAGCGAGAGTGACTGCGCGATCTCCGCGGACGACTCGCCCTTGGCGAAGTGCAGCAGCAACTGGAACTCGCGTTGCGTCAGCTGCTCATGCGGCTCGCCCGCCGGGCCGCCGACCGCCCGGGCCAGCAGTTCGCCGACATCGGGTGTGAGGTAGCGCTCGCCCTTGGCGGTCATGCCGATCGCCTTGATGATTTCCCCGGGCTCGCACTGCTTGCCGAGATAGGCGTTCGCACCCAGGCGCAGCGCATTCACGGCGTAGCGATCGGGCGGGTAGTTCGTGAACACGATGATGCCGAGATCCGGCGCGCGCGCCTTGATCCTGTGCAGCACGTCCAGCGCGCCGGCGCCCGGCATCATGAGGTCGAGCAGCATGACGTCCATGCCGCCCCGCCGAACCATCTCCAGGGCCTCGTTGCCGTTGCCTGCTTCCCCGGCAAGCACCAGGTGCTCCTGCGCGCGGATCTGGCGGGTCAGCGCGTAACGCGTGATTGCGTGGTCGTCCACGATGCCCACCCGTATGGGCCTGTTCGAAGAAATCTGGGGAGTCATGCTGCACCTCGGCGCGGGTGCAACACAGGTCCGTAGCCATCGCCAGAGGCACAAGAAAAGCGATGCGGGTAGAACTCGACTGTATGCCTGAATGGAGCAAAGTCAAGCTGAGCAGTGGGGCCCGCTCACTTTCCCCCGCCCGCCATGCTCGCTGCGATGTTGATGAGGAAGCCCAGGATCGCAAGGTTGAAGAAGAAACTCAGCACCGACTGCCCGAGCACCGTCATGCGCATGCGTGTCGTGTGCACTGCGACGTCCGCCGTCTGAACGGCCGCCGCGATGGTGAAGGCGAAATACATGAAGTCCTGGTAGGACGGCGTCTTCAGCGCATCGGGGAACGCGAGCGGCAGCCGGTGCGAGGGCGACGAGTAATACAGGTGCGCATAGTGGAAGGTGTAGAGCGCGCCCAGCAGCAGCCAGGAACCCACGACCGTCAACACGGTGATGGAATACACGAACACCGGCTGCTCCCCGTTGTCCCGTCCGTGGGCGAGTTCCACCATGATCGCCGCGAGGCTCAGGATGGCGGCGATGCTCATGAGCAACATGAGCCCGACGCTGCTCGCGTCTTCCTGCTTCGCGATCCCGCGCACGCCTTCTGCCGTGCAATGCAGCATCAGCCAGGCCATGGTGGCCAGGTAGGGCCAGACGCCGATGTTCCAGGCCACCAGCACGCGCGAGGTGAAGCTCCAAGCGCCGGGCAGCAGGAAGAAGGCGAGCACGCCCAGCGCCGCCGCGGCGAGCAGGCGCGGGCGGTGCAGCCCCTTGTGACGCAGGCGGCGGAAGAAGGAACTCATGGCAGGCCCGCCAGCAGGTTCTCGACGGCACGGATTTCCACCGGTTTGGTCATGTGCACGTCGAAGCCTGCCGACAGGCTTCTCGCTCTGTCGCCGTCGCTGCCCCAGCCGGTCAGTGCCACCAGGGTGCGCGCGCCGCCGCCGGGCAGCTGGCGCAGCCTGCCGGCGGTCTCGAATCCGTTCATGCCCGGCATCCCGATGTCGAGGAAGATGACCGAGGGTTCATGCCGCGACGCGAGCTCCAGCGCCGCCGGCCCGTCGTGCGCCACCACCACGTCGTGGCCGCCCAGCTTCAGGACCATCGCGAGCGTCGCCGCGGCGTCGCGGTTGTCGTCGACGACCAGCACCTTGCGGTGCAGGGGCACGATCGGCGCGATGGCCTCGCCTGCCGCGGCATCCGCCTGCGGGCCCTGCGCGCGCGGCAGCCAGACGATGAAGCGGCTGCCTTCGCCGGGCCCCGCGCTGTGCGCCGCCACGCGGCCGCCGTGCATCTCCACCAGGCTCTTCACGACGCTCAACCCGATACCGAGCCCGCCCTGCGCGCGTTCGAGGTGCTGCTGCACCTGGGCGAACCGGTCGAACACGCGGTCCAGCATCGCCGGCGGGATGCCGATGCCGGTGTCCTGCACGTCGATGCGCAGCATCTCGCCGTCTTCGGCCGCGTGCAAGGTCACGCGGCCGCCCGAAGGCGTGTACTTGGCCGCGTTGTTCAGCAGGTTCCCCACCACCTGCACCAGCCGCGTCGCGTCGCCCACCACTTGCCAATGCGGGTCCGCGCCCTCCCACTCCAGCGTGTGCCCCTGCGCCTCCATCAGCGGCCGGCTGACGTCCAGGGCCTGCTCCAGGACGGTGTGCAGCGCAACGGGCTCATGGCGCAGCGCGATCTTGCCCTGGCTGATGCGCGCGATGTCCAGCAGGTCGTCGACGAGCCGCACCATGTGGTCGAGCTGGCGCTCCATGATCGCGTGCACCTTCTTCGCCTCGCCGGACGCGTCCGCCGCGCGCCGCAGCACGTGCAGGCCCGTGCGCAGCGGCGCCAGCGGATTGCGCAGCTCGTGCGCGAGGGTCGCGAGGAAGTCGTCCTTCTGCCGGTCCGAGCGGCGCAGCGCCTCGCGCGCCTGCCACAGGTCGGTGATGTCCACGCAGGCGCCCGTCATGGTCTTGGCCCGGCCCGCC
The DNA here is from genome assembly GCF_015831345.1 of Caenimonas aquaedulcis. Lineage (NCBI taxonomy): Bacteria > Pseudomonadati > Pseudomonadota > Betaproteobacteria > Burkholderiales > Comamonadaceae > Caenimonas > Caenimonas aquaedulcis. The sequence goes on along the minus strand of NZ_JADWYS010000001.1, from coordinate 4,377,589 downwards.
GCATCGAGGAAGGTGCGGCCGCGGTCGTAGAGCCAGTGGATCGACCCGTCCGGATACACGACACGGAACTCCATCTCGAAATCGTCGGCGAAATCGCGGCAGCGTTCGCAGCGGCGGATCACTTCGGCGCGGTCGTCCGGGTGCACCAGCGCGATGAATTGCTCGAGGCTGCGCACCCCCTCGCCGGGCCGCAACCCGAAGAGCCGGTCGAGCGCGGCATCCCACCACAGCCGGTTTTCCTGGATGTCCCAGTGGAAGGTGCCGGTGCGGCTGGCTTCCAGCGCCACTTCCATCGCCTGCTCCGAGGCCTTGCGGGCGGTGATGTCGATGGCCGTGCCGTTGGCGCGCACGCAGGCGCCCGAGGCATCGAACAGGCCGCGGCCCTTGGCGGCCACCCAGCGCACGCGCCCGCCGTCGTCGCGGCCGACCGTGCGGAACTCGACGTTGTAGAGCGCGCGGCGCCTCGGGTCGCACGCGGCGGCGAAGGCCGCCATGACGGCCTCGCGGTCCTCCGGGTGCAGCCCGGTGCTGAAGTCGTCCAGCGTGAGGGGCGCGTCGTCGGAGAAGCCGAACATCTCGCGCAGACGCGGCTGCCAGATCAGCGTGCCGTTCAGCACGTCCACGTCCCAGAACGCGATCTCCGCGGCGTCGGTGGCCAGGCGAAGCCGCTCCTCGCTGGCCTGCAGCGCCTGCTGTGCGACGCGGACCGCATCGGCCTCCTGCGCGAGCCGCACCGCGCTCGTGGTCTCGATCGCGGCGCAGAAGATGCCCGCGACCTCGCCGCCGTCGTCCAGCAGCGGCGTATAGGTGAAGCTGAAGTAGCTGGGGCCCTCGATGTCGCGCCCGGCCAGGTGGAAGGGCTGGTCCTGGAAGGAGCGCGACTCGCCGCGCATGACGGCCTCGTTGAGCGGGCGCAGCTCGTCCCAGATTTCGCCCCAGACTTCGGACATCGGTTGGCCGAGCGCCCGGGGATGCTTGGCGCCGAGGATGGAGATATAGCCGTCGTTGTAGAGGGACACGAGGCCGGGCCCCCAGCCGATGAACATCGGCTGCTGCGCGCGCAGCGCGAGGCCCACGGCGGTTTTCAGCGATTGCGGCCAGTCCGCCGGCGCCCCGAGCGCGCTGCCCGACCAGTCGAAGGCCTGGATCAGGGCGCCCATGGCTCCCCCTTCGCGCAGGAAGGCGGGGGCGGGAAGGTCAGCGGTAGGCATGCCACCGAATATAGTCCCCCGCCGGGGCCTCCGGATGGGCAGTTTCCAGTGATCGCTGCCGACGCAGCTCAGCGGTAAAGGACTACATGGCTCATCCGTGGCCCGGGCCATGCTGCGATCTGCCCGCCCCTGGCGGGCTTCAACAGGAGACACCATGAAAATGATCACCAAGACGGCCTTCGCCGCGTGCGCCCTCGTGCTCGGCTCGCAGGCCATGGCCCAGGTCGTGCTGTACGAGGGCGAGGGCTTTCGCGGCCGCTCCGTCGTCGTCGACAAGGACATGCGCAACCTCGACCGCCGCGGCCTGGGCAACAAGGCGAGCTCGATCGTGGTCGAGCGCGGGCGCTGGGAAGTGTGCCCGCAGCCGCGCTTCGAAGGCCGCTGCGCCGTGCTGCGCAAAGGCAACTACCCCACCCTGCGCGGAACGGGCCTGGACGAGAACATCTCCTCCATCCGCAAGGCGAGCGAGGGACGCCGTTACGACAACGAGCCGCAGGCGGCCGCGGGCGAGGACTACAAGTTCCGCCGCCGCGGCGGCGAGCGCACGAGCGAAGTGCCGGTGACGTCGGTGCGCGCCATCATGGGCCCGCCGAACCAGCGCTGCTGGGTCGACCGCCAGGCCGCACCGGCACCCGTGGACCCGGCCGCGGCGCTGATCGCGGGCGTGCTCGGCTACCAGGTGGGACCGCCGCCGCAGACCATCCAGCGCTGCACCACCGTGCAAGGCAGGCCCGACCATTACGAAGTCACCTACAACTTCCGCGGCTCGCCCCGCACCGTGCAAATGGCCGCGCCACCTGCCACCGACCGCGTCGTCGTGAACGAACGCGGCGAGCCGCGGATGTAGGCTGCGCGACGGCGCCGACGCCCAACACGCGCGAACGGCCTACACGCGCGTCCCATGCGGCAGGTGACCCTGTCCGCATGGAGACGCAAGAACACAAGCGAAACGACAAGCCCGAAGTCGCCGGGCGCCCGACAGCCGGCGGCGGCGGGCGCTCGCCCACGTACGCGCCCCTGGACAGCGTGACGAGGGAAGAGGCGCGGATCTTCCGCCAGTCGATTCCGGCGCAACCCATCACGCGCGACTTCCTGCAGGAACTGCTCGACGAGCATTACGCCACCCGCAAGCCCTGACAATAGGGGGATGCAAGCGACGCAGTCCCCCTTCCACCTGTTGGCCAAACCCGCGGGCGCGGCCTGCAACCTCGGCTGCAAGTACTGCTTTTTCCTCTCCAAGGAAAACCTGTACGCCGAGCGCGAGAGCCCCCTCATGGACGACGCGGTGCTGGACGCTTACCTGCGCGGGTTGGTGCAGTCTTCCCCCGGCGCGCAAGTGAACGTCGCCTGGCAGGGCGGCGAACCGATGCTGCGCGGGCTGGACTTCTACCGCCGCGCGGTCGGGCTGGCGGAGAAACACCGGCAACCCCACCAGCGCATCCTGCACACGATGCAGACCAACGGCACGCTGATCGATGACGAGTGGGCGGCCTTCTTCAGGCAGCACGATTTCCTCGTCGGCCTGAGCATCGACGGGCCGCGCGAGATGCACGACGCCTACCGCATCGACAAGCAGGGCGCGGGCAGCTTCGACGACGTCGTCCGCGGCTGGAACCTACTGCGCCGCCATGGCGTCGACACCAACGTGCTGTGCACGCTCCACGCCGCGAACCAGGACCATCCGCTGGAGGTGTACCGGTTCTTCCGCGACGAGCTGCAGGCGCGGTACATCCAGCTGATCCCGATCGTGGAGCGCGCCACCGAGCAGACGATCTCCTTCGCCAACGGCGGCTGGGGCGGCAATCGCGGCAAGGACCGCCCGCTGTACCGGCAGGAAGGCTCGCTGGTGACCGATCGCACGGTGTCGGCCGACGCGTTCGGCCGCTTCCTCGTCGCGGTGTTCGACGAATGGATCCGGCGCGACGTCGGCAGGGTGTTCGTGACGACCTTCGACGTCGCGCTCGGCAGCTGGCTGGGGGAGCACACGTCCTGTGTCGTCTCACCCACCTGCGGGGATGCGCTCGCGATGGAGCACAACGGCGACGTCTACTCCTGCGACCACTACATCGAGCCGGGCTACAAGCTGGGCAACGTGAAGGACACGCCGCTGCGCGCCCTCGTGGACTCGGAGCAGCAGCGGCGCTTCGGCAACGCGAAGTCGGACACGCTGCCCCGGTACTGCAAAGAGTGCCCGGTGCAGTTCGCCTGCTACGGCGAATGCCCGCGCAATCGCTTCATCGACACGCCCGATGGCGAACCGGGCCTGAATTACCTGTGCGCCGGCTACAAGGCCTTCTTCCAGCACATCGACGCGCCGATGAAGGCCATGGCCCGGCTCGTGCGCGAGGGCGGCTTCGCGGAAGACATCATGCTGGAGAAGCTGTAGCGCTCAGGCCTTCGCATAGAGGCGCAGCGCCTGCGCGGCGGTGTCTTCATCGCACACCAGCACCTTGACCAGGCCGGCACGCAGCACCGCGGCGATGATGGCCGCCTTGTTCGGCCCGCCGGAGGCCACGACGACCGTCGGGATCTTCGCGAGCACGTCGAGCGCGGGAGAGATGGCGCGCTTGTTGAGCGGGTGCGCCACCGGCTTGCCCGTGGCGTCGAGGAACTGTCCCACGATGTCCCCCACCGCGTTCGCGCGCTTCAGGCTCGCGATGGTCACGTCCTTCGGCAGGCCGTAGCGCACCAGCAGCGACCGCTCGCTGATGTCGCCCACGCTCAGCAGCGCCACGTCGTTGGCCGCCATCTCGGCGAAGGACTCGCGAAAGACATCCTGGGAGACCAGCGTGTCGCGCGACTTCTGCGAGCCCGCGTAGAGCGGCGCGGCCAGGTAGCTGCAACGCGCGCCCAGGCGCGCGGCCAGCGCGGCGGCCGTCTCGAAGGTGTTGATCTCCAGCCCGCGCGTGAGGCCGCCCATCATCGAATTCACGTTGATGCCGGGCCACTGCCCGGGCTTGACGAAGCGGATCGCCTCGCGCAGCGTCGCGCCCCAGCCGACGCCGATGCCCTGCACGCGCCGCGTCTCGAGGTGGCGCGACAGGAATTCGCCCGCGGCGCGGCCCAGCAGCGCGGGGATCAGCGCCGGGTCCTGCGGCGTCGGGACGATGGCGGCGTCCTGCAGGCCGCAGATGCGCTTCAAGTCGCCCTCCAGCTGCAGGCAACACGCCAGGCGCGAATTGATGGTGATGCCCACCAGTCCGCTCGCGCGCGCTTCCCCCAGCAACCGGTTCACGCGAAGGCGCGTGAGCCCGAGTTGCTCCGCGACGCGGTCCTGCGTGAGCCCTTCCATGTAGTAGAGCCACGCAGCGCGCACGACGACCTGATCGTCTTCTTCCATCCGCGCCCTTTCCTCTCGGTATTTGCCCTCATGGTAACGCGCTGGACAAACGTTTTGTCGGCGATACACTTGTTCAATGGCGCAGTTGACACCGGTTTTGCAGGCAGCGCTGCGCGATGCAGCGGTCACCCGTGACGTGGTGATCGAGCGCGGCGCGGCCGCGGCGCTGCCGCTCGTCGCGGCGCGCCGCGTCACCGGCGCCCGCTGGATGGTGGTGGCCGACGAGCGCACCTGGCGCGCCGCCGGCCATGCCGCGCACACGGCCCTTGCGGGCGCCGGTGCGCTCATCGCGCCTGCGCTCGTGTTGCCGGGCCAGCAGCGGCTGAAGCCCCGCGCCGACGCCGCGCATGACATCGCACGGCAGCTGACCGAAGCGGACGCGGTGCCGGTGGCCGTGGGCTCCGGTGTCGTCAACGACCTCGTCAAGTACGCCGCCCGACTGACGAACCGTCCCTACATCTGCATGGCCACCGCCGCCTCCATGGATGGCTATGCGGCTTCGGGGGCCGCGCTCCTGCAGGACGGCTTCAAGCGGACGCTGGCCTGCCCACCGCCGGTGGCCGTGCTGGCGGACCTGGACGTGCTGGCGAATGCCCCGGCGCAGATGACGGGCTGGGGCTACGGCGACCTCGCGGGCAAGGCCGTCGCGGGCGCCGACTGGCTGCTCGCCGATGCGCTGCAGGTGGAAGTCATCAACCCCGGGCCCTTCGCGCTGGTGCAGGACCACCTCGCCGGATGGATCGCCGATGCGCCGCGCCTGGCCGCACGGGACCCCGATGCGCTCGGCGGTCTGCTCACCGGCCTGCTCGTCAGCGGCTTCGCGATGCAGGCGCACGGCAATTCCCGGCCCGCGAGCGGCAGCGACCACCAGTTCTCCCACCTCTGGGAGATGGAGAACCTGCAGGTCGGCGGCGAACCCGCGGCGCATGGTGCGTGCGTCGGCGTGGGCTGCGTGGCGATGCTCGGCTTGTACGAGTGGCTGCTGGCCCGGCCCGCGGCCGCGGTGCAACAGGCGCGCGCGCCCGGCGCGTACGACGACGCGGCGCTCTCCGCCGAGATCGGCGACGCCTTCGGGGCAGCCGATGTCGCGTCCGCCGCACGCGAAGAAATGAAGGCCAAGCGGGCAACAGGCGACCGCGCGAAACGCGTGGCGCGCTTCGCCGAGGCCTGGCCCGCGCTGCGCGCCACGCTCGGCGCACGCCTCATCGGCGCGAGCGCCATGCAGCGCCACCTGCGGGAGATCGGCGCGGCGGCGCACCCGGCCGATCTGGGCATTTCCCTGCAGACCCTTGCCGCCGACTACCGGCGCGCGCGCCTGATCCGGCGGCGCTACACCTTGCTCGACCTGCTGGAAGACCTCGGCTGGCTCGACCAGGCCGTGGCCGACCTTTTTGCGCCTGACGGCTTCTGGGGCCGCCAGGGCGCCGCGCGCGCGACAAACGAACCCGTTCCCATGCACCCCGAACCCATCGAAGGAGACACGACATGAACATTCTCAGGCGCAGACTCGCATTCACAGCGATCGCAGCCGCGCTCGTCGCGGGCACCCAGGCAGCCCGGGCCGAGCCGGTGCAGGTGCAGTGGTGGCACGCCATGAGCGGCACGCTCGGCGAGCGCGTGGATGAACTGGTGAAGAAGTTCAACGCCTCGCAGCAGAAGTACGTGGTGGTGGCGACCTACAAGGGCAACTACGACGACGTGATCAACGGCACGATCGCGGCCTACCGCGCGAAGCGCGCGCCGCAGATGGTGCAAATCTACGAGCGCGGCTTCATGACGATGATGCTGTCGGACGCCGTCCTGCCGGTGCAGGACTTCATGACGCAGCGCCACTACCAGATCGACTGGAAGGACTTCGTCGGGCCGGTCGCGGGCTTCTACAGCTACAAGGGCAAGCTGCAGGCCATGCCTTTCAACTCCTCGTCGCCCATCCTCTGGTACAACAAGACGCACTTCGAGAAGGCCGGCTTCGCCAAGCCGGCGCAGACCTGGGGCGAGCTGGAAAAGCAGCTCTACACGATCAAGCAGAAAGGCATCTCCGCCTGCGGCACGGTGTTGCCGGGGGACTACCACTGGAGCTACCTGGAGAACTACAGCGCGATCAACGACCTGCCCTACGCCACCAAGGCCAACGGCTACAAGGGGCTGGACACGGAATTCGTCTACAACAAGACGATGGTCGTGCAGCAGGTGGGGCGCATGAAGAAGTGGCTGGACGACGGCGTGATGGAAATCGCCGGCCAGGGCGCCAACCCCGAGCAGCTCTTCGCGTCCGGCCGGTGCTCCACCCTCCTCGCGTCGACGGCCGCGCACGGCAACATCGAGCGGCTCGCCAAGATCGACTGGAGCGCGACCTACCTGCCCTGGGAGCAGGGCAAGACGCCGAAGAACAGCACGATCGGCGGCGCCTCGATCTGGGTGCTCAAGGGCTCGAAGCCGGCGGAATACGAGGCGACGGCCGCCTTCCTGGACTTCCTGGCGAAGCCCGACACGCAGGTGTGGTGGCACAAGGTCACGGGCTACGTCCCGCTGACCGACAAGGCCTACCAGATCGCGAAGATGGAGGGCTACTACAAGGACCACCCGACGCGCGAGATCGCCATCCTGCAGCTGGGCCGCGGCACGCCGACTGAAAATTCATTGGGCTTTCATTTCGGCAACTTCACCCAGACCATGTTCGCGCAGCGCGAGGAAGTCGACGCGGTCTTCGCGGGCAAGAAGCAGCCGCAGGCCGCGATGGACTCGGCCGTGCAGCGCGGCAACGAGGTGCTGAGGCAGTTCGAAAAGCTCAACAAGGGCAAGTATTGAAGGACGTGGCGCGATGGCGGCGGGCATGAACGCGGGCAACGACAACGGGCTGAAGCGGGCGCACTTCGACAAGGTGCGCCTGCCGGTCCTGCTGCTGCTGCCCCAGCTCACGATCCTGCTGCTGTTCTTCTTCATCCCCTCGCTGCGCGCGCTGACGCAGGCGTTCCTGCTGTCCGACCCCTTCGGCAACAGCGTCCAGTTCGTCGGCTTCGACAACTTCCGCCAGCTGCTCGCGAGCGAGGTCTACCGGGAATCGGTGCAGGTGACCGTCGTCTTCACGCTCGCCCAGAACGCGCTCACCATCGCGGCCGCGCTGGTGCTCGCGTTCGCGTCGGACCGCGTGATCCGCGGCAAGGGCCTGTACAAGTCGATCATCCTGCTGCCGTACGCGATCGCGCCCGTGATCGCAGGCATCCTCTGGGCCTTCCTCTTCAACCCTGCGGTCGGCCCGCTCGCACAGCTGCTGCGGGGCGCGGGCGTGGCGTGGGACCCCAACCGCAACGGCACGGACGCGATGGTGCTGGTCGTGCTCGCCGCCTCGTGGAAGCACATCTGCTACGACTACATCTTCCTGCTCGCCGGCCTGCTCGCCATCCCGTCGTCGCTGATGGAAGCGGCGGCCGTGGACGGCGCACGGCCCTTGCGCCGGTTCTTCACGATCGGGCTGCCCCTGCTCGGCCCGACGCTCTTCTTCCTGGCGGTGATGAACTTCGTCTACGGCTTCTTCGAGGTCTTCGCGATCATCCACGCCGTCACGCGCGGCGGGCCGGCGGGCGCCACCAACGTGATGGTCTACAAGGTGTTCACCGACGGCTTCGTGAACCTCGACCTCGGCTCCTCCGCCGCTCAGTCGGTGATCCTCATGGCGTTCGCGCTGGTGATGACCCTGCTGCAGTTCCGCTACGTCGAGCGCAACGTCAACTACGATTCCTGACGCACATGGTCGAACGCACGCCCCTGCTCAACGCAGCTTGCCACGCGATCCTCCTCGGCGGCGTGGCGATGGTCGTCCTGCCGCTGTACCTGGCGTTCGTCGCCGGCTCGCTCACGCTGGACCAGGTGCAGGAAGTGCCGCTGCCCTGGGTGCCCGCCGGGCACTTCCTCGACAACGCACGCACGGCCTGGCAGAGCGCGCACTTCAATCGGCTCTTCCTCAATTCCTTCATCGTCGCCGTGGGCATCACGGTCGGGAAGATCGCGGTCTCGCTGCTCTCGGCGTTCGCGATCACCTACTTTCGCTTCCCCTTCCGGATGACAGCGTTCTGGCTGATCTTCGTCTCGCTCATGCTGCCCATCGAGGTGCGCATCTCGCCGACCTACGAATCCGTGGCCAACGCTGCACTGCCCTTGCAATGGCTGGCCGAGCTGCTGCACGTCGCCGACGGCTGGCGCGCGCTCACCGGGCACCAGGTCGAGATCGCCCTCGAATGGAACATGGTCAACACCTATCCCGGGCTCATCCTGCCGCTGATCGCATCCGCCTCGGCCACCTTCCTCTTCCGCCAGTTCTTCCTCACCGTGCCGGAAGAACTGTGCGAGGCCGCGCGCCTGGACGGCGCGTCGCCGATGCGCTTTTTCTGGACGATCCTGCTGCCGCTCTCACGCTCCAACATCGCCGCGCTCGCGATCATCCTGTTCCTCTACGGCTGGAACCAGTACCTCTGGCCGCTGCTCTTCACGACCGACGCCGACATGGCCACCGCCGTGATCGGCCTCACCAAGCTCGTGCCGAAGGCCGACTCGCTGCCCGCGTGGAACGTCGCCATGTGCGCGGCCCTGCTCACGCTGCTGCCGCCGGTCATCGTCGTGGCGGTGCTGCAGCGGTCGTTCGTGAAGGGCCTGGTGGACAGCAGCAAATGACCCATGGGAGACCCCTGCAATGATCATCGTCGGGCACCGCGGCGCGCGCAATCTCTGGCCTGAAAACAGCCTGTCCGGATTCCGGGAACTGGCGGCGCTCGGCGTCGAGGCCGTCGAATTCGACGTGCACGAGACGCGCGACGGCACCGCCGTCGTGATCCACGATCCGCTCATGGACCGCACCACCGAGGGCAGCGGCGCGATCCGCGACCTGCCGGCGGCGCAGGTGCTGGCCACGCCCTTGCGCGCCGGCCAGGGCGAGCGCGGCGGCCCGGCGGGCGAATGCGTGCCGTCGCTCGACGACGTGCTCGCGCTGTTCCGGCCCACCGGCATGGAGCTGCATGTGGAGATCAAGACGAATGCCGCCGGCGAACTGCCGCCGGGCGCCATCGCGCGGCTCGTGAAGAAGCTGCACGGCGCCGGCGTCGCGGACCGCAGCATCCTCACCTGCTTCGTGCCCGAGGTGCTGGAGCAGGTGCTCCAGGAATGGCCGCAGGGACGCGTGCTCGCGTCGCTCGACCATCGCTCGGCGGAAATGCTCGGAGGCATCACGAAGGCGCTGGCGCGCTACGCGGCAATCCCCGGCTGCATCGTCGCCGTGCAAAAGACCCTGCTTGCGGCGACCTGGGATGCGTGTTCCAACGCCTTAGGCAGCGAGCGGCTGGGGGCGTGGGTGCTCAACGAGCCCGACGAGATCGCGCAGTGGATCGGCATGCCGATCCGGCAGATCACCACGGACAGGCCCGACCTCGCACTGGCGGCGCGCCGGAAGGCCTGACCGGCGGCTTGCCGCCTGCAAGGGCTCAGCGGATCGCCCGCCCGACGTCCTGCAACCGCCGGAATGCGTCGTAGCGCGCATCGTGCAGCGCGGCGATGTCGCCTCCGGCCGGCGTGTAGGTCTTCCCGATGTGCGACATGCCGGACATCGCCTCCTGCACGTCCGCGCACAAGCCCCCCGCCACGGCGCCTAGCATCGCGGCGCCCAGCAGCACGGGCTCCTGCGCTTGCGTGGCGAGCACCGGTTTGCCGGTGACATCCGCCAGCAGCTGCCGCACGAGATCGTCGCGTCCCGCGCCGCCGCTGATGACCACGCGCGCAATAGGCGCACCGGCGGCGGCCTGCGTGTCGATGATCTGCCTCAGGCCGTAGCCGATGCCGCAGATGCCTGCGACGTACAGGGCGACCAGGCTGTCCAGGTCGTTCTCCATGCCGAGCCCGGCGATCAGCGCACGCGCATGCGGGTCGGCGAAGGGCGCGCGGTTGCCCAGGAATTCGGGAACGACGTGCAATCCGTTCGAGAGCTGCGCCGCTTGCGACAGCGACGGCACCTTGCGCGCCGCGAGCGTGGAGAGCAGCGCCGGCAAGGACTGCCCTTCGGCCGCCGCGCGCCGCGCGCCCTCGGCCGCCGCGGGATGCATCGCGAGCAACTGCTCCATCGCCGCCCCGGCGGCGGACTGGCCGCCTTCGTTGAGCCACATGGCGGGCACCATGGCCGAGTAGTAGGGCCCCCACACGCCGGGCACGAACACCGGCTCGGCGGTCGTCGTCATGGTGCACGACGAAGTTCCGAAGACATAGGCGAGGCAGGCCTGCGCGTCACCGTCCGCGCCGACGGTGCCGATGCCGCCGGCATGCGCGTCGATCATGCCCGCGCTCACGGGTGTGCCCGCGCGCAGGCCCAGCTCCGACGCGGCCTTCGCTGTCAGGCCCGCGCCCACCGGCGAGCCCGGGTCGACGACGTTGCGCCCGATCCGCGCGAAGCCCTCGTCCGCCAGCACGCCCAGCCCGATCGCGCGGAAGTAGCTGTCGTCCCAGCGGCGCTCGTGCGCGAGGTAGGTCCATTTGCAGGTGACGGTGCAAGTGGAGCGCGCGAGGTCGCCGGTCGCGCGCCAGGTGAGGAAATCCGCCAGGTCGAAGAACTGCCACGCCGCACGGAACTGCGCGGGGCGGTTCTCCAGCAGCCAGAGCAGCTTCGGCGTTTCCATCTCCGGGGAAATGCGGCCGCCCACGTACCTGAGCACGTCGTGGCCCATGGCATTGATGCGCTCCGCCTGCGCGACGGCGCGGTGGTCCATCCAGACGATGATGTCGCGCGCGGGATCCTCCGACGGACCGACCGCGAGCGGCTCCCCGCCCTCCCCCAGCACGACGAGGGAACAGGTCGCGTCGAAGCCGATGCCCGCGACATCGCCTGCGCCGACTCCCGCCTCCTCGCGCGACAGCTTCACCGCCGTGCACACCGCCGCCCAGATCTCGCTGCTCGACTGCTCGACGATGGCACCCGGCGCGTGGAACAGCGCGAAGTCCTGCTTCGCCGATGCCAGCATGCGGCCCGCCGCATCGAAGATGCCGGCGCGCGCGCTGCCGGTGCCGACATCCACGCCGATGACGTACTTCGCCGCCATCAGAGATCGACGTTGTTGGGAAGGATCACGAGGTCGCGGATCGTCACGTTCCGCGGCCGCGTCAGCATGAAGACCACCGCGTCGGCGACTTCCTGCGGCTGCATCAGGCTGCCGGACGCGAGTGCCTCCTCCATCTTCGCCTTGGGCCAGTCGTCCAGCAGCGCGGTGACGACCGGGCCCGGCAGCACCGCGCCGACGCGCACGCCATGTTTGGCGACCTGCCGCCGCGTGGTGTGCACGAAGGCCTGCACCGCGAACTTCGACGCCGTGTAGATCGGCTCCCACACCACCGGCACCACGCCCGCGACCGAGCTGGTGAAGAGGATGTCGCCGGACTTCTGCGCGACGAGGTGCGGCAGCACGGCGTGCACGGAGCGGAAGGCCGCGTTCACGTTCAGGTTCAGCATGCGGTCCCAGTCGTCCGGGTTGCCCTCGGCCACCTGGCCGCCGACGTAAGAGCCCGCGTTCGCGTGGAAGATGTCGAGCCGGCCGGCGGAGTCGAGGATGCCCGGCAGCATCGCGGACACCTGCGCCGGCTGCAGCAGGTCGACCACCAGCGGCCGCGCCTGCGGCCCCAGCTCGGCGCACAGCTGCTCCAGGCGCTCCCGGGCCCTGTCGACCAGGACCACCGTCGCGCCCTCGGCCAGCAGCGCCCGCGCGCACGCCAGGCCGATGCCGGAGGCGGCGCCTGTGATGGCCGCCACCTTTCCCTTCATGCTTTCAGTCATGGCACTGCTCCCGGAGGCGACCGATCACTTGCGCAGCTTCTTCGCGGCCTCGAGGATGGGCAGGCCCGAGCCGATGGCGCTCTTCAGGTCCGGCACCTTGTCGTAGGCGCCGCCGGCCACGAAGACCTGCGCCGTTTCCGTGAGGGCCTTCTCGCTCGCGCCGGAGCGGGCATCGGCCAGCGCCTGGTCGAGCGTCTGGTAGTCGCGGTAGCCGAGCGTGTAGCGCGCCTTCTTCTCGTCGCCGTCGATGCCGACATCCTTGTAGAACTCCAGCAGGTAGGCCACGGCCTTCTCGCGGTCCTTCATGATCAGCTCGCTCGCGCGGAAGCCCGCCTCGACGAATGCGGCCGCGGCGGCCGGGTTCTCCGTCGCGAATTTCTTCGTGACGATCCACGGGTCGACGACGGAAGTGCCTGCCACCGCGCCGTCGCACACCACCTCGAAGTTCTCCTTGTCGTTGACGAGGTCGATGTCGGGCGACGAATCGGTGGTGCCCGCGGCGATCTCGCCCGAGCGCAGCGACTGCCGCGTGACCGGGGGCTCCAGCGGCACGACCTTCATCTTGCCCGGGTCGACCTTGAAGTGCTTCGCGCAGGCATAGAGCACCTGGCTCCAGGTGCTGTTGGGGACCGAGCCGATCTGCTTGGTGACAAGTACCTGCGCGGGGCTGGAGCCCTTGAGCGCATCCTTGCGCATGATGAGCTTGATGTTGCGGTCTTCCTTCATCATCGTGCCCACGGGCGTGAGGCCGAACTTCGCGTAGCCGGTGATCGCGGGCGGCGAGCCGATCCAGCCGCCCTGCCAGTCGCCTGCCGCGCCCGACGCGAGCGCCGCGCCGCCGTTCGGGAAGTACTTGATCGTGGCGTCGATGCCGTTGCCCGAAAAGTAGTTCAGCTTCTTGGCGAGCCACATCGGGAAGCCCGCCTCGTTCGACTGGCTGATCAACACCATCTTGACCGGCGCGCCGCCCTGCGCCAGCGCATCCGCGGGCCAGGCGCCCACGGTGATGCCCGCGGCGGCCACGGTGACGGTGGCCATCAGTTTCAACAACTTCGTCATGAGCTATCTCCTTCGTTAGTGACGCACAATCTGTCCGCGAATCAGGTCCCAGATCTCTCGCTTGGCCTGCATGAAAGCGGGGTCGTCCCCGGCTTGTTCGATGTCGACGCCCCGCCAGGCGGCATCGCGTGGTACGGCGATCTCCCGCAGGATTCGCCCCGGCCCGCGCGACATCACGATGACGCGGTCGCTCAGGTACACCGCCTCTTCCACGCTGTGCGTGATGAAGAGCACCGTGTAGTGCAGCTCGCGCTGCAGTCGCGAAACCTCCTCCTGCAGCACGGTGCGCGTCTGCGCATCGAGCGCGCCGAAAGGCTCGTCCATGAGCAGGATCTCCGGGCGCACCGCGAGCGCGCGCGCGATCGCCACGCGCTGCTGCATACCGCCGGACAGCTCGTGCGGGTAGGCGTCCCGGAACTGCTTCAACCCCATGAGTTCCAGCTGCTCGGCGATGCGCTGTTCGCACTCCTCGCGCGGCAAACCGGCCACGCGCAGGCCGAAGCCGATGTTCTGCGCGACCGTCTCCGAGGGAAACAGGGCGAAGCGCTGGAACACGACGCTGCGGCGCGGGCCCGCCGGGCCGGCGGGCCGGCCGTCGACCAGCACTTCCCCGCTGCTCGGGGCCTCGAGCCCCGCGGCGATCATCATGAGCGTGGACTTGCCGCAGCCCGACGGGCCGACGACGGTGACGAACTCGCCCTTGGCGATCGACAGGTCGCAGGGTTCGAGGGCGACCGTCTCGCCGCCGCGCGCACGGAAAGTCTTGGAGACTCCCCTGATTTCCATCTTGGTCATTCGAGTGGCCGGACGAGCGCCGGCTTCCAGGGCAAAGCAGAAGTCTGGACGCGCTGCAGCACCGCGTCGATGAGGAACCCGAGCAGGCCGATGCTGGTCATGCCCACGAGGATGGTCGCGGCGGAGTCGTTCACCTGGCCCTGCGAGATGAGGAAGCCGAGGCCCTGCTTGCCGACGACCAGCTCTGCGCCGACCAGCGCCATCCAGCCATTGCTGAACGCGATGCGAAAGCCGGTGAAGATCGTGGGCGCCGCGACAGGCAGCACCACCCGGCCGAGCGTCGTCATCGACCCCGCGCCCAGCGTGCGGGCCGCGCGCACGAGGATGGTGTCCACCTGCGCGACCGCGAGCTGCGTGTTGATGATGCACGCCGGGAATGCGGCGATGAAGACGATGAGCGCCTGCGTCGTCGTCGACGCGCCGAACCACAGCACCGCGATCGGCACCCAGGCGAAAGGCGGGATGTAGCGCAGCAACTCGAACACCGGCGTGACGACGGCGCGCAGCGGCGGCAGCCACGCGAGCGCGATGCCGAGCGGAAGCCCGAGTGCCAGAGCCGCGAGGACGCCGAGGCCCCAGCGCTGCAGGGAGACGGCTGCGTGGCCCACGAGCGTCGCCCCGCTGAAGGGCTCCGCGAACAAGGCGCCGAATCGCGCGACCACGTCCCACGGCGAGGGCAGCACGCGCGGTGGAATGAAACCGGGGATGGCCGTGGCCAGCCACCACGCCGCGAGCAGCACGGCCAGCGCGGCGCCGCCGTACAGCGTGGCGGAGTGAGCGGATGTCCGGCTCACGAGGCCGCCCCGGCTTTCGCCCAAGGCGCCACCCAGCGCGTGAGCAGGTGCATCCCGATGGAAAACAGCGCACCGAGCAGGCCGATGATGGCCATCGCCACCAGGAGGATGCCGACTTCCAGCGTGCGCGACGCATTGAGCGCGATGTAGCCGAGCCCCGCGGTGGCGGCCAGCAGTTCGGCTGCCACCAGCGTCGTCCACGCGTTGCCCAGCGCGATGCGCGCGCCGGCGACGAGCGTCGGCAAGGCGGTGCGGCACACCACGCGCGTGAGGATCTGCCTGTCGCTCGCGCCGAGCGTCTTCGCGGCGCGGATCAGGATGTTGTCGATGGAATACACGGCCTGCATCGAGTTCAGCACCCACGGCACGATCGCGGCGATGAAGACCACGAAGATCCGCGCGGAATTGCCGATGCCCAGCCAGAGGATCGCCAGCGGAATCCACGCGAGCGGCGGCACGGGCCGCAGGATCTGGAACACCGGGAACGCGATCCAGCGCACCCGCTTCCACCAGCCCATCGCGATGCCCAGCGGCACGCCGATGGCTCCCGCGAGCAGCCACCCTCCCGCGACGATGCGCAGGCTGGCGGCGATGTGCTCGCCCAACGAGCTGCCGAGGTAGGGCCGCGACCACAGCCGCACGAAGGCCTCCCACACTTCCAGCGGCGGCGGCATGAAGAGCGGGGAGATCCAGCCGCCCTCCCGCGTCGCGAACCACCACAGGCCGAACATCGCGGCGAGCGACACCGCCGCGATCACCAGCCATTGCACGCGACCCGGCTCGCGCCGCCAGAACGGCAGCGTCGCATCGGCACCCGGCGCCGAGCCGGGCCAACGCCACGGGGATTGCGTTGCGGCGGCCACGTCAGTCCATCGGCTGGTGATCGACCGGGTGCTGCTGCGGCTCGAGCTCGATCTCGACCCGTTGCAGCACGCCCGGCGTGAACGCGAATTCGTCCGTGTAGGCGTCGCTCACGCGCGAGAGCGAGTCGCGGCCCACATCCAGCGCGGACCAGGAGATGAACCAGCGCGCGCTGCGGGGAATGACACCCTCGCCCACGGCCTTGCCATCGACCAGCAGGCGCCCGGTTCCCGCGTAGTCGGCCGTGCGCTCGAACACGAATTCGAGCGTGCGCGATTGCGCCGTCACCGCGCCCGCCGCGCTTTCGATGCGGTAGGGCGTGCCCTCGTGGTTGTATTCGTAGAAGAGGCGGCCGGACTGCACGTACATCGTGAAGCCGCCGCTCAGGTCGCCCAGCGAAACGATCACGCCTTGCGGCGCCTCGTTGGCGCCACCGCCGCTGGCCTCGCCCAGTCGCGCGGTGATGCGGAAGGACCGGTTGATCATCAGGGGCGCGGCGCCGCTCGGGATGCGGCTCATGCCCGGGTACAGCACGAGGCGCGTGCGCAGGCGCGGCGAGCCGTGGCTCTGGTAGCGCACGGCGCGCTCGGGAAAGCCCCGGTCGTCCAGCGGCAGCACGCCGAAGCGGCCCGCCTCCGCCCACCAGCGGCCGATCAGGTTCTGCAGGCGCTCCGGGTGCTGCGCCGCGAGGTCCCTGCATTCCGAGAAATCCTCGTCGAGGTTGTAGAGCTCCCAGCTGTCCTGGTCGTAGGTGTTGCCGCGCCGGTGGAAGGACACCGCCTTCCAGCCGTCGTGCCAGATGGCGCGGTGCGTGAACATCTCGAAGTACTGCGTCTCGCGCCGCGTGGGCGCCGCCGCATCCTCGAACGAATAGCGCATGCTCACGCCGTGCACCGGCATCTGCGGCACGCCGTTGTAGACCTGCGGCGCGGTAATGCCCGCGAGGTCGAGGATCGTCGGCGCGACGTCGATGACGTGGTGGAACTGGCTGCGCACGTCGCCGCGCGCCTTCAGCCCGTCGCGCCACGAGACGATCAGCGGGGCGCGCACGCCGCCCGCGTGCGTGTTCTGCTTGTAGCGGCGCAGCGGCGTGTTGCCGACCTGCGCCCAGCCGTGCGGGTAATTGGTGTGGCTGCGCGGCCCGCCGATCTGGTCGAGGCGCGCGAGGTTGTAGGCGAGGTCGGGCTGGTTGCCGTTCTCGTAGGCCACGATGTTGGTCGTGCCGCCCGCGCCGCCTTCCTGGCTCGCGCCGTTGTCGGCGAGCACCACGAAGATCGTGTTGTCGAACTTGCCGATGTCCTTGAGGTAATCGACGAAGCGGCCGAGCGCGTGGTCGGTGTGGTCCACCATCGCCGCGAACGCTTCCTGCAGGCGCGCCGCGACGAGCTTCTCGTCGGCCGACAGGCTGTCCCAGGGCTCCACGCCCTGGTTCCTCGGCGCGAGCTCGGTGCCTTTCGGGATGACGCCCAGCTCCAGCTGGCGGCGATAACGGCGCTCGCGGATCACGTCCCAGCCTTCGTCGTACTTGCCGCGGTACTTGTCGAGGAAGGCCTGCGGCGCCTGGTGCGGGCAATGGGCGGAGCCGAACGCGAGGTAGGTGAAGAACGGCTTCTCCCCCGAGGCCGAGACCTGGTCGCGCACGAAGTCGATCGCATGGTCCACCAGGTCGTCGGTGAGGTGGTAGCCCTGCTCCGGCGTCTTCGGCGGGTCGACACGATGGTTGTCGTGCACGAGGTCCGGGTAGAAGTGGTCCGTCAGCGCGTCGAGGAAGCCGTAGAAGCGCTCGAAGCCGCGTCCGAGCGGCCACTGGTCGTAGGGGCCCGCGGCGCTCGTCTGGTCGATGGGCGCGATGTGCCACTTGCCCAGGCACATGGTGTTGTAGCCGCTCGACTTGAGCATTTCCGCCAGCGTGGCGGCCTGCTTGCTCACATGGCCGCGCGTGCCGGGAAAACCGCTGTCCGCGTTGGCGAGGAACGCCATGCCGACGCTGTGGTGGTTGCGGCCGGTGAGCAGCGATGCGCGCGTGGGCGAGCAGAGCGGCGTCACGTGGAAGTTGTTGTAGCGCAGGCCGCCCTCCGCGAGCGCGTCCATGGTGGGCGTCGCGATCTCGGAGCCGTAGGAGCCGAAGCTGCCGAAGCCGACATCGTCGTAAAGCACGAGCACGATGTTGGGCGCCCCTTCCTTCGCGCGCACGGGGTCGGGCCACCAGGGGCGCGACTCCTGCCAGGTCGCGCCGATGCGGCCCTTGAAGTCGAGGTCGGAATTGCCGGGGGGTGTGGGATCTGCCATGAGGGTTGTCGCGGGGTGGTTTTGCGCAATCGATTGCGCTACATTCTAGGCAAACCCTTCGCCAGCCCGCCTGTCGTTTACCCGTAATGAGAAAGAACAAGTCCACCATCTACGACCTCGCGCGCCTCGCCGACGTGTCGGCGACGACGGTGAGCTCCGTGCTCAGCGGCAACTGGCGCAGCCGCCGCATCGCCGAGGAGACGGCGCAGCGCGTCCTGGCGCTGGCGGCCGAGCACCGCTTCAGCGTGAACCGGCAGGCGAGCGGACTGCGCACGAGCCGCTCCGGCCTCATCGGGATGATCATCCCGCTGCACGACAACCGCTACTTCAGCGGCATGGCGCAGACCTTCGAGAAGCTCGCGCGGCAGCGCCACCTCTACCCCATCGTGGTGAGCACCCTGCGCGACCCGGCGCTGGAGCTGGAGACGGTGCGCACGCTCATCTCGTACCGCGTCGAATCGCTGGTCGTCGCGGGCGCGACGGACCCGGACGCGATCAGCGACCTGTGCAAGTCGCACGACATCGCGCACGTGAACGTGGACCTCCCGGGCCGCAAGAGCACCTCCGTCATCACGGACAACTTCTGGGGCGCGCAGCAGCTCACGGCGGAACTGATCGCGCGCTCCAGGGCGCTGCGGGCGGCGGCGCGCAACCGCCCGTACTTCCTGGGCGGCATCGCCACCGATTACGCGACGGCGCGCCGCATCGAAGGCTTCACGGACGCCGTGCGCACCGCGCTCGGCGACATCCAGCCCGGGCAGGTGGACGCCTGCGGCTACGAACCCGACCTGGCGGAAGCGGCCGCCGCCTCGCTCTACAAGCGCATCGGGGGGCTGCCCCGCGCGCTGTTCGTGAATTCCACCATCGCGCTGGAAGGCGTCGTGCGCTTCCTCAAGCGGCTGCCGCACGAAGAGCTCGAACGGTGCGCGTTCGGCTGCTACGACTGGGACCCGTTCGGCAGCATGCTGAGCTTCCCCCTGCTCATGGTGCGTCAGAACGTCGACGGCCTGCTGGAGCAGGCCTTCGCGGTGCTCGATGCGCAAGGCGAAGGCAAGTCCCGCCTGATCGAGATCAGACCGGTGCTGGTGTTCAGCTGACCCGGGGAACGCCCGAACGGAAAGACGCCGGCTTCGCAAGGGGCGCCATCCTACAAGCCCGCCGCATCGCATCGGCGATACCTGTGGAATGCAGGTCACCGCTTGACGAACGACACGAACGGCCAGGCGCGAGCCGGCGGGACGCCCCCCTGGGAACTCCAGAACCACGAACTGCGCAGCCTGATGCTGCAATGCAGGAATGGAGACATGCGCGCGTTCGAGAAGCTGTACGCCCTCACGGCCCGGTGGATGCTGGCGCGCGTGCGCCGCATCGTGGACGACGGGCAGGCGGAGGATGTCCTGGCCGAGGTGTACATCCAGATATGGAACAGCCTGGATTCCTATGACGAGAGCAGGTCGCCCCCCGCGGCCTGGATGGCGATGATCGCCCGCAGCCGCGCGCTCGACCACCTGAGGCGCGAGCGCCGGCACCGCTGCGATGCCGACGCCGAAAGCAGCGAGCCCGCGCTGCTGCTGTGCGAGGACAGTCCGGAACGATTGCTGAGCCAGGCCCAGGACGCGCAACTCGTCCATCTGTCGCTCGCAACGCTCGAAGCGCAGGAGCGGCTGGTGCTGGGCTTGTCCTACTTCCACGACTACACGCAAAGCCAGATCTCCGACCTGATCGGGATGCCCCTCGGTTCGGTGAAGACGCTGGCCCAGCGGGGGCGCAAGAAGATACGCAAGTTCCTCGCCGGTCTCTGCGCCGCCCACCCCGCGCCGCTGGCGGCGAACGCCGCGGCCGCGGTGCCGGAGGCACGGACATGAAGGACGACCAGGCGCTGCTGGCGCGGGTGAAAGCGCGCGTGATGAAAGCGATACGGGAACAGGCGACGTCCCGCCCGGCGAACCCGCAGGTCGTGCGCCTTGGCGATGCTGCGGGCTGGGAGACAGTGGCTGCCGGGATCGAGCGCAAGATGTTTTGGAGTGCGGACGAGGTGAGGTCGTGCCTCGTCCGGGTCGCGCCCGGCACGACGGTGCCGGGCCACCTGCACGAGGTCGACGAGGAATGCCTCGTGCTGGCCGGCAGCTGCCGCATCGGGCCCGACATCGAGCTGCGGACCGGCGACTTCCATGTCGGGCGGCGCGGCACCTGGCACGGCGACGCGTACACGGAAACAGGCGCGACGCTCTACCTTCGAGGCTCGCCGGTTCTCTGAATCCCGGCGCTCATGCGCGGCGCTCATCCGGCGCGGCAAATCGGTACCCGCTCCGTACGGTAACGTACGGACGCCGCAGGCTCGCGCGGCCATGCTGGGGGCGTTCGTATCGAGAGCCCTCCATGAAAGCACCCATTCCGTGCAACACCCGGGTCGCGGCGCACCACATGATCCGTGTCGGCATCGCCGACGACCACAGCATCGTGCGTACGGGCCTGCGCGCCTACCTGCACGAGCACGGCGACATGGATGTCGTCGGCGAAGCCGGCGACGGCAATGCCACCATGGACCTGACCCGCGTGGTGCCGATGGACGTGCTCGTGCTGGACCTGGAGATGCCGGGCAAGGGCGGGCTCGACATGATCCGCACCATCCGCACGCGCACGCCCGACGTGGGCGTGCTGGTGTTTTCCGGCTACCCGGCGGCGAACTATGCGGTGAACGTCATGCGCCTGGGCGCGCGCGGCTTCCTCAGCAAGCTGTGCGAGCCCCGCGACGTCGTCGAAGCCATCCGGCGCGTGGCCGCGGGCCACGCCTACCTGTCCCCCGACGTCGCGGACATGCTCGCATACGACATGGGGCGCACGGTGAGGCGCAAGCCGCACGAGAGCCTGTCGAATCGCGAATTCCAGCTGCTGCTGCACATGGGCCGGGGCCGCACTTCCGCGGAGATCGCCGACGCGCTCTCGCTCAGCTGCAAGACCGTCAGCACCTACCGCAGCCAGGTGCTGAAGAAGCTGGAGATCCGGACGAACAGCGAGATGACGCTCTACTGCGTCTCGAACGGCCTGCTCGACTGAGCCTCGTCGAGCCTTCGCGGTTCGGCGCTCTCTCCTACGCCGCACCCTTTGCGGCTCCCACGCGGGCCCCGCGGTGTCTCCACGAGATTGGCTCACCACACATCGACGGAGCCTTCCCATGACGCAGATCACCGAATGGAGCACAGCCTTCATGACATCCATGGCAGCGGCCATGGCCCTTTTCTTCTCCGCGATCCCCAAGGTCCTGGGCTTCGCGGTGATCCTGGTCGTGGGGTGGTTCGTCTCCTCGCTCGTCGCCAAGGGCGTCGCCGCCCTGCTGCGCGCCGTGAAGTTCGAGGACCTCGCGCGCCGCGCGGGCCTGGCGGACTTCGTCTCGCGCATGGGCACGAACACGGATTCGTCCGGGATGATCGCGCTCGTGGTGAAGTGGTTCATCCGGCTCATCGCGCTGGTCGTCGCGTTCGACGCGCTGGGCCTGCCCGCCGTCTCCGACGTCCTGCGCCAACTGCTGCTGTGGCTGCCCAACGTGATCGTGGCGCTGGTGGTCCTGGTGATCGGCGGCCTGGCTGCCAAGGCACTCGGCAATGTCGTTCGCGGCGCGGCGAGCGAAGGGGGCCTCGGCAACGCGGAGCTCCTGGCCAAGGTCGCGGCGACCATGGTCTGGGCCTTCGCGATCGTCGTGGCGGTCAACCAGATCGGCATTGCCACCACGCTGGTGAACACGCTGTTCATGGCCTTCGTCGGCGCGATCGCACTGGCCGCGGGCCTCGCCTTCGGACTGGGAGGCAAGGACACCGCGGGCGAGATCGTGCGCAAGTGGTATGCCTCCGCGCAGGAAAACAAGGGCCAGATCGTGCGCACCGCCGAGGCGGCACAAGGGCGGGTCGAAGCGGCGCAACCTCAGCGGCAAGCGCCCGGCGCGGGGTCGATCGAACGCCCGTAGCAGTTCTTACGAAGCGCTGACCCATATGAAGGAGGGGGACTGCACATGATCGCTCCATCCACCCCATCCACCCCATCCACCCTTACGGAGCGATCATGTCCACCCCCACTTTTTTCGCCGGCGAGGCCACGCTCGTCAATTCCACCACCGAAGGCTTCCAGGAGCTGCACCACCTGTTCGCGACGCCCGACGGCGGCTACGAGGTCGCCTGGAGCACGACCTCCGGCACGCCCGGAAACTTGTCGACGCAATGGTTCGCGCAGCGCTACGACGGCGCCGGCGTGAAGGTCGGCGGCGAATCCGCGATCGCGGGCCCCCCCGATGCACCCGCGTTGTCGGCCGGCCAGGACGAAGTCTTCCTGTCCGACGGCAGTTCGGTGCGTTTGAACGGCGAATCTTTTGGGGCCTTTACCGCACAGCTTTACGACAGCAGCGGCCAGCCGGTGGGCGAGCCCTTGCTGATGAAAGGTGCCGCGCGCGGCTGGACGTACGCGGGCACGCTGCTCCCGGACGGCAACGTCGCGCTCGTCTTCCAGCCTGTGAACGGCACGGGCCCCGGCGAGATCTTCACCGCGCTGCTCGACAAGACGTCGCCCCCGGCGGGCGCCGTGTTCGGCGCGTCCGGCGACGACCAACTCGGCGGCACCGGCTCACTCGACACCGCCGTCATCGCCGCGCCCCTGTCCAGCGTCCACGCGCATTCGTTCGCCGACGGCAGCTTCACCCTCGCGTCCGGCGCCGGGACCGACACGCTCACGGGCATCGAGCGCGTGCAGCTGAGCGACGCGCTCTTCGCGCTCGACACGCGGGGCCCGGATGGCCACGCGTGGCAGGCCGCCGCTCTCCTGCACGCGGGCCTCGGCGCCCTGCCCGGCATCCACGAGCTGAGCATGTGGACCTCGCAGGCCGACCTCACGTCCGGCATGGGCGCCCTCGCGCAGAAGATGATCGACTTCTACGCGCCCGGCGTGTCGACCGCCGCGCTGGTCACGCAGGTGTACGGACAGCTCGTCCATACGGCGCCGGGCGCGGAGACCGTCCAGACCTACGTGGACCAGGTGGGTGCCGGGCGCACGTTCGAAACGCAGGGCGACCTGCTGGCCTTCGCGGCGAACCTTTCGCTCAACACGGATGCGATGGTGGGCTTCACCGGGAGCGTCCAGGCGCTCGATCCGGCCTTCTTCTAGCGCCGGCTCAGGCGCCCGCGCACAACAGGCGCATGTCGTGCAGCAGCGCCGCCTCGGGGGCGCCCACGCGCCGGCGGAACCCCACGTCGGCGAGCCCGCCGGCGCGCGCGGAGTGCTCGCCCCACGCGCCGCGGATCTGCACGACGCCCGCGGACTCGAGGGCCTCCAGGCGCGGCTGCTGGGACGTGTCCATCCGCATGTCCACCATGTAGCTCGCCCGCATGCCGCTGCCGACGTTGCTCGGGCAGCTCGTGAGGTGACCGAGGCTCGCGTCGACGCAGAAATCGAGCTGGGCCGACAACGCGGCCATCACCGTGGACACCACGTCGGCGCACGCCGAGACGCGGGCGCCGGGCAGGACGACCGCCACGCGCAGGTGGTCTTCCTCGTTGATCCAGACCGACAGCTGCCGGTTGCGGGTGTTGAGCACGCTCCTGCCCACCGGCCAGTCCGCGTAGATGTCCGCGGCCTCCATGTACTTGTCGTCGCGCCCGAAGGCCAGGCGCCTGGCCACCATCGACCCGAGCGACAGCCGCGGGATGTCCCCGATCTTCCTGATCCAGCCGCCGGTGTCCACGGCCAGGGTGCCGCACGCGCGCACGATCTTCGCCTCCACCGCCAGCCGCTCCGCCGGCGACATGCCCGCGGGAAACGCATGGCCCGCGAGGTTGCGCGCGACGCGGATGCGCGTGGACACGACGGCCGCCGGATTCACGCAGGCGAGCTCGCTGCCGGGCGGCAACGGGCAGGCGCGGAAATGCGCGAGGATCGGCTCGAACAGTTCGCGAAACACGTCATAGCTGTCCGCATCGGGCGCATAGACCCCCACCGAGCTGTCCGGATGGCGCGTCCCCGAGCGGATCACGTCCTCGAGCCGCACCCCCGCGGATGTCGCCCTGCCCGACAGCCCGGCACGCAGCGCGTCGTCCAGGTAGCGGTGCAGCAGCGACATCGCGGGCTTACGGCATCTCTGCGAGCGCGGCCGCGCGCGACGCGTCGGTGTCGGGCCGCAGGCGGAAGAAGTCGCGGATGCGCAGGAAGATGCTGCGCTCCTCGGCCCGCTGCTGCACGGCATCCTGCGGTTTGTGCAGCGCGGATTCGTTCGCCTTCTGCCGGCGCGCGATCATGTGCGCGACGCGCTCGATCAGCGCCGGGTTGTGCTCGAAGATGCCCGCCATCGTGTCCTTGCGCACCTCGAAGGTGACCGAGGGCTCGCGTGCCACCACCGTCGCCGAGCGCGGCGCCCCGGTGAAGAGCGACATCTCCCCCAGGCAGTCGCCCGGCCAGAGGTGCCCCACCGTCACCGGCCCGGCCTCGGATTCGATCACCACGTCCAGGCTGCCCTCGGACACGACGAACATGCTGTCGCCCGGCTCGCCCGCCACGAGCAGGCGCTGCCCCTTGATGAGGCGCGACGTGCGCACTTCCTCGGCGACCTTCGCGAGATCGACCGGCGGCAGGATCGACAGGAAGTTCACGCTGGACAGCATCTGCAGGCGCGCGCCGGCGTGGTCGAAGTGGAACTGCCCCACTTCGCCGGGGCGCGCGATCTCGTTGCGCAGCGTGCGCGTCACGGGCACGCCCGCCGCCTTCAGGAACTGCAGGGCGTAGAACAGCACCGTGTGCCGCGCCTTCGTCGGCGAGATGCGGCCGACCTCCAGGCAGTAGAGCAGGCGGTAGGTGATGATTCCTTCCTTCACGCCCGCGACGCGGATGTACGGCGCGGGCCGCGAGAGCACGCCGTCCATCAGCGCCCGGTCGACGGCCGTCTCGAGGATGGCCATGACGCGCGCCTCGTCGTGCGAGGCGTCCAGCTCGATCGTCGTGCTGTATTCCGACACGGGCGTGGGCCGCGACCGGTTCGTCACCATGATCGCGGCGAACTCGCCATTCGGGATGATCACGATGTTCTCCGACGTGTCGGCGATCACCACCGTGCGCCACGCGATGTCGAGCAGCTTGCCCGAGAGGTCGCGGCCGCGGTATTGGAAATCCAGCCAGTCGCCCGGCGCGAGCGAGGCGTCGATCTGCAGCGCGATGCCCGAGAAGATGTCCGACACCAGCCCGCGCAGGGCGAAGCCCAGCACCAGCCCCAGAATGCCCGACGCGCCCAGGATGGCGGCCAGGGATTTCTCGAACACGAGGCTGATGGCCGACGACAGCATCACCACGTAGATCACGAAGGTCGCGATCTGCAGGGCGAGCCGCGGCACGCGCGTGCCGCCCTTCGAGTCGACGTTGCGCCGCGCGAGCGTCCACATCACCTCTTCGACGAGGGAGGCGAAGGCGATGAACTGGAGGAAGGGAATGCCGTCGCCGATGAGGCCGCCGGCGTTCGCGCGCGTCGCGGACAGCCAGCCGACGGGGCTCTCCAGGAAGTGGACGGAAGCGACGGCCAACAGGATGTTCGCCCCGGCGACCGCGATGAACTTCTTGGTAAGGAACTGCTTGAGCATGCGCACCCATCGAAACTGCCCCGCGAGGGTAACCGATTGCAACGGTTGGCCCTAGACAATTTCGCGCGGGCCGGCCAACGCGCTGCCGGCTTGACGCGCATCAAACACGGACGGCGCGGCCCGCCGCACCCCGCGAGCATGAAGATGCCGGCGCCCGGGGAGGTGGCCGTGTTCCGCGTGGTGGCCGAAGTGATCTCCGTGCTCGATTACACGAAGGGATTCGCGCACACGGACCTCGTGGCGTGCTGACTGCGCGCACGACCCGCGGGCCGCGCGCCCGCTGACCACCGCGCTGGCACGAACCGGCGCGGCGAGCCGCCGCATCCTCCATTCGGGTGATGTTTCGACGACAGCGACCCGCTATACCCCTCCCAGGAGGGTCTTCATGAAACTGGTGATGGCACGCGCCCTTGCGGCGCTCGTGGTCTGCTCGTGGCTGCACGGGTGCGGCGGGGGTTCGCAACCGGCACAGGGGGCGTCGCCGTGGGCGCGCGCCCAGGCGCGCCCGGCGCAGGCACTGTGCGAGAAGGGGCAGCACGACACCGCGTTCGTCCACTACCGCTCCATCGACGGCGTCTGCACGAAGGTCTTCGCGCCCATGGCCAAGATCCGCGAAGCGGGCAAGCAGCGAAGCGCCGCGATCCACGCGGGGACGGCGCTTCGCGCGGCGCACGCGCCTTTCACGTGGGCGAGCTTCCAGGCATGGGCCGAAACCAGCTATCCCCAGTTCTTCTACGGCCCCAAGGAAAGCGGGGTGTATGAAGTCCTCGCGTTCGTCCACTATCCCGCGACGGGGCATTACCTCGGCGTGCGTGGGGACGGCGCCCTGTATGTCATGGGGCCGGCGACCGACGACGACATCCTCTACCTCGGCACGCTCGACCAGCTGTCGTGCCTGATCTATCCCGCGAACTGCGGGGACACGGGGACGGGTGGCGCCGGTGGAACGGGAGGCACGGGCGGGACGACAGGCGACATCGCCGGCAGCCGCAGCACCACCGCAACCCTCGCGCCCGGCGGCAGCGCCTCGAGCGGCATCGACGCGAGCGGGGACGAGGACTGGTTCGCGATCGACCTGGTCGCGGGCACGACCTATACGTTCGATGCGCAGGGGTCGCAAACGAACCAGGGCACCTTGTTCGACCCCCTGCTCGCCCTCTACGACGCCGGCGCGGTCAAGCTCGCGGAAAATGACGACATCGTCTACAACGTCGACCGCAACTCGCGCATCCAGTACACCGCGCCCGCGTCGGGCCGCTACTACCTCGCCGTACGGGCGTTCTACGGCACCGGGACCTACCGCGTCAGCGCCGCCCTCGGCTCGGGTACCGTCACGGACCCCGGCACCGGTGGCGGCACCGGGACCACCGGAGACATCGCCGGCGACCGGAGCACGACGGCGCTGCTCGGGACGACGCCGCTCACGAGCACGCTGGAGACCGCCTACGACGTGGACGTCTTCGCGACAGACCTCGTCGCGGGGACGGCCTACACGTTCGACCTGCAGGGCGCCAGCGGCGCCAAGGGAACGCTGTACGACCCGTACCTGGACCTTTACGACGCGAACGGGTCCTCCATCGCGTACCACGACGACGTCGCCTATCCGTCCAACCGCGATTCGCGCATCCAGTTCACCCCGTCCACCAGCGGACGTTATTACCTGGGCGTGTCGTCGGCGCTGCAGGAAGGCGGCGGCACTTACCTGCTCACGCGTACCGGCGGCACCGGCGGCACCGGCGGCACCGGGGGAACGGGAGGCACCGGAGGCACGGGCGGGACGGGCGGGACGGGCACGACCTTCACCGTGACCACTTCGACCACGGGATCGGGCGCCGGCACGGTCACGCCGGCCGCGACCTACAGCTACGGGCAACGCGCGGTCGTGGAGGCGTCCCCCCAGTTCTTCTCGGAGTTCGTCGGCTGGACGAGCGCCTCGTCCGAGTGCGTCGGCCAGATCCTGGGTTGCGAGATCCTCATGACTTCCAACAAGACGATGCAGGCGCGCTTCGAGCCCGCGGTGTTCAAGACGGACGCATCGACGAGCTTCGAGGAACTCCTCAAGACGAGCACCGGCACCGTCGCGTGCCGCTGGGGCACCGCGATAGACCTGCACATGGAGCTGCGCTACACCCCGTCGACCGCCGGCGTCTATACCGGGCGCATGACCATCACCGGAACGATCGACGCGCAGCCGACCTACGCGGCCTCGGGCCACAACTGCACCAGTGCCTACCAAACCGTGAACACGACGGTGGATGTTCCCGCCTCGCAAGACGGGTTCGCCGTGCGCGGGCTGATCTACTCGGGCGCCGGCCAGACGTACCTCACCATCGCCACGAACGGCCACATCCCCCCGCCCAACACCGGCGGCAGCGCGGGCTTCATCCCGATGGGGTTCGATTTCGAATACACCGGGACGTACCGCAGCGGCGCTTCTTCGGCCTTCGGGATCCTCACCCGCTACGCGCCCTGACAGGCGCAGCGCCGTTGCCTACGGCGTCAAGACGACTGTGACCGGAACCGTGAAGGTCGGGTGGCCGTAATTGTTGATCCTCGAATCCCATGCGAGGAACGCGAAGGTTCGGTTGAACTTGTACTCCCCGGCCGGCAGGCAGGGATGCTCGAAGTAGCGGCTCCTGTCGCACACCAGGATGTCGTAGAAGCCGAACATGCCGGGCAGGAAATACGCCTCGGACCCCGCGGCCGCGCTGGTCACGGTGATGGTGTTCTGGGCGCCGTAGTCGGGCACGACCCCGTTCGCGCAGGTGTAGGGGATCACGTAGTCGTAGCTGCCGGAGGCCGTGAGGCTGGAGATGCTGATCCGGATCTCGTAGTTCGAGGGAAACGCGCACGCGGCCGCGTCCGCCCCGGTCGCGACATAGCTCACCTTGATCTCCTGGCTTTGCGGCATGACGGGCACGCCGTTGACCGGGGGAAAGTAGGTGGTCAGGCTGATCGTGCCCGTGAAGCTGCCGGCCAGCAGGTGCTTCAGCACCACGTCGAGCGTGCCGGTGCGGCCATCCGCCGACAGCTTGGTCGTGACGTCGAACGGGGTCAGGAAGTCGTTCGCGCTGCTGCGGATCACGCTGGCGGAGAAGCCGGTGGCGCCGGGCGGCAAGGTCACGTCGATCGACTGGTTCGACACCTCGCCCGCCGGGCTGGTCGCCTCGATGCTGGCGCGGCTCAACGCGGTCGGCCCCGCGACGAACACGGTGTACGGAACGCGGACCGGCGTGCCGGCGATGCGCGTCTCGCAGGCCGGGTCGAGGCACGCCTGGATGCGCATCACCCCGCTTCGCAAGCCTGCGGAAATCCCGGGCGCGGTGTGCACACCCAGCATGAAACGCTGCGGGGAAGAAAACGACAGGCTCGACGGCACGAGCACGCCCGCGGGGTCTTCGCCGATCAGGTAGATCGTCGGCTGCGGGCCGACCGCCGACAGCGCGTCGCCGTCGATCGAGCCGGTCACGACCGCGCTTCCGTTCGCGGTGAGACCGTTCTGCACCACGTCGAATTTCGCACCCGCGTCCAGCCGCACGCTGAAGCCGTCGAGCGCGACGCCGCAACTCTCCGGCGCCACGCTGCACGCGTAGTCCCACACGCTGCCGACGCGTTTCAAG
Organism: Caenimonas aquaedulcis; assembly: GCF_015831345.1. NCBI lineage: Bacteria > Pseudomonadati > Pseudomonadota > Betaproteobacteria > Burkholderiales > Comamonadaceae > Caenimonas > Caenimonas aquaedulcis. The sequence goes on along the minus strand of NZ_JADWYS010000001.1, from coordinate 4,348,215 downwards.
GGGCCACCCGTCACCGGACCCATCGCGTAGACCGAATCGCCGGCGATGCCGACGTAGTTGCCGGTTTGCGGGTAGTAGCGGTACAGGTAGGGCAGTTGCACGCGGTCTTCGGCGTGCCCCGGGAACAGGCCCGGCAACGCCCATTCCGCCCAATCCAGCACCTGGGTCGCGGTGGGAAGCTGGTCGGGGGCGCGCGCCTGCTTCGAGGGCGCATGCAAGGCGGCGTTCAGCGGGAGGGAGCCGGCGCCCGCGTGTTGTGGCGCCGGCAGCGGCGCGGCGCCCTCGCCTCCTCCACCGCAGCCTGTCATGCCTGCGGCGACCAGGAAGGCGGCGACGCCCAAGGCCACGCGAATGCCGCGCACGAACGAATCACGCGAATACACAACGTCCATCGTTTCCTCCCGATGGATGGATTCTAGGGGGCAGGCCTAGAACTGCGCGGGCAGGGCTTCCACGCGTGCCGCCTGCTTCGCGGCGAGGAAGGGATCGGCCTCTTCTGGCGCGGGCACGGCTTGCCTTGTCGCTGGCACCGCCGCGCCGACCGTTGCGAACCCCGGCGCGGTGTCGAGGACGAATCCGAGCATCAGGGCGACGAGAAGCGCGGCGGACCAGGTGGATGAATGTTCTTGCATGGCTTTTCCTTCGTTGAAAGCCGCAAGCATCCGGGCCGGCGGTAACGCCTTGACGTCAGGCGGACGCGCGTGTGTCGCAGCCGCGCAGCCCAGAGGCTACAAACGGGCAACAATCCCGCGCGCCTTCACATGCGCGGGTTACATGCGCCGCGCAGACTGCGGAGCTCTTTCCAACCCCAGGAGCTCCCCATGACACCGCAGCAGATCGAACTCGTGCAAAAAACCTTCGCCCAGGTGAAGCCGATCGCCGGCGACGCCGCCGCGCTCTTCTACGCCCGGCTCTTCGAGCTCGATCCTTCGTTGCGCGCCCTCTTTCGCAAGGACATGGCGGTGCAGGGCCAGATGCTGATGGCGATGATCGGCAGCGCCGTCGCGAGCCTGCGCGACCTGCCGCGCGTGGTGCCCGTGCTGCGCGACATGGGCGCGCGCCACGCCGGCTACGGCGTGCGCGACGAGCACTACGCCACCGTGGGCAGCGCACTGCTCTGGACGCTGGAACGCGGCCTGGGCGACGCATTCACGCCCGAGGTGTCCCAGGCGTGGGCCGCGGCCTACGCGATCCTCTCGCAGACGATGATCGAGGGCAGCAGGCAGGCGGTCGCCGTTTGATGCCGATGCCCAGCCCTTCCCGCTTGCACGTCCTCGGCTGCCTGGCGATGGCCGCATCGCTCGCGGCTTGCGGCGGAGGTTCGGGGCCGGCTGCCGGCCCGACGCCGGGCCCGGCACCCGCCCCCGCGCCTGCTCCTTCGCCTGCCCCGTCGCCCGCACCCGCACCCTCGCCTGCCCCCACACCCGCCCCGCTGGCCGTGGCGCCTTGCCTGCCCGGCAACGGCGCCGACTACCAGGTGGGACCCGCGCCCGGGCAACTCGCCGCCATCGACCAGGTGCCCTGGGAGAAGCTCAAGGCCGGCGACACCGTGCGCATCTTCTGGCGGACGCAGCCCTATGCCGGCAAGTTCATGATCTCCCAGAAGGGCACGGCCGCGCAGCCGATCCGCGTGTGCGGCGTGCGCGGTCCCGGTGGCGAGCGCCCCGTCGTCGACGGCAACGGCGCAAAGAGCCGGGCGCAGCTTGCCTACAGCAACGACGATGCCGGCCTGGGCCTGCTGCACCAGACACGCTCCGTGGTGGTGATCAAGCCTTCGGGCCCGGACGACTGGCGCTGGTTCCCGGAATACATCCAGGTCGACGGACTCGCCATTCGCGGCGCCACACCGCAAAACACGTTCACCGACACGCATGGCGTGCTGCGCCACTACGAGTCCTTCGGCGCGTGCGTGTGGGTCGAGCGCGGCCACCACATCGCCCTCCTCGACAACGAGATCAGCGACTGCACGAACGGCATCTTCACCAAATCCACCGACGACGCGATCGACGAGGGCGACGCGAGCCAGTTCTCGGTGACGCGGGACATCGTGATCGCGTACAACCACCTCCACGGCAACGGCGTGGCAGGCGACGACCACGAGCACAACAGCTACGTCCAGTCGGTGGACGTCACCTACGAGTTCAACCGGTACGGGCCGCTGCGCCCGGGTGCGCTGGGCTCGGCGCTGAAGGACCGCTCCGTGAACGCGGTGATCCGCTACAACCGCATCGAGGAGGGCGCGCGCTCGCTCGACCTGGTGGAAGCCGAGGACTTTCCGCGCACCGCGCTCGCCAACCCGGCCTACCGGCAGACCTGGGTGTACGGCAACCAGATCGCGCAGAACGGCGAGGCGGGCATCGCGATCCACTACGGCGGCGATCACGCCGGGGCGCCGCCCGGCGCCTCGTGGGGCGAGGGCATCTTCCGCAAAGGCACGCTCTTTTTCTTCCACAACACCGTGGTCATCGCCGGCACCCGCTATCCCTATGTGTTCCAGCTCTCGACGACCGAGGAGCGGGCCCAGGTGTGGAACAACGTGATCGTGTTCCGGGACCATCCGCTGGAGGCCGGCCTGCGCGGCGGGCAGGAAGTCGGCGCGGGCTACCAGACCGGCGGCACCATCGCCCTCGGGCGCAACTGGATCAGCCCCGGCTGGAAACTCAACGACCAGTACCACCCGCTCGCGGCCCCTGTGACGGGTGTGGAACAGGTGATCTCCGGCGGGCCGCTGCCCATCGAGCTCGCGACTTTCACGCCGGCACCGGCTTCTGGGGCGATCGACTCCGCCCAGGCCCCGCCGGCAGCCGCGGCGGCAGTGAAGGTCGACTGGCAGCTCCTGCCGTCGGGCGCCGCTGCGGCACGCGGCATCCACGGAGCGGCGCCAGACCTGGGGGCCGTGGAGCGGTGAGTGGCGGGAGATGCAGGGACCGGGCCGCTAGCGCACGAGCTTCCTGCATTGCCCCGCCGTCGCGCGCGCGCAGCCCGCGGTGCAGACAGCCCGGGAAGTGATGTCGATGGCGGCCGTGCCGTGGCTCTCCGTGGAGCATTGCACTTCCCCATGGATATCGACCACGCACGCACCGGCGCCGCACACCGGCTCGCCGTAGCGGTCCAGCCGGGCGTCGCCGCCGCGCGCCGAGCAGAACCAGTCGCCATACCGGTCCTTCACGCACTTGCTCTGCGCCGAGGGGCAAGCGGTCGTGCCGTCCATCAGCCGCACGCATTGCGTTTCCTGCGGCGTGGCTTGCGCCTGCGCGGCAGCCGGCGCGCAGGCGCAGCAGACGAACATGGCGAGCGCGGCGATGGCGGACGCGAGGACGGGATGACGTGACATGGGAAACCTTTCGGACGGAGAGGATGGGATTTCAGGTGACGCGCGGCTCACCAGGGCTCGAAGCAATCGTAATTGCGCTGGCGCCGGATGCGCCCGTCCTGCATTTCGAAGAACATCGCGAAGTGCGCTTTCATGGTGGATCCGGCCGGGACCGCGCCGAACGCCACGGCCAGTTCGGCCGTCCAGACGGCCTCGATCACCACCCGCGCGCCCTGCGCCATTTCCGAGACCAGCTCGTACCTTTGCCACTTCAGCAGGTCGGGCACGCGGGCGGCGCGCCGCAACAGCGTCGGCAAGTCGCTGGTGCCGCCCTGCGGATTGAGCCGGTTCGGCAATTCCAGCTGGGTCGCGTCCGGCGTATAGAACGCCGCGAGCGCATCGCCCGCGGCGGCATTTTCGATGGCGCGCAGGTATTCGCGCACGCGGGCGAGGTTGCTTGCTTCGATCATTTTTGCGGTCCTGCGGCGGGCCATTCGGCCGCCGGCCTGTGCGCCGGCAACAGCAGCGGCGCGAGCAGTTTCGGATTCTGCACGGGCGCCATGTGCCCCGCGCCGGGGACTTCCCGCAGCGTGGCCCGCGGCAGGAGATAGTGCAGAAGCTCCATGACGCGGCGCACCGGGGCGGGCGAGGCCGTCCCCGTCACGAGCCGTACCGTGAGGCCCGGGATGTCGAGCTCCCGGTAGTGAGAGGTCGCGGCGAACAGCGCGCCGAACTCCGCGCTGACCTTGGGCATGCGCCGCGCGATCGCGGCGCGCTGGCCCTCGCCCAACCTCGCCCACGTTCCGCGGCCGGACCAGTAGTCGACGAAGCGCTCGCCGGCACGCTCGCTCGCGTGCGCGCGCAACTCCTGCGCGATGTCGTCCGCGACGGCCTTCACCTCGGCCGCGAGGCCGCGGCTGTACGGGTCCCGCTGCAGGAGGTGGAAGAGGACAGGCTCGTACACCGTGACGGAGCGAACGCGCGCCGGCCAGGCCATTGCGACATGCAAGGCGACGGCGCCGCCGTACGAATGCCCGACCAGGTCCACCTGGCCGCCCGTGCCCGCGAGCAGCGCGCCGACGCGCTCCGCTTCGCCGCGCAGGGTGGCCGGCGTGCCGGTACGCCATGTCGCGCCCGCGTCATAGCCTTGCAGCGCCGGCGTCGCCCAGCACGCCGCCGGATCGCCGAGGGTGCGATAGGCATCCCACTGCGCCGGTCCGCCGGCGCTGCAGTGCAGCGCGACGATGCGGGGGGCGGGCGACGGTGGGCGCAAGGCGTGCAATGTCACGGCGGGTCTCCAAAACATGAAGCATCCCGCGCGGCGGTATCGCGGCCTTGTCGGCGCGGGCGCGGCGTGTCGCCTTCGTGTAATCGGCGTGTAATCGCGGCCCGTTTCCCCTTGCGCGGCGCGCGCGCCGCAATAGACTGCGCGGATGGCGACTCCCCTGCCCCCCGAGGGCCTTCCCTTCGACCGCGCGAGCTACCGCGCCGTATTCGATGCATCGGAAAACGCGATCATGGTGCTGGACTGGGATTCCGGCGCGGTGCTGGAGGTCAATCGCAAGGCCTGCGAGTCCACCGGCTACACGGCCGACGAGATGCGCGGGCTCACCGCGGACGACCTCGGCGACGGCACGGCGGCCAACGGACGCGCGCAGGCGCGCCGCTACGTCGAGCTCGCGCGCGAGGGCCGCTGCCCGCGCTTCGAATGGCGCCGGCGCAACAGGGACGGCGGCCTGCGCTGGGACGAGGTGCACCTCAAGCCCGCGGAGATCGGCGGACGCAAGGTGCTGCTCGCCTTCGCCCGCGACATCACGGAGCACAAGGAAGCGCTCGAGGAACTGCAGCGCCGCGAGGAGCAGTACCGCGTCATCTTCGAAGCCGCCTCCGACGGCATGTTCCTGTGGGACCACGACCTGCGCATCGTCGACGTCAACCCGGCGGGCCTCGCGATCTACCAGTCGCCGCGCGACCAGGCGGTGGGCTTCGCGTATGCGCCCGGCGGCCCGGTGGCCGACGACGTCGCGCGCCAGCGCCTGGACGGCCTGCAGCGCGCGCTGGCCGGCGAGGCCGTCTACAACGAAGGCCTGTCCACGCGCCGCGACGGCAGCAGCTTCGAGGCGGAGTTCTGCTTCCTGCCGGTGCGCCGCGGCGAACGGCCGCAGGTGCTCACGGTCGTGCGCGACATCAGCGACAGGCGCCGGCGCGAACGCGAACTGCAGCGCAGCGAAGCGCGCCTGCGCGCGACGGTGGAAGCGTCGTTCGACGCGGTGGTCGCGATGGACCAGGAGGGCCGCATCGTGGAGTTCAACGCGTCGGCCGAGCGCGTCTTCGGCTACCGGCGCGACGAGGTGCTCGGCGGCAAGCTCTCCACCCTCATCCTGCCGGAGCGGCACCGGTCCGCGCACGAACGCGGGCTCGCCCATTTCCAGACCACCGGCCGGGGACCGATGATCGGGCGCCTGGTGGAGACCACCGCGCTGCGCGCCGACGGCAGCGAATTCCCGGTGGAACTCGCGATCAGCGTCGCGGCCGTGCCCGAGGGCCACATCTTCGTCGGGCACCTGCGCGACATCGGCGCGCGCCGCGCCGCGGAGGCCGAGCGCAGCGCGCTGGAGGCGCAGCTGCGCCAGGCGCAGAAGATGGAAGCCATCGGCCAGCTCACCGGCGGCATCGCGCACGACTTCAACAACATCCTCACCAGCGTGATCGGCTACGTCGTCCTCGCGCAGGAGCGCGCCGAGCGCGTGCAGGACGCCGTGATCGCGCGCCAGCTGGGCCAGGCGCACCTCGCGGCCCAGCGCGCGCAGGAGCTCATCTCGCAGATGCTCGCCTTCGCGCGCCGCCAGCGCGGCGACCCGCGCCCGCTCGCGCTCACGCCCCTCGCCCGCCAGACGCTGCGCCTGCTGCGCAGCACGCTGCCGAGCTCCATCGCGCTCGACGCCCAGTGGCTCGATGCGGACGACGAAGGCGCGGAGACCTGGGTCGTCGCCGACCCGGTGCAGCTGGAACAGATCCTCTTCAACCTGTGCATCAACGCGCGCGATGCGATGAACGGGCGCGGCCGCATCGCGGTGCGCCTCGGGCGCCGCGCGTCCGGGCAACTCACCTGCGCTTCATGCCGCGGCGCCGTCGAGGGCGACTGGGTGGAGCTCAAGGTCTCGGACAGCGGGCACGGCATCGCGCCCGAGCTGATGGACCGCATCTTCGATCCCTTCTTTTCCACCAAGCCGCCGGGCCAAGGCACCGGCATGGGACTCGCCATGGTCCACGGCATCGTGCACGACCACGGCGGCCACCTGGTGGTGGACAGCCGGCCGGGCGAAGGCTCCGCCTTCAGCGTGCTGCTGCCCCCGGCGCGCCCGCAGGCGGCAGCGAGCGGCGAGGCGCCGGCGCGGCCCGAGCCCGAAGCCGGGTTCGCCGGCGAGCAGGTGCTGCTCGTGGAGGACGACGCCGGCGTGGGCAGCTACCTGCACGAACAGCTGAGCGCGTGGGGCCTGCACGTGACGCTGATGCCGCACCCGGACGACGCGCTGCGGCTGCTGCAGGACCCGGCGTTCGAGCCGCGGCTGCTGCTCACCGACCTCACGATGCCGGGCATGACGGGCCTGCAGCTCGCGGGCCATGCGCGCCTGCTGCGGCCGGGCCTGCCCGTGGTGCTGGTCACCGGCAACGCGAATGCGATCGCGCCGGAGGACCTGCGCGCCGCCGGCGTGCAGCACCTGCTGCGCAAGCCGCTCCACGCGCGCGAGCTCAGTGCGCTCCTGCACGAACTCCTGCCGGGGCGCACGGCGCCAGCGCACCCGCGCGAACGCGGCGCCGCGTGACGGGCGCGAGCCCCCTCTCCTCGGCGGCCCAGGAATCGAGCTCGCCGCGCGAGAGGCCCAGGTCGCGCAGGGTGCGGTCGTCGAGCAGGCGCCACTCGCGCCGCTCCATCTCGCGTTCGCGGGCGGCACGCCAGCGTTGCAGCAGGGCGATCAGGATCATTGCCATGATGGTTCTCCTCAGGCGGCGAGCGGCAGCGCCATCTCGGGGGCGGCCGGCACGCAGGACATGAAAGGGGCGAGCGCCGCATGCAGACGTGCGCCTTGCGCGTCGTCGAGCAGCGCGAAGAGCACGCGCTGGAAGCGCGGCTCCATCACCCCGCTCACGATGTACTGCCAGCGGTAGGCCTTGAGCATCTGCGGCGCGACACGGGCGAGGTCGCCGGGTGCGAAGCGCGTGGCCGCGTGGCGCAGGAAGTAGCGCGCATCGGCGTCGGCCTGCGCCTGCAGGATGCCGTCGAGCGCGCCGACCAGCGCGATGAGGTCTTCCAGCGCGGCGGACCGCTCGGCCGCGGCGAGGCGCGCGTCCTCGCGCAGCAGCTCGAGCTCGTCGAGCACCGCGTGCTGCGCTTCCTCGCGCCAGTGGAAGAGGAACACGTCCTTCCACAAGGGGCACAGGTCGTGCCGCTGTTCGATGCTGGCGCGGTAATGCGCCTGCGTGAAGAGCTCGATGTCCAGCGTGAGCGCGAGCACGGCCCAGGTGCTCTTGCCGAGCACGACGGACGCGACGGCATCGGCATCGGGCACCAGGGCGTAGCCGGGCGGCATCGTGGCCGCCAGCATCTCGTCGAGCCGGCGGAACAGCGCCTGGTGCTTGAGCTCCTCGTCCGTCATGCCGACGAGGGCTTCGAGCGCGACCTGGTCGCCGAGCGCGTGGCTTGCACCGAGTTGGAGCAACTTGGCACTGATGAAGCGCTCCACCAGCCCGAAGAGGTTCACATAGGTGCGGCCCTGCACCTGGCTGAAGAGGCGCCGGTCGGCCGGGGTGAGGAATTCGAGTTCGCGCGCGAGCGACAGGCCGTCGGGCAGGAAGGGGCGCGACGCGTCGAAGCCGCGGCCGCGGATCACGTCGCGCTCGATCTCCCAGCGCGCGCGGCGGGAGATGTCGATCACGCGGGCGTAGCGGTCGGTGTGCGGGATGGAAGGCTGTGGCGTGGACATACGAAAGACTCCTGAAGGGTGGGGAGGCATCCCCGGAAGCCCGCAGTGTCTGGCGCGCGGGTATCGCGCATGCATCCGTTTCGCAGCGGCGTGTTGCCGCTTTGTCGGCGCGGCGCCGCGCATGTTTCCCGCGCGTAACCGGCGCGCGGAAAAACAGGGTGCGCAGCTAGAATCCGCCCATGACGCAAGGGACCCGCATTCTGGTGGTGGACGACGACCCTTCGGTGCGGGACATGCTGCACGAGTACCTGTCCTCGCACGGCTTCGACGTCGCGCTGGCCGCCGACGGGACGCAGCTGCGGGCCAGCGTGGAAGCGGACCTGCCGGACCTCGTGCTGCTCGACGTGCGCCTGCCCGGCGAGGACGGCATCGCCCTTGCGCGCTACATGCGGGAGCGCTACGACGTCGGCATCATCATGGTCACCGCCTCGGGCGACATCGTCGACCGCGTCGTGGGCCTGGAAGTCGGCGCGGACGACTACGTCGCCAAGCCGTTCGATCCGCGCGAGCTGCTCGCCCGCGTGCGCAGCGTGCTGCGGCGCCTGCAGGGCCGCCCCGAAGCCGCCGCCGGCGAAGCCGCGCCCGAAGCGCCGGAAGCGCCGGCATCGCAGCGCTCGCAGGTCGGCCAGTGCACGCTCGACAAGGAAGGCCGTCGCCTCTACGCGTCCGACGGCACGGAAGTGACGCTCACCGCGATGGAATTCGACCTGCTGCGCGTCTTCATCGCCAACCCGAACCGCGTGCTCTCGCGCGACCAGCTGCTGATGAACACGCGCAACCGCGAGTGGGAGCCCTTCGACCGCTCGGTGGACATCCGCATCGGCCGGCTGCGCCGCAAGATCGAGCCGGAATCGGGCGCGGAGCCGCGCTACATCCGCACCGTCCGCAACGCGGGCTACATGTACGTGCCCGACGGGCGCTGAGCGCGCGCGGTGCGCGGGCTCAGCGCGCGGGCTTTTCCATGCAGCGCCCGAACAGCGCGCTCTGCAGCCACTGCTGCAGCCACTGCTGCGTCGCGCGGAGATCCTGCGCATCGAACCACGCATCGTCCACCGCGCGGAACTGGCGCACGAAGGGGAAGATCGCCAGGTCGGCCGCGCAGGGCACGTCGCCGCCCAGATACGCCTTGCCGGCGAGCGCGCTTTCGAGCGGACGCAGCAGGCACGCCACCGCTTCATCGCGGGCGGCGGACGGCCCCTGTGCGGAGGGGTGGCGCTGCGGATACTTGTAGCGGTCCAGCAGCTGCTTGAAGGGACCGTCGTTGATCGCGACGAGCGCCCGGCAGGCGGCGCCCTGCGCGCGCGCCCACCAACCCTCGGCGTCCCGGCCTTCGAAGGCCCAGCGCATGATGTCCAGGCTCTCGTCGATCACCTGCCCGCCGGGCAACAGCATCACCGGCACGGTGCCCTTCGGGGACAGGCGCAGCATGCCGGCCGGCTTGTCCCGCAGGGAAACCTCATGCCGGTCGAAATCGATCCCCGCCTGCAGCAGCGCCATCCGCGCGCGCATCGCGTAAGGGCATCGCCGGTAGGTGTAGAGCAAGGGACGCTGCATGCGCACGAGCATAGCCCCGCGCAGCTCAACCGCCGGCGCGCTTGACCCGGTGCCCCTGCGCCGTGAGCAGCGCGACGATCTTGTCGCAGTGGTCGCCCTGCACTTCCACCGCGCCGTCCTTCACGGTGCCGCCGGAGCCGCAGGCCGCCTTGAGCGCCTTGGCGGCGCCGTCGAGTTGCGCGGCGTCCATCGGCAGCCCGCGCACCACCGTGACCGTCTTGCCGCCCCGGCCCTTGGCCTCCCGCGACACGCGGACGATGCCGTCGCCGGCGGGGAGCGGCTTCGACTTCGCGCAGGCGCACAGCGCGACAGGGCGCCGGCACGCGGGGCACATCCGGCCCGCGTCCGTGGAGTAAACGAGGCCGCCGGCAGGCGAACGGGATTTCATGGGAAGGGATTGTCGCCGGGCTGACCGTCGAGCTGCGGAAGGCGCGGTCCACACTTGGCGATGCGGGTTGACGCGCGCGGGGAAACCCCGCAGGCTCGGTACATGGCCAATACCGAACCCGACCTGTTTTCCGGACGCCGCGAACAGATGTTCCCCGTGCTGGGCGAATCCGACCTCGCGCGCGCGGCGCGCTTCGGCACGCCGCGCAGCTTCGCCACCGGCGAGTACCTCTTTCGCGCCGGCGAACCGGGGCCCGGAATGTTCATCCTGCTGAGCGGCCTGGTCACTATCAGCCAGCGCGACGGCCTGGGGCACGTGGTGCCCATCATCCGCGAAGGCGCCGGCGCGTTCCTCGCCGAAGTGGGCCAGCTCTCCGGCGCGCCGGCGCTGGTGGACGGCGTGGCCGAAGAGCCCGTCGAGGCTCTCCTGCTGCCGCCCGCGCAGCTGCGCGCGCTGATCACGGCGGAGGCCGAGCTGGGCGAACGCATCACGCGCGCGCTCATCCTGCGCCGCGTGGGGCTGATCGAGCGGGGCGTCGCGGGCGCCGTGCTGATCGGCGACGCGCAATCGCCCCACCTGGTGCGGCTGGAGAACTTCCTGCGGCGCATCGGCCACCCCTATCACGTGGTCGGCCCGCATGACGACGCGAGCGCCTGCTCCCTCGCCACGCAGTACGCGAACCGCCCGCACGAAGTGCTGGTGGTCTGCCCCAACGGCAGCATCCTGGTGGACCCCGATGAAGGCCAGCTGGCCCAATGCCTCGGCCTGCTCAACCCGGACGAGCACCACGAGCTCTACGACGTCGCCATCGTCGGCGCCGGCCCCGCCGGCCTGGCCACCGCGGTGTATGCCGCGAGCGAAGGGCTCGCGGTCGTGGCGCTCGACTGCCGCGCCTACGGCGGCCAGGCCGGCGCCAGCGCGCGCATCGAGAACTACCTGGGCTTCCCGACCGGCATCTCGGGCCAGGCGCTGGCCGGCCGCGCTTACGTGCAGGCGCAGAAGTTCGGCGCGCGCGTGCTGGTGCCCGCGCAGGTGACGGCGCTCGAATGCCTGCCGGACGCACCGCCCGCGCTGCGCCTGACGGACGGACGTCGCCTGCGTGCGCGTGCCGTGGTGGTTGCGAGCGGCGCGCGCTACAACCGCCCCGACGCGCGCAACCTGCCGGCCTTCGAGGGCCGGGGCGTCTGGTATTGGGCCTCGCCGATCGAGGCCCGCCTGTGCCGCGGCGAGGAAGTGGTGCTCGTGGGCGGCGGCAACTCCGCCGGGCAGGCGGCCGTTTTCCTCGCGGCGCACGCGGCCCGCGTCACCGTGCTCGTGCGCGGCGCGGGGCTGGCGGCCACGATGTCGCGCTACCTGATCGACCGCATCGAGGCGGCGGACAACATCACCGTCCTGCCGTGGCAGGAACTGTCGCAGCTCGAAGGCGATGCCGCCGGGCACCTCGCCAGCGTCGAATGGCGCGACCGCGACACCGGCGCCGCGACGAGGCGCAACGTGCGCAACCTGTTCCTCTTCATCGGCGCGTCGCCGGAGACGGCCTTCCTCGCTGATTGCGGCGTCGCGCTCGACCGGGCCGGCTTCGTGGTCACCGGCGGGCCGGGCCGAGGCGAGCTCGAGTCGAGCCTGCCGGGCGTGTTCGCGGTGGGCGATGTGCGCGCGGGCTCGACCAAACGCGTCGGCGCGGCGATCGGCGAAGGCGCCGCCGTGGTCGCGGCGCTGCACCGGTTTCTTGAAGTCGCCAAGGAGAACACGAAATGAGCATCCGGCCTTGCAGCCATGTGCCCGATCACCCGCAGGCGCCGGCGGACCGCGGTTGCCGCGAATGCCTCGCGATGGGCGATGACTGGGTGCACCTGCGCACCTGCCTGCACTGCGGCCACGTGGGCTGCTGCGACGCGTCGAAGAACAAGCACGCGACGCGGCACTTCCATGCGACGGGGCATGCGGTCATCCAGTCGGCGGAGCCGGGGGAGGACTGGCGCTGGTGCTATGTGGACGATCGGCAGGTGGGGTGAGGCGATCAACTTCTCTCGCACGCACTCAGTGGGTGTGTAACGCTGCGCGCGGCGGACAGGGACGCACTCGAGGCTACTCTCCAACGAGATGCAGGACGATGTCGCGCCGATGCCCGCGCGTGCGGTGCTCCCACAGGTAGATGCCCTGCCAGGTGCCGAGCAGGAGCCGGCCCGCGTCCACCGGGATCGAGAGCTGCGTCGCCGTCAGCGCCGCGCGCACGTGCGCCGGCATGTCGTCGGGGCCTTCGCTGCGGTGCCGGAAGAGCGCGTCGCCGTCGGGCACGAGGCGCGCGAAGAAACGCTCGAGATCGGCCTGCACATCGGGGTCCGCGTTCTCCTGGATGAGCAGGCTCGCGGAGGTGTGCTGCACGAAGAGCGTCAGCAGGCCCTGCCGGATGCCACTGCCCTGAACCACGTCCGCCACCTGGCCGGTGATCTCGAGCAGGCCGCGGCCGCGGGTGTCGACGGCGATGCGGGCTTGGTACTGTCGCATGGGCGCAGGGTAGCAGAGGATGGTGGATGGGCGGGGATCTCGACGTCTGCTTCTGGCCGAAAGCAGCCACAGGAGCGTTCACGGCTCAATGAACCCGCAGCACCTCAAACTGCTGCCGGATGAGGGCAATCTGTATCGACACCTCATCACCCTCGCATTTGCCCAGCATGGCCCTGCCCAAAGGGGCTTCGCTGCTGATGACCTGAACGAGCTGGGTGCCGCTGACCAACTTCATGCTGCCCCCCTCCGGGCCGAGAAAGAGGTACTGCTGCTTATCGTCGGAGTCGACCAGGCAGACCAGCGCGCCGAGCTGAATGCCTTTTCTGGCGTCGTAGGGATGCGGGCGGAATTGTCGCCAAGTAGCCAGCGCCTGGCGGATGGCTTCGGCGCGCCGAACTTGCCCGGTGGCGAGGTATGCGGCTTCGAGTCCCAATGTGTCGTATTTGTTTTCGGCGATGTTTTCTTCGTGGGTCGCCGTTTCATGGGCCGCGCGCACTGACTGTTCGGCTTGCAGCAGGTCTTCGGCGAGTCGATTCAGCACCTGCTGTTGCAGCAAGAATTTATCCATGAGGAAAGGTGGGCATCTCAACAGGCGGAGGTCAGGCTTTGATTATGAAGGGCTGCAACAGCCGTCGACTCGATTGCACTTGCGCAACCTGCCGGGTGTGGTCACTATCGGACCTACTTCAAAGGGCTCCGTGCAGAAAATAATTTCAACAGCTGGATGGGGCCTCTTCCTGTCGTGCGTGCTCGCGTGCGGCCACGCAACCGCGCAGCCACGCTTTGTCTTCGACGACACCCCAGCGTCCTTGCCGAAGTCGGTCGTGCCATCGCGCACGCAACTGACGCTCACGCTGGATCCGGCAATGCCGACGTTCGCAGGCGAAGCCACGATTCACATTCGTGTGCGCGAGCCGGTCGACGCGATCGTGCTGAATGCGCGAGAGCTGCAGTTGCAGGGGGCCGCAGTGCTGAAAGATCGCCGCGCCACGGCGCGCGAGCTTCGCGTTGCCGGAACTTCAAGCGTTCGCGAGAGCTGGGCGCTGCGCCCCGTCGACGGGAAACAGATCCAGCCAGGCGAACACACGCTCCACATGCGTTACACCGGCAAGGTGAACTCGACGGGCGAGGGCCTCTTCGCCGTGACTTACCGCAGCGGAGAAAACACCGAACGCATGCTGGCCACGCAACTGGAGGCCGTGCACGCCAGGCGCCTTCTGCCCACCTTCGACGCGCCGCTGTTCCGGCAGGTCTTTCAGCTGGACGTGCTGGCGCCACCCGGCCAGGAAGTCTTCTCGAACACGCCACGCACCGCGCAACGGGCCGAGGGCCCGATGGTGCGGCATAGCTTCGCACCCCACGCCGCCGATGGTGAGCTACCTCCTCGCCGTGGCCGTGGGGCCTCTCGATTGGATTGAAGACGAAGTCGATGGCATCCGGCTGAGGATCGTCGCGGCTCGCGGGCGCGCGCAGGAGGGCCGCTTTGCGATGGAGGCGACCCGGCAGCTGTTGCCCTACTACAGCAACTACTTTGGCCAGCCCTATCCGTTGCCCAAACTCGACCAGTTGGCGGTGCCTGGCGTGCGGTTCGGCGGCATGGAAGATTGGGGACTCATCAGCTACATCGAAAATCTGCTCCTCCTGGCCCCGGCCCGCGACACGGCCGAACGGCGCTACCTCAACTACCTGTTCATGGCGCACGAGATCGCGCACCAATGGTTCGGCAACCTGGTCTCGCCCGCGTCGTGGGACGACATCTGGCTGAACGAGGCCTTCGCGGAATGGATCCAGTCGAAGGCGCTGGATCACTTCCATCCCGAGTGGGGCACACCCCTGCGCCGCCGCATCGCCCTGGAGCCGACGCTCGCCAGCGACGCGACCGCCGCGACACGGCCAATCCGCGGAGCGCTGGTCATGGAAGATCGCGTCGCCGACCTGTTCGACGGCATCACCTATGACAAGGGCGCCGCGGTCGTTGGCATGCTGGAGCAGTGGATCGGCGAGGAGCCCTTCAGGCGCGGGCTTGCTTCCTACATGAAGGACCGCGCGTTCAAGCCCGCCACCGCCGGAGACTTGTGGCACCACCTCGCGCTCGCATCGGGCAAGCCGGTCGCGCGGGTCGCGCAATTCTGGACGGAGCGCAGGGGCTATCCGGCGATCGGCGTCAGCCAGGTCTGCGAAGCGGGCTCCACGCGCGTGCACCTCACCCGCAAGCGCTTCGCGCTGGTCGACGGACTCACCGACGAGCCCTGGCCGGTGCCTGTCGTCGTCGCGCATGGCGACAGGGTCCAGCCGGTCCTGATGGAAGGACCGGAACACACCATGACCTGGCCTGGTTGCGACGAGCGCCCGGTCGTCGTGAACGCGGGCGGTGCCGGTTACTACCGTGTGTTCCCCGATGCACCCCTTGCGCATCGGCTGCTGGAGGCGTACCCCTCCCTTGCCCCGGTGGACCAGCTCGCCATCCTCGCCGACAGCTTCGCCGCGGTGCAGGGCGGCACCCGGCCCTTGCGCGAGCATTTCGGCCTGTTGCGGGCAGTGAAGCGCTCGCAGGCGGAGGGCCGCGATACGCTGTTCACCGTTGCCGTCGCGCAATGGGAGTGGATGGCGGTCGCCCTCCGCGGCACGCAGGCCGAGCCCGCGATGAAAGCAGCCGAGCGGCGCTTCCTGGGCCCGGAGCTCACGAGGCTGGGATGGGCACCCCGCGCCGGCGAAAGTGCTGCCGCTGCGCTGTTGCGGGCGAATGTGGTGAAGCGGCTTGCCGTGCTCGAAGACCCGGCCGCGCTCGCAGGCGTACGCTCACGATGCGCTGCGGCAAGGGCCAATGATGCAACGCAGGTGGCGCCGTCCATCCGCATCGCCGTGCTGGTGGGCTGCGCGAGCACGCTGGATGATGCGGCCTTCTCGCAGCTGTTCGAAGCGTTCAGGTCCGCGCCTTCCCAGGGCGAACGCATGGCCTTGTTGAGGGGGTTGGCGGGCGAGGCCGACGAGGCGCGCGCCCGCCGACTCCTGGTCGCGGCCGCGGCAGGACAGTTTCCCGGGACGATGGCCGCAGCATTGCCGGCCATGATGGCGGAGTCCACGCGCCTGGGGCCCGTGGCTTACCAGCTCACGGTCGAATTCTGGGAGCCGCTGGCCCGCGCGGCCGGTGAGTCCCTGGCCGGGAAGCAGAGCCTGCTACCGCGGGCCGCCATCGCGCTTTCGAGCTCCGCCGACGCCGAACAGGTGATCGCCGACCAGATCCGGCTGATGGGCGAAGCCGGGCGCCTGCCTGCCGAGCGCGAGGCTGCGGCGGTGCTCGTGCGTGCGCGTCTCAAGGCGCGGGAAGAGGTCGGTTTGGCCGCGGCTTTGCAGGGGTGGCCGGACGAGTAATCGGGGGAACGGCAGGGGCGTGCGGGCAGTCGATGCCGACAAGGTTCGACGTCCGCTCCTGGCCGGAAGCAGAAGTTGACGTTGTTTGAGGCTCCGAAGACTGAATGTCCGCTGCAGACTGGTTGCCGGCGCTCGATGAAGATGGCTCAGCGGCGGCAGTGCGCCTCAAAGCGGACGCTCGCCAAATGCGCAATGTGACCCGGCATGAACCTTCAAACCCCGCAGAAAAAGTAAGCGCAGAGGCCGTGGTCGGCCCAGCCAGCAGGACACATGCTACAACTGCATCGTATGCTTCGCATATGTCCGCTGACCGTATCACCTATTGCTTAGAGCGTGTCTCAAGCTACCGCGACTTCGAACGGCTCTGTTCAGGTCTCCTTGCAGGTACCGACTATCCCGGGATAGACCCATTGGGGGGAACCGGTGACGGCGGGCGTGACGCAATCATTCGATCCGATTCGAACGGGCGAAAAATCGTCTTTGCGTACACAGTTCGGGGCGACTGGAAGACCAAGCTCAAAAGCGATTGCGCTCGGGTCTGCGAACAGGCTCACAACCCAGATTTGTTCGTTTTCGTATGCACAGAAGCATTGAACGCTGCGGAAAAGGACGGCGCTCATGAACTCGTCCGAAGTGAGTTCGGTTGGACGCTAGACCTCTTCGACTTGGAAAGATTAAGGGTGCTACTGGTCGGACCTCAGCGCCATCTCGTGGCGCAGCATCCCAGCATCTTCACGCCTCCGTTTTTTCCGCAAGCAGGTGGTGAATCGCTTTCTGAGAGCCGAGATACCCTGGTTATTGACCATGTCGACTCCGACCATGCGCTCGCAACTTGGCTTTCGCGCAGACTCACGCTCGCGGGTTTCCGAGTCTGGTGCCGAGGCACCGCGCCTTTTGCAGGTGAAAACCAAGACGAGAGCGTTCGGAAGCTCATTGACCTAAGGGCCACACAATACGTCCCCGTCTTGTCGCAATCCAGCATGGCCGATGAATTGCTGCTCGAGCGGTGCGCTTTGGCGGCGGGGAAAGGAGCACTGGTGCTTCTCTGCAAAGCATCCGAGATTGAGCCGTCAAAGTTGCCCTCTCGATTACGCCCTTCCACCCCGGCAGACTTCTCACATTCCTGGAGCACAGGTCTTGAGCAAATCGTGGCCAGGTTGGCAGGTCTCGGAATTCAGCCAGACATCATGCTCGACCAGGGCAAAGCTATAGCGCTGAACGACTACATGCCTACGCGGGTCACCATCGCGAAGGAAGAGCCTGTTTTCGCAAACATCTTTGCGCTGGGATTGCCTGAGACGATGTTGGTCTACGACCTCCACTCAGCGCTATCCACGGCAAAGCTCGATGAACTGAGAACGAGCTGGGCGTTTGTGGAGTTGAATGCCTACCGGTTGGTCGCCTTCACCCCGCCTCCGGCGAACGCCATTCCTTCCGTCAAGGCAATACGCACCCCTGAATTTCTGTGGGCCGACAACCCAGAGCGCGATGGCAAGAAGACAGAGGATGTCGCGAAGGAATTAGTTCGCCGGAGCCTTACCGTCGTTTGTGCGCAAAAGGGGCTGGCTTGGTGTCCAGACAGAAGAATCTATTATTTTCCGGAGCGCGAAGATGGCGCATGGACGCAGCGTATCCGACACGTTGACGGGCGAGACACCCGCGTCAGCCTCACCGGCAAACGGACCAAAGGCTGGGGTGAAAGGGCATCGCCATTCCTCTACCAACTATCTCCTAAGTTCCAGCCACAACGAGACGTTGATGGGAGTTGGAACGTTGTCGTCAACGTCTATGTCCGCCCGACGGACCTCAATGGCAAGGTCTATGAGCTTAAAGAGCTGGGACGACGTCGCAAGGTTGTGACGAAGAATTGGTGGAACAAAGACTGGCTCCCGCGATTACTTGGAGTAGTTCAAGCATTGGAAGCAGAACCTGGTCTCATTCGATATGGCGAAGGACGCCGAGCCGTAACGATGAGTACTGACCCGCTCAAATGGATGTGCCCAGTCGGACTCGACGTGCATGCCCTCGCAGGAATGGTCGATATGAGCGAAGAGCTCGCCGAAAACAGGACTCGCGAAGATGAAGAAGACGGATCCGACGAGAGTGATGGCATGCCCCAGGTTGGAGAAGCTCGATGAGCAACACATTTCATTTTCTGGGCGAGCCACTTCTTGAATTTGGCCATGGCCAAACCGCTGAAGACCCGCATGACGGACTAGCCCTCTTTGGACCTGCAGAGGCAAGGCAGCAGCTCCCGGACAACATTGTTCTCGGCACTGCTAGCGGCATAGAGGCCTGGAAGAGTTGGTGCGCCGCGCTGAATGCGCCAGCCTCCTGCATCGACCCTGCCAGACATCGGGCGTGGCCACCGTTTCCAGGCTTTGATGTGGCCTTCGGTGCCAAATGGCCATCACCGGTTCGCAGCTATGCCATTGACGCAGAGAAGCTCTCGGATGCGTCACGTAAAGCCGATAAACACGACCGCGCATTCGCGGTCACTGGCCTGTATATGGAGCAGGTGGAAAAGCTCGGAAAGCTAGATTCACGCCCCGCTCTGGCCATCTGCGTTGTCCCCGACGAAGTCTTTGAGAACTGCCGTCCGAACTCAATCATTCCTCTGAGCAAGCGTAGCGATGCTGGACGAAGCCGCGACGAGCGTTCTTTCTTGGAGCAGGCAATCGTTGACCGAGAAACCGGCCAGCAGGGAATGTTTGACGACTTTGAGGACGAGGCAGTGACCGCTGTTCGCGAGACCTTGGAGACATTCGAGGAATCTCGTAGCTACTCGCCGGACTTCCGCCGGCAACTCAAGGGCCGATTGATGGGACTCGACCTGCCAGTGCAAATCATCAAGGAGTCAACGCTCCACATCACGCCGAAGGTACGTCTCGGCGAAAAAGGCGAAAACCCGCTGTCCGACCGGCTATGGAATTTCGGCACAGCCATCTACTACAAGTGCGGCGCGAAGCCATGGAAAACGCCCTGGGCTCGAGAAGGCGTCTGCTACGTTGGCCTGGCCTACAAACTCGCCGAAAATAAGCGTACGGCATGCTGCGCAGCACAGATGTTCTTGGACAGCGGCGACGGCGTTGTTTTCGTCGGTGAATTTGGTGCTTGGTACTCAGCCAAAACAGGCGAATATCACCTTCCACCAGAAAAAGCTGAGGCGCTGCTGCGAGGCACCATCAAAACCTACCAGGAACAAGACGGTCGACCACTAAAGGAGATTTTTCTGCATACACACTCAGGTGTGAGTCTGGAGGAATACAAGGGATTTTTGAAGGCGGTTCCAGAGGACGTGAAACTAATCTCGATTCGTGTTCGCCAAGACCGCGGCGGTCAGCGCCTGTACCGCTATGACGACCATCCAGACGTCGGAAAACGAGGCCAGTATCCCGTCCAACGTGGCGTCTTCTGGCAGCGGACAAACCGCCACGGCCTTCTGTACACCAATGGCTTCAAAGCTCGCATCGCGAGCTACGACGGCTTCGAGATTCCCGTCCCGCTCTCAATCACCATCCAATTTGGAGAAGGTGACATCGTTCAGGTAGCCAAAGACATCCTGGGATTGACCAAGCTGAACTACAACTCTTGCCAGCTTGGTGAAGGCCGGCCTATCACCATCAAATATTCCGACCGAGTTGGCGAAATTATTCTTGCAAATCCTGGGCTTCCCCCAACCAGTTGGAAGCACAATTTCAAGTACTACGCTTGACAGAGTCTGTCGACATTCGTACCTGCTTCGCGCAGGCACCGAACGACTGGCTCAGCGCGCGTCTCGCTTTATTGCAAAGACCAGGCGACAGCAAGGCTATGGCACGCCCTGACGAAAGGGCTGTCGATTTGGCGGACTGCCCCCGAGGATCGCATTTCGGACTTGGGTGCGGCCTCAGCGAGGCTCGCTCGTCAGAGGGACCTCAAACGACAAGACGATAGGTCGCGTCGCTCTTCTTCTTTTCGATTACACCTTTGGCAACCAGCCGGTCCAGCCAGTTCCGCGTCTGCATCTGATTCAGATCCAACTCGTCGGCGATCTGAGCGGCCTTCTTGGGTGAGTGAAGTAACTGCCGAATTAATCGTTCAAAGGTCGCGAACATCTCCTCCTTCAAGTCAACTGGCGAATTCGAAGGAGCCTCAAGGAGTGTCGACTTTGCGGTTGCAGTCGACGAATCTGACTTACCTTCTTCGAGGGCCTCTGGGTCGCTAGCCGGCTCTTCAAGCATCGACACCTGGCGCACTGCATCTGGAACTGCATCCGAACCCCCGCTCAGCGCACCAGCAGCAATCTTGAAGTCAAGAAGTCCCTGGTAAGCCGCAGCAGCGGCCGCCTGGCTATCGTTTGATCGATCCGCAAACAAAGCTTCTAGCGCTTCCCCATCCTTTGGCTCTGGCCAGGGCAAGGCTCCCTCTCGGAGCAAAGCGTCTAGGCCCGCTGAACGCTTGCCACTCGATCGGATGTAGAGCGGAACGAAGTGAAGCTTGCGAAGCTGCTCTATCGCGCCTGCCCACGTCCCACCACGCTCCAAGTCTGAATTCACGACCAAGCCGACGTCAGCCAACGCGAAGATGAACTTATTGCGCGCGATGGCGTGCCCGACGTTGAAGCCAGCGCTTGGGTCGTAGGGCGAGATCAGCAATGTGCGCCTCTCTTGAAGGCCGTCTCTGAATCGCCGACTGATTGCCGCCTGCGCAAGTCCTTCTGCCATGACGTTGCAGACTATGCCGCCAAGAGCCTCAGCCCCATCCATCGCAGCACTGTCGACACCCTTAGCGCCTCCGGAGATCAAGCCTCTGCCAGCACTTGCCGCCCTCTCTCCGGCGCGCTGGGCATAGCTCAGCATCTCGTCGTCCGCGTCACGGGAACCTACGACAGCCAAGCCGCCGTTGTCGACAAGATCCAAATCGCCACAACCGTACATGACGGGCGGCGCTTCGTGCTTAAGGCGTGACTTGACCCGCTTGGGATACCGGGCATCGGCGCGACTAACTACCCAGATGGAACGCGCACTCCAGTAATCAAGCGCCTGGGCAAGCTGAAATCCTCTGCCCACCAAGCGGGTCAGCCGTCCTAGCCCGAACAGGTTCTCGGCTTGGCGCAGCGCAGGAGACTGTGGGCGGAGAAGGTCGGACGGCTGAAAGCCCTCTTGCACGAGGAACCTTGTGAGGTCGCTGTACTCACTTTGCTTCAGCAGTTCTGCACGGGCGCCAACCTTGTCGACCATCAAGGGCGCCGTCAAGAGCAGGATCGCTTGGCAGTTTTCGGAGATCTGCAGACTCATTCTTCATTCCCAGTTTTGGCAAGCGCGAGGGGCCACACTTCGCCGCAACCGTTAGAGCGCAGCAGCCAAGCGCCAATCGTGAACGTCCAGCCCGAGTTCACGATATCGTCGACCAACAACACCGGACCGACCTTGCCGTCAAAGTCGCTGAATTCAAGCGACTGATCCAGGTTCCTCGCCTGTTGAGAGCTATTGTGCATGGACTTCTGAGCTGAGGTGTGCTTCACCTTCTTCAGCGCCGCGTGGAACGGAAGGTCAAGCTCAGCGGCAAGCCGCTTCGCAAAGCCTGGCACGAGATTCGGATTTTTGAGTGACGGGATGCAGGTGACCCATTCTGGAGCTGGTTTAAAAGCAGACCGGCGCACCAGCCCGGCGCAGGCCTTAACGAGGTCGTCGCCGAAGTGCCCGTGTACGTAGCGAGCATCACGGACGATGTCGCCCCACCCCGCCGTACCGTACATCGAGAGCGCAAAGCCTTCTCCCGCACGCAGCTTCTCAGCGATATTTCCCCGCAGCCCGTATCCGTCCAATCCTCCGTCTGGCCACTTCTTGCGCGCCTTGATCGGCAAGCTGGTGTCCTTCATGTACCGATCCGCCTCCGCAACGAACGCCGGGTCGACCGCGGCGGGCAACGGCGGACTGCGCGGCGCCTCAATGGACGTCGGGTCACCATCGAGAGCCGCGACCAAGAACTTCATGTGGCCTTCGGTGAGGGCCATGTACGCCTTCATCTGAGCATGCTCGGCCCGCCGCAGGTCGGTCACCCTTTCGGCCGTCTCCCAAAAGCTACCCGCCAACTTGCTACCTGTGACCTTCCAGCTTGAGCCTTCTTTCACGATCGGCGCGGGGCTCTCGACGGAAAGGGCGGTCAGCGTTTTGTCGATTCGTCCTTTGCTCAAGTTGATGACCTCCTGAAGAGCCGGCACCGAAAGGCCATTGTCCCCAGCCGTATCGAGCGCCTCCATGACCGCGGTCACCTCATCCGGCCTTGGAAACGCGCTATCGATGAAGTAGGTGTTGATGTCCAGCTGGTTCTTGACCGCCAGTACGATTCCGCGAGCATCGTCGATCGCACGCCCGGCGCGACCCACTTGCTGGTAATAGTGGACGACAGAGGACGGCGGCTGGTAGTTGATAACGAAAGTTAGGTCAGGCTTGTCATAGCCCATGCCAAGCGCCGAGGTCGCGACAAGCGCCTTGACCTTGTTCTCCTTAAGCTCCTGCTCGAGAACAGCACGATCCTCTGAGTCACTTGTGTAACCCTTGACCGAAAGGCCGCAGTGCGTGAGCCAACTGACGATGTACTGCACGTGAGCCTTCGTTAGGGCATAGATGATGCCGCTGCCGGGCAGAAAATGGACGGTTTGTGCGAGCCAGGCGAGCCTCTCTGCGTCGCTTGTAAACGTGACCGTCTGCAGTGTGATTGACGGGCGATTCAGCGATCCGCGTTTCACTAGCAGGTCCGGACCAAGTATCCGCTCGAGATCGTTCGACACACGTTCGTTTGCCGTGGCCGTGGTCGCAAGCACCGGCAAGTTGGAAGGCAACGTTGAAATGAGCCGCGTGACAAGCTTGTACTCGGGCACGAAGTCATGCCCCCAGTCCGAAATGCAGTGGGCCTCGTCGACGACGAGCATCGACACGTTGGGAATCCTCGCCAACAGGCTGGCCTGGAACTCGGCGCTCGCCAGCTGCTTCGGGTGGAACATGAGGACGTCGATCTTCCCTTCCTCGATCTGTTCGGCGATCTCGGCCCAATCCATCCGATTGGTCGAGTTGACCGTCCTGGCGGTCACCTTCATGCGCTCGGCCGCCATCTCCTGGTCCCGCATCAGCGCGAGCAGGGGCGATACCAGGAGGGTTGGCCCCCCTCCCTGTTCACGAATCAGTTTTGCCGCGATGAAGTAAACGAAGCTCTTGCCCCAGCCCGTCTTCTGAATGACGAGTAGGCGCCCCGCCGCGCCCGTGACCAGGTGACGAATCGCATCTTCCTGCGAGTCGCGGAAGGTGGCGGCAGGATTGCCACTGCCTTCCCGGAGGAGCTGTAGGGCGCGAGCTTGGTCGTATTTCATGGAACTCCCTCGAACGTTGGTGATGGCACTGATTTGACGGGTTACGACGAGCTGGACGCGCGCCCGACACCCGAGAATAAGTGATTGCATCGGTGCCCTGGCAGAGCTCGTCCTAAACCTCCGATATAAATGGAGAACCCCCGACATCGTCCGGTGCGTACCGACCTCTGCCGTGCTGCCCGTCGGCAACCGACGCGTCGAAATCGAGGTCTACGCGCCCTGCCGTTGGGCCTCACCGCTGGCACAGCGACGCACTGAGCAAACCTCGGCCTCGTGGCGCGAGCGAAACCATTCGACGGACAGACACGTCGCTCGCCGAAGACAGCTTCTGGTCGAGAAGCAGACGGTAGCCACGCCATGGCCGATCGACAGCAATCGCTGCAAAGCAGTCACTCGCGAGCCAAGTAATCCGGATGGCTGCTCCCAACCCAAAGCAGACCTCGCCCCGAAATCGAGCACGCTCGATCTACCGCGTTTCCCGGCTTCACTTCGTGGCCCACACCCGGATAAGCTGCACCCATGCCATCCGCACAAGCCCCCTCCCCCCAACGCCTTCTCATCCTCGGCGGCACCGGCCTTTGCGGGCCGCACCAGGTCCGCTACGCGCTCGAGCGCGGCCATACCGTCACGTTGTTCAACCGCGGGCGCACGCAACTGCCGCCCGACATTGCCGCCGACGTCGAGCAACTTCACGGTGACCGCGCGGCCGGTGACCTGCGCGCATTGCAGGGGCGCACCTGGGACGTGTGCATCGACAACCCCACGACGCTGCCGGCCTGGGCGCGCAACTCGTCGCAGCAGCTGGCGGGCAGCGTCGACCGCTACATCTTCATTTCCACCATCTCGGTGTACGCCGACCTGCGCGGGCCGGTCGACGAAAGCAGCGTTGTGCATCGCTACGAAGGGACCGACCCGTATGCCGAGTCGATGGAGACCCTTCGCGCATCGGGCTTCCAGCTGTACGGGCCGTTGAAGGTGGTGTCGGAGGACGAGGTCCGCAAGGTCTTCCCCTCGGCCAGTGCGATCGTGCGCCCCGGCCTGATCGTCGGGCCGGGCGACCAGACCGATCGATTCACCTACTGGCCTCTACGCTTGCGCCGCGGCGGCGAAGTGCTGGCGCCCGGGTCACCGGATGATCCGGTGCAATTCATCGACGCACGCGACCTCGGCGAGTGGACCATCCGGCTGGCGGAGCAGCGCGCCACCGGCGTGTTCAATGCGACGGGGCCGGGTGAGCCGACGACATTCGGACAGGTGCTGGATACGATCCGCGCCACGGTGGATGCGAACGCCAGCCTCACCTGGGTGCCTGCGGACTTCCTGGAGCAGCAGGGCGTTTCGCCCTGGGTGGACATGCCCGCCTGGGTACCGCCCGACGGCGAGGCTGGCGGAATGATGCGTGCCGACATCGGCAAGGCATTGACGACAGGGTTGACGTTCCGGCCGCTGGCGGACACGGTGCGCGCAACGCTCGCGTGGTTCGATGCGTTGCCGCAGGAACGGCAGGAGGCCGCGCGGGCTGGCCTGACCGCAGAGCGCGAGGCGCAGGTGCTGCAGGCCTGGAAGAAGGCGGCAACGCCAGCCAGCCCTTGACACACCATCACAGCAGTTAGCGCACGGCCCGGCGCGAACTCAGCATTGACGAGGAGACAAATTGCACGGCTTGCCTTGCTGGTTAAGCCGAAGGGCATCAAAGCGCCCGCAGCTGCTTCACCGTCATCACAATCGCCGCTTTCCTGAAACCGGTACGACATGTCTAACAAGAGAACGAAGAACGCGGCTACGGCTGTGCTTTGCGGTGCGGCCATCGTGGGGCTTGCCGCGGCTGCGCAATTGGCTGCGCCACTCGCGGGCACGGCAGCCCCGGCGCCTGCCTCGGCAACGGCGCCGGTCAACCTCCTGGGCAACGGCAGCTTCGAGAGTGCCATGGCGGGCTGGGCGAACTGGGGAAATGCAGCGGTCGTCACGGGACAGTCGGCCTCGGGCAGCTACGCATTGCGCGTCGGGACTGCGGCCGGAGGCGCGGGGCACGACGCGGTCACCGCGGTCGCGGGAACCACCTACGTTCTGACTGCACAGGTCAAAGTGAGCGGCGCGGGCGAAATCGGCTTCGTCGGCGTGAACTTCCTGGACGCGGCGGGCAAGGTCATCGGTCAAGGAACGACATCGTTCAGCGGCACGACCTATTCGCAAGTACGGGTCCAGGCGACCGCACCGGCCAACGTAGCGAGCGCCGTCGTCTACGTGTGGAAGAACGCAGGCTCAGGATATGTGTACGTGGACGACTTCGTGTTCTCCGTGGCAGCCAGCGCGTCCGCACCGGCGCCTGCGCCGAGCCCGGCGCCTGCACCGGCACCGGCACCCTCACCCGCGCCCGCGCCCGCGCCGGCACCTGTCCCGGCGCCAGCGCCCGTCCCGGCGCCCTCACCCGCACCGGCACCCTCGCCGGCGCCTGTGCCTGCCCCGGCACCCGCACCTGCGGTTCCTCCCGCACCCGCACCCGTGTCGGGCAACCTGCTGAGCAACGGCGGCTTCGAAAGCGCGATGGCAGGCTGGGCGGATTGGGGGAACGCGTCGGTTGTGACGGGCCAGGCGAGCACGGGCAGCTACGCATTGC
Organism: Caenimonas aquaedulcis; assembly: GCF_015831345.1. Classification (NCBI taxonomy): domain Bacteria; kingdom Pseudomonadati; phylum Pseudomonadota; class Betaproteobacteria; order Burkholderiales; family Comamonadaceae; genus Caenimonas; species Caenimonas aquaedulcis. The sequence goes on along the minus strand of NZ_JADWYS010000001.1, from coordinate 4,322,127 downwards.
GCGTGGGGACCGCGGCCGGAGGTGCCGGGCACGACCTGACGGGCCTGGCCGCCGGAACCACCTACGTCCTGTCGGCGAAGGTCAAGGGAAGCGACGCCTCGGTGACCGGTTTCATCGGGGTGAATTTCAGCGATGCGGCGGGCAACGTCATCGGGCAAGGCTCCGCATCGGCCAGCACCACCGCGTATTCGCCGGCACGCGTCCAGGTGACGGCACCGGCCAACGTGGCACGCGCCGTCGTCTACGTCTGGAAGAACGCCGGCGCCGGTTATGTGTACGTGGACGACTTCGTGTTCTCCGTGGCGGGAAGCGCGCCCGCACCGGCTCCTTCGCCAACCCCAGCGCCTGCACCCGCACCTGTGCCGGCACCCGCGCCCGCACCGGTCCCAGCGCCTGCGCCCGTCCCGGCACCTGCGCCGGTCGGGGCACCGGCCCCCGCCCCTGGCGCTCCCGCCGTGCCGACCGTCCTCGGTGATTGCGAGATGTTCCCGGCGACGTCGATCTTCAACACACGCATCGACGACCCCGTCCGCTTCCCTGCCCACCCGAGCAGCAACACCTGGATCAACCTGGTGGGCGCCGGCACCCAGTTCCTGGGCAACTGGGGCAACAGCAGCAACCCCGCGAACACGACGGACTACTGGGGCATGCCGATCAACTATGTGGATGGAACCACCCGCACCACCAGCTGGCCCATCGTCTCCTTCGACTTCGCCAATTCGGGGTTGTGGAACGAGCCCGCCTATCCGCAGAAGAGCGATTGCGCGTTTGCAAGCGGCGGCGGCTACACGGCCATCCGCGACTGCACGACCCTCCCGGCCAGTGCCCGGCGCTTCCCGTTCCCCAACGGAGTGACGCTGGCCGAAGGCGGCAACTGCGGCGGCCCCGGCAGCTGCGGCGACCACCATGTCCTCGTCATCGAACAGGGTGCGTGCCGCCTCTGGGAATCGTTCTTCGCGCACAACCTGGGCGGCAACTGGTATGCGGTGTCGACGGCCGCCTGGGACCTGAAATCCAATGCGATGAGGCCCGACGATTGGGGCTCCGCCGATGCGGCGGGCCTGCCGATCACGCCGTTGCTTGCAAAAGCGTCCGAAGCGTCCACCGGCGAGATCCGCCATGCGCTGCGCGTCACCTTCCGGGACGCCGCGCTCGACACGACCCACACGTGGCCCGGCCGTTTCGGCGCGGGCGGCGCGAATCCCGGCGCCATTCCATTCGGCTCACTCATGCGCCTGCGCGCGGACTTCGTGGTGCCCGACAACTGGGACCCGCAAGCCAAGGCCGTGGCCAACGCGGCCAAGCGCTACGGTATGTACGCAGCCGACAACGGCATGGATTTCTACGTGCAGGGCGAACCCAGCGACGGCTGGCACCCCGCCGCGTGGAACCAGCTGCGGTCGATCACGATGAGCAACATGGAGTTCGTCGACCTGAAGTCGATCACCACGGACGCGCGCTTCGATCGCAACTCGATGCGGGCGAGCTGGTAGGCGTCGCGGGACTGGCGCTCAGTCGTAGTAGAAGCCGCCACCATCCTTCAGCACGCGCTCGATCTCGCGCGCTTCGCGGTGCAACACCAGCGCCAGCGCCGTGACGCGCGCGGCGGTGAGCCGCGAATCCACGGCCGCGACGCTGATGGCGCCGACCGGAGCGCCTAAGGCGTTGTGGATCGCGACGCCGACCGCGCTGACGCCGAGTGTCACGCGGTTGCGGATGAACGAGTGCCCCTTCTTGCGGCAGCGCTCGATCGACGCCGCGAATTCCGCCGGCGGCAGCTTGCCGATCTCCAGCACCTTGGCACGCACGAGCGACAGCACCTCCACGCGTTCCTCCTGCGGCAGCGCGGCCAGGATCGCCAGCCCCGCAGCGCCGAGCCCGAGCGGCCTGCGGCTGCCGACTTCCAGCGTGAACACGCGGATCGGCGAGGGACCTTCCTGCCTGTCCACGCAAACGGCTTCCAGCCCGCTGCGCATGACGAGGTAGGCCGTATCGCCGAGTTCGTGCGCCAGCCGCTCCAGCGCCGGGCGGCAGGCCGCACGCACGTCGAATTGCTGGGCCGCGGCCAGGCCGAGCTCGAACGCAAGGGGACCCAGCGCGTAGCGCCGGGTGGAAGCCAGTTGGCGCGCGAGCCGCTGGTCCACCAGCCGCTGCAGCAACCGATGCACCGTCGGATGCGGAAGGCCGGTCGCGCGGGACAGTTCTGTCAGGCCGGCGCCTCGCGCCCCATGGCTGGCCAGCAGGCGCGCGAGTTCGAGGGAACGCTCGAGCGAACCCGGGTCGGCGGCGGAACGGTTGTCCATGGATCGGAAACTTTCCTCGAATTTGAACAGTGATGCGCAGTGTAGGGCCGTGCCCGGCCTCCGCATTGCCGACGGGAGCGCCCCTGCCGGCCGCGCGCCAACCTCGTGTCCATCTGGTGGACAAACGCCATGGCCTGCGGAGGGCGACGCCTACAGTCTCCCCAACGCAACGACCTCACCTTTCAGGAGACCCACGATGTTTCAGTACTTCCCCGGCAACTACATGTGGTCGCTGGCCGTCAACCGGGCGCTCGCGAGCGGCGGCATGCTCGGCGAGATCGACTGGGCCTGCGCCGACCTTCGCGAGGCCGTCGCGGCCGGCGCCCCTTCGGACAACGAGGCCTGGCACCTGGCATGGACGAAGCTCGCGCGGCAGGTCGAAGGCATCGCCGCCGACGCCGCCGCCAAAGGCCGCAATGTCACCGCACGCGACCACTTCCTGCGCGCGTCCCTGTACTTCCAGTGGGCCGAGGCGTTCCTCAAGCCCGGCGACGACCGGGGCGCCGCCCTGTATCGCAGCCATCTCGACACGTTCGCCCAGGGAGCGGCTCGCTCCGAGCCCGCCATCGAGATCGTCGACATCCCCTTCGACGGGGGCACGCTCTACAGCTACTTCGTCCGCGCGCCCGGTGGCGGAAAGCGGCCGGCCGTCGTCCTGTCCGACGGGCTCGACGGCACCAAGGAAGAGATGATCTACGTGGCGCTCGCCCTCGCGCAGCGCGGCATCTCCACGCTGGCCGTCGACCACCCGGGCCAAGGGGCGACGCTGCGCCTGTCCGGCCTGAAGGCACGGCACGATTCGGAAGTGGCGGCCGGCGCCGCGGTCGATTACCTCACCGGCCGCCCGGACGTGGACGCGCAGCGCATCGGCATCGTCGCGGCGAGCATGGGTGGCTACTATGCGCCGCGCGCGGCGGCCTACGAGAAGCGCTTCAAGGCCTGCGTGGCCTGGGGCGCCGTGTACGATTACCACTCGGTGTGGATGCGACGCTTCAAGGTGCAGCCCGGGCAAGGGGTTTCGCTGGACGTGACGGCCGCCATGGGCACCACGGGCGACCACATCCTGCACATCGTCGGGGCGAAGGATTTCGACCAGGCGCTGCGCAAGCTCGAACCCTTCCACCTGCGGGAGGCCGCGAAGGACATCACGTGCGACATCCTCATCCTGCACGGGGAGGAAGACAGGCAGACACCCGCTGCCGACGCCCGCACCCTGTTCGAGGCGATTCCCTCGCCGCGCAAGGAGATGCGCGTGTTCACGCGGCAGGAAGGCGGCGCGGCGCATGTCCAGCTCGACCGGCCGGAACCCGCGCTCAGCATGCTGAGCGACTGGCTGGTCGATCACCTCTGAACCTGGAGCGGACATGACCCCGATGACTTCCTCCCTGCACCGCCTCGCGCGCTGGATGCGCCCCCTGCTGATGCTTCCCCTGCTCGCCTTCGCGACGCACGGCGCCCACGCACAGGCGTATCCGAACAAGCCGATCCGTCTCCTGGTGCCTTATGCGGCCGGGGGCGGACTCGACCTCATCGCCCGTGCCGTGGGCGAGCGCCTGTCCCGCCTGCTCAAGCAACCCGTCCTCGTTGACAACCGCACCGGCGCCAACGGTGTCGTCGCGACCGAAGCGGCCGCGAAGTCCGCGGCCGACGGCTACACGCTCGTTCTCGGCGTGCCCGCGACGATCGTCATCAACCCCGGCATCTACAAGCTCTCGTTCGACCCGATGCGGGACCTGCAGCCTGTCGCCCAGCTCGCGGTCGCCCACTTCCTGGTCGCCACCGCGCCGGACTCGGGCATCGAATCGCTCGGCCAGCTCATCGCGCTCGCGAAGGCGTCACCGGGCAAGTACAGCTTCGCGTCCTACGGCAGCGGCTCGGCGCCGCACCTGGCGGGGCAGATGCTGCGCACGCTCACCGACATCGACCTGGTGCACGTTCCCTACAAGGGTTCGAGCGCGGCACTGCCGGATGTGATGACCGGCCGCGTGAGCGTCATCTTCGACGTGGTGTCGAACATCCAGCCGCATGCGGCGGCGGGCAAGTTGAAGGTGATCGCGGCGGCCAGCGAGCGCGTGCCGCCGCAATTCCCGAAGGCGCCGCTCACACGCTCGGTCGTGCCGGGACTGTCCATCGAAGGCTGGGTGGGCGTGTTCGCCCCGTCCGCGACGCCTGCCGCCATCGTGAACCAGCTCAATGCGAGCCTGAAGACGGTGCTCGCCGACCCCGAGCTGGAGCGCCGGCTCACCGAGCTCGGCTTCGAGGTGACGCCGACGACGGCGCAACGCCTGCAGGAGACGCTCCGGCACGACCACGCCATGTATGCGAAGGCGATCCAGGCCGCCGGCCTCAAGGTGGAATAAGGAGAACCCCATGCTCGTGATCGATATCCCCCGCACCGGCGGCCCCGAGGTGCTGACCCCGGCCGACCGTCCCATTCCAGAGCCCGGGCCCGGCGAAGTGCTGATCCGGGTGGTGGCCGCCGGGGTGAACCGGCCGGACCTCATGCAGCGCGCGGGCGTGTATCCCATGCCGCCCGGCGCGCCCACCGTGCCCGGACTCGAAGTCGCGGGCGAGGTCGCGGCGCTCGGCCCCGGCGTCGAGCGCTGGCGCAAGGGCGACACGCTCTGCGCGCTGCTGATCGGCGGCGGGTATGCGGAATACGTCGTGGCGCCGCAGGGCCAGTGCATGCCCATCCCGCAGGGTCTCGACATGGCGGAAGCCGCCGCCCTGCCGGAAGGCGCCTTCACCGCGTGGAGCGCGCTGCTGGAACATGGGCGCCTGCAAAGCGGCGAGCGCCTGCTCGTGCATGGCGGCACCAGCGGTGTCGGTTCGCTCGCGATGCAGTGGGCGCGCCGTCTCGGGGCGCAAGTGTTCGCGACCGCCGGAAGCGCGGAGAAGTGCGCGGCATCGCTGGAGCTCGGCGCGCACGTCGCGATCAACTACCGCGAGCAGGCGTTCGAATCGGTGATCGAGGAGCGCACCGCCGGCCACGGCGTGGACGTGATCCTGGACATGGTGGGCGCCCCCTACTTCGCGCGCAACCTCGCGGTGATCGCGCGCGACGGCCGGATGGTCTACATCGCGCATCCGCTGGGGCGCGAGCTGACGGTCGACATCGGCGTCGTGATGATGAAGCGCGCCTACATCACCGGCACCACGCTGCGCCACCGCACCCTGGATCAGAAGGCGGTCATCGCCCGCGAACTCGAGCGCGTGCTCTGGCCCCTCATCGAAGAAGGCGCCATCCGCCCCCGCGTGCACCGCACCTTCGCGCTGCGCGATGCGGCGCAGGCGCACATCCACCTGGACAGCAACGACAACATCGGCAAGACGGTGCTCACCGTGGCCGATGCCTGAACAACCACCTCACCACGGACTCCCATGAAACTCGCCTCCCTGAAGAACCACACGCGCGACGGCCAGCTCGTCGTCGTCTCGCGCGACCTGCGCCACGCCGCGTCCGCCGCCCACATCGCGCCGACCCTGCAGCACGCGATCGACCACTGGGCCGATGTCTTGCCCGCATTGCAGGCGCTGTATGCGCAACTGAACGAGGGCAAGGCCCCGGGCACGATTGCCTTCGACGCAGCCGCCGCCGCCTCGCCGCTGCCCCGCGCATACCAGTGGCTGGACGGCAGCGCATACCTCAGTCACGTCGAACTCGTGCGCAAGGCGCGCGGCGCCGCGATGCCGCAGGAGTTCCTCAAGGACCCGCTGATGTACCAGGGCAGCTCCGACTACTTCACCGGACCGCTGGACCCGGTGCTCGTCGCAAGCGAGGATTGGGGCGTGGATCTCGAAGCGGAGATCGCCGTCATCACCGACGACGTGCCGATGCTTTGCACGCCCGAGGAAGCGGCGCGCCACGTGAAGCTCGTAATGATCCTCAACGACACGTCGCTGCGGCACATCATCCCCGCGGAGTTGAACAAGGGCTTCGGCTTCCTCAACGGCAAGGGCGTCACCGCCTTCTCCCCCGTCGCCGTGACGCCGGACGAGCTCGGCGACGCCTGGGACGGCCGCAAGCTGAACCTGCCGCTGACCGTGCACGTCAACAACGCGAAGCTCGGCTCGCCTTCGGCCGGCACCGACATGTACTTCGACTTTCCCGCGCTGATCTCGCACGCCGCGAAGACGCGGCCGCTGGGCGCCGGCACCGTGATCGGTTCCGGCACGGTCTCCAACCACGACCGCAGCGCGGGTTTCTGCTGCATCTCCGAAGCGCGCGCCATGGAGACGGTGGAACTCGGCGAACCGAAGACGCCCTTCTTCGCCTTCGGCGACCGGGTGCGGGTGGAGATGTTCGACGCCGCGGGCCGGTCCATCTTCGGCGCGATCGACCAGCAGGTTCTGCAATACGCCCGCTGACCTCAAGGAAATACCCACCATGCTTTGCAAGAAACTTCACCACGCGGCCTTCCGCTGCAAGGACGCCGGCGCGACCACGCGCTTCTACACCGAGGTGCTCGGCCTCAAGTTCGCCCACGCGATGGGCGAGGACCATGTGCCGTCCACCGGTCAGTACAGCCCGCACGTCCACATCTTCTTCGAGATGGAGGACGGCAGCTCCATCGCCTTCTTCGAGTGCCCGCGCGACGCCGGCAACGTCAAGGACCTGGAATCCCCCGACTGGATCCAGCACTTCGCATTCGAAGTCGACAGCGTCGACACGCTGCTGAAGGCCAAGGCCGACATGGAGGCCAAGGGCATCGCGGTGGTGGGCCCGACCAACCACGACGATTTCATCCTCTCCATCTACTTCTTCGATCCCTCCGGCCATCGGCTGGAGCTGACCACCCGCACCTGCCCCCCGGAGCGCCTGAAGGAGTTCGAGCGCGAGGCGCCGCGCGTGCTCGAGGTCTGGGAAAAGACGCACGACTGGTCGCAGCGCGAGCAGGTGTTCGGGGCGAGCACGGGTTACGCGCGCGGGGGCAAGGCCGCATGAGCGCCGAATCGGGCCGGCGCCCCTTGCGCATCGCCGCGCTGTGCGGCAGCCTTCGCCAGGGGTCCCTGAACCGCAAGGCGCTCACGCTCGCGCTGCGCAGCCTGCCTCCCCACTGCGAACCGCACGTGCTGGACATCCGGGGCATTCCGCTTTTCGACGGCGACGTGCTCGCGCGCGGCGTGCCCGATGCCGTCGGCGCGCTCACCGAACAGATCAGGCGTTGCGACGGCCTGGTCATCGCGACGCCGGAGTACAACTTCTCCATCCCCGGCGTGTTGAAGAACGCCATCGACTGGGTGAGCCGCGATGCGGCGCAGCCGTTCGATGGCAAGCCGGTCGCGATCCTCTCCGCGTCCCCCGGGCCGCTGGGAGGCGCGCGCGTCCAGTACGACCTGCGCAAGGTGATGCTGTTCGTGAATGCGATGGTGCTCGCCAAGCCCGAGGTGTTCATCGGCGCCGCGGCGGGCAAGTTCGACGCCGCGGGCGAATGCACCGACGAGCCGACGCGCGCCTTCGTCGGCCAGCAGATGCGCGCCTTCGTCGAGTGGATCGACGGCGTGCGTCGCATGCGCGCGCCCGGCTGAGGGGCGCGCCCGGATCAACGCCCCAGGCTCATGCGCCGGTGCGCGTGGCCTTCGCGATCTGGTCGATTTTTGTCGCGGTGAAGATCGACTTCGGAATCACGGTGTGCACGCCCTTGGCCGGCACGTTCGTATAGACGGTGTTGGTCTGGTGCGAATACTGCGTGATGCGCACGCTGCCGGCCACGCTGATCAGCGAGTACACATCGTCCCGCCCGAGCCCCGACGCGGCCGACAGCCAGTCCATCGAGTTCACCAGGCTGGCCGCCAGCGCCCTCTCCAGCGTCTCGCCATGGCCGATCGAGATCCACTGTGTCGGCGTTTCCGCCAGCAGCGTGCGGAGCGGGGAGCGCTTGTGGAGGATGAACTGGATGCGCATGTCCTCCATCGCGCTTTCGATGGCGGTCTGGTTCACCACGCCATCGCCCTGCGCCGCATGCGAGTCGCCGGTCCAGACCATCCCGCCCGCACGCAGCACCGGCAGGAAGATGGACGCGCCCTCCGTCAGTTCGCGCAGCACCAGGTTGCCGCCGTGCGGGCCGCTCAGGATGCCGCTCACCGGCTTGTCTCCTGCGGGCATCGTGGCGATGACCCCCTGCGTCGGCGCCAGCGGATAGCTCACGCCCTCCTTGAACGCCGCTGTCGTCCGCGCGGCGTCGAACCTGAAGTACTGCAGGTAGGGCTTCCTGAATTCCGAGGGCAAGGCACCCACGCCGAGCGGCGCGCTGTTCCAGCCCCATTCGATGGGCCGCAGGCGCACCATGCGGCACTCGATCCAGTCGCCCGGCTGGGCGCCACGCACTTCGACCGGCCCGACGAGCGAGTACGGCCCGGCGGGGTAGCGCTTGCGAATCGGCTCGCGCTCGTCGAAGGCCATGCCGTACTTCGCTTCGTCCGCCCAGTTCACCCAGGTGTCGGGATAGTGGACGACATCGCCGGAGTCCACCGTCACGCCGGGCCGCGCGGCGGGATCCATCGCGCCGACGCGCACGGTTTCCTTCGTCGAAGGCAGCACGTGGGTGCGGCCCTCGCGCGGTCCGGCCATCGGCGCGCCCGCTGCCGGTCCGCCTGCGCAACCCGCGAGCGGCACGAGGCTGCCCGCGCCGATCGCACCGAGCGCCGCGCCGAGCACGCTGCGGCGCGAACGGGGCAGCGCCGTCCCGCGCGCATCGGCGATGCGCCCGATGGCGTCCGGCTCGACGCCGTCGAGCGGTGCGACCGCGCCGCCGCCCGCGATGCGGTGATGGCACAGGCGGCTTTCGCAGCCGCAGGAGAGGAGCTGCGCGGCGCGCAAGGTGTGGTTGTCCTTCATGGCCGGCTTAGAAGCGGTGGCGCACGCCGGCGGCCAGGATGGTCTGCTGCGTCATCGGGTTGACCAGCCGGTCGCGGTAGTACGCGGTGTAGATGTCGGTGCGCTTCGACAGGTTGTAGTCGTAGCCGATGGAGAAGCTGCGGCGCCCGTCCGGTGTGGCGGGCGAGGCGTCCCGCATCGAGCTGCGCACATAGGTCGCGAGGATGCTGCCGGCGCCGACGGGGATGGTGACGCCGGCCTCCGTGGTGCGGCGCCGCGCATTCGTTGCGATGGTGGTCGACTGCTCCCGGACGCGGTGGTGCTGCGCGTTCACCTTGATCACCCCGAAATCGTAGGTGCCCGCGACCATCCATGCATTCTGGTCGTGGTCGTCGCCCGCGTTGTTGAGGTTGATGTAGTGATAGCCGGCCGTCAGCTTCGCCGGTCCGGTCGTGTAGCTGCCCACGGCCTCGAACGCCCGGTCGCGCTTGCGGTCCACGCTCGGTGTCGCGTTCTCGCGTCCCATCGAATACAGGAAGTCGGCCGCGAAGCCGCCGAGCCGGGGCAGGCTGTACTGCACGCCGTTGTCGAAGCGCGTGCCGCCCTGCAGGTTCAGGTTGTACACGTGCGCGAACACCGGGCTCAAGGTGGTGGAGCCGACAAAGGGGGTGTTGAGCGTCGTCGCGAGCGAATACGGCGTGACGTGGCGGCCCAGCGTGAGCTTGCCCCAGCCGCCTTCGAGACCGACGATGGACAGGCGGCCCCAGAACGGGTCCGCATCGTTGCGGCCGATCGCGCCCGTGTCCGCGCGGATGAAGGTCTCGAGCGCGAACACCGCGCGCAGGCCGCCGCCGAGGTCCTCCGTGCCGCGAAAGCCGAGGAACGAAGTCGTCATGCCGCCGTTGTTGAGGACGGTCGACGAGCTTCGCGTGGTCGCGGTCTCGGTGGTGAGCCGGCCCGCGAATTCGTCGATGGTGCCGTAGATCTGGACGGTGCTCTGTGCGTGCCCCAGGGCGCAAGCCAGCAAAGCAGGAAGGCCCACGAACCAGCATGGCTTGGTGTTGATCAAGATAAGTCTCCTCGTGATGTCGTTACGGATGGTTGGCCCGATCCCGTCGGGCCGAGCGATCGTCGACGAGCGATCCGCAGGCACCGGACCCGGAAGCTCCACCGGCCTACCGAATCGTCCGAAAAGATGGACGCACCGGAAGAATCGGACTCGGTGGTAACAGGGCGGAGGTTTCGGTGTCCGCCATCGCGCGTGCGCTCCTAAGCTCCCGCGCATCACACGAAAAGGTGCGAAGGAGACATGATGGACAACAGCAGCTCGTGGGCGTGCGCCGCCGCGCGTATCGCATTCACGCTCGCGCTGGCATGCGGGGTACACGACGCCATGGCACAGGCCGGTTCAGCCGCGCCTCCGCGCGCCGAGTTCGCGCCCGCGCTCAGCCTCGACCAGGCCACGCGCCTGATGCAGGGCGCATTCGCGTATGCGCGCGAGCGCGGCGCCGCGGTCACCATCGCCGTCGTCGATGCGGGCGGGCACCTCGTCGCGGCGGGGCGCATGGACGGCATGCCCTTCGGCACCTTCGACGTCGCGCGCGGCAAGGCCATCGCGAGCGTCGCCACGGGCGGGGAATCGGGCAAGGCGCTGATGGAGCGTTACCGCATGAACCCCATCGTCTTCGGGCAGATCAGCGCGCTCAGCTACGGCGGGCCGATGTTCCCGTCCCAGGGCTCGCTGCCGATCTTCATCGACGGCCGCCTCGCCGGCGCCGCCGGCGGCAGCGGCGCCTCCAGCCAGTTCGACGAAGACGCGGTGCGCGCAGGCATCCGCAGCATCGGTGCGCAAGCCGAGCGTCCCTGAGGTTCCCCCTTCCCCCTTCCCCCATTCACCACTTCATGAAAGCGACCATGATTGCAGAGATCAACGAGAACGGACGCGAGGGCGCGGTCGACGCGAGCCGGCGCTCCTGGCTGGGCGCGGCCGCGGGATGCGCGGCGCTGGCTGCGGGCTGCGGCTCGCTGCCGCCGGCGGGTGCGCTGCGGCCGGTGGGCAGCGCCCGCACGCACACCGTCGTATGCAATGCCAAGACCGTGCGGGTGGGCCTGCTGGACCCGGCCTCGAAGCCCGCGGCCACGATCGACTCCGGCGACATCGTCCACTATCCCGACACCTGGCTCAACTGGGCCAACGAGCCGCGCTACGGCATGAGCTTCGAGGAGCGCGAACCGATACGCCGGCGCTACCCCAACGGCCCGTACTCCAACATCGGCCCCATTCATGTCCGCGGCGCGGAACCCGGCGACGTGATCGAAATCCGTACGCTGAAGGCGCGGCCGATCGCCTGGGGCTGGAACTCCGCGCCGCGCAACGTGGGCGCGCTGCCCGAGGACTTCGACAAGCCCTACCTCAAGTACTTCCGCTTCGACGCCAACCGCGAGACGGCGGAGTTCTCGCCGGGCATCCGCCTGAAACTGCATCCGGGCCAGGGGATGTTCGCGACACAGCCGCCGGGCGACAAGCCCGTGAGTGCCATCCTCAACGGCGCGTACGGCGGCAAGCTGGGCCTGCACGAGCTGGTGGAAGGCACGGCCCTGTTCCTGCCCGTTTTCCATCCCGGGGGCCGGGTGTGGACCGGCAACTCGCATGCGGTGCAGGGCGACGGCATGGTGAACCAGACCGCGCTGGAGACGGCGATGGAAGACCTGCGCATCCAGTACGTGCTGCACAAGAGGGTGCCGCTCGCGCTGCCCATCGCGGAAACGCCCACGCACTGGATCGGCGTCGGCTTCGGCCGTGACCTGGACAACGCACTGGTCGGCGGGCTGCGCGGCCTCCTGGCGTGGACGTCGGAGGCGCTCGAGATGGACCGTGCGGACGCCTATGCGCTGTGGAGCCTCGCGGGGAGCTTTCGCGCGACCAAGTTCGCGCGGCAATTGCAGACGATCTACACCCAGGTGCCCGCGCAGACCATGCACGGCATGCTGCCCAAGAGCGTCCTGTCGCCCGAAATCCAGCAGCGGCTGTCCGCATCGCTGCGCCGCGGCAACGAGGGCGCGGCATGAACATGAGCGATGTCCACTCGTTCGATCGCGCTGCGGCGGTGCCGCTTGCGCCACCGGCGCCCTGGCACGTGCGCATGCGCGGCCTGGGCAAGGATTTCGTCGCGGGCGGCGCCACCGTCGCCGCGTTGCAGGGCGTCGACCTCACCATCCTGAAGGGGCAGTTCTGCTGCATCGTCGGCCCCTCGGGATGCGGCAAGACGACCCTGCTGCGCATCGTCGCAGGGCTGGAAACGCACACGGCCGGGGAGCTGGAGATCGCGCACTTCGAGCGCAGCAAGCCGCTGCACTCGATGGTGTTCCAGGACCAATCGGTGTTCCCGTGGATGAGCGTGGAAAGGAACGTCGAGTACGGCCTGCGCATGCGCGGGGTGCCGGCAACCCAGCGCCGTGACATCGTCTCGCACTACATCGACAAGGTCGGGCTCGGCGCTTTCCGGCACGCGTACCCGCACCAACTGAGCGGCGGGATGAAGCAGCGCGTGTCGATCGCGCGCGCCTTCGCGAACGACCCGGAGATCCTCCTCATGGACGAGCCGTTCGCCGCCCTCGACGAGCAGAACAAGGCGATCCTGCAGGAGGAGCTGCTGCGCATCTGGGAGGAGTCGCGCAAGACGGTGCTCTTCATCACCCATTCGATCGACGAGGCCCTCGTCCTGAGCGACCGCGCGCTGATCATGACGGCCCGCCCCGGGCGCCTGAAGGCGGATGTGCCCGTCACCTTGCAGCGGCCGCGCGGCGCCTACGAGATCCGCGCGAGCGAAGGGTACGGGGAGTTGAGCCGCACGCTCTGGTCCGCGCTGCGCGAAGAGGTGCAGGGCGCCACGCGCGAGGTCGCGCCATGAGCGCCGTGCTGCCCGCCGGCGACGAGCCGCTGCTGCATGTGCGCCGGGCCGAAGGTGTGCGCGTGCACTGGTTGTCGCGGCCGCTGGCGACCCGGTCGGTCGCGGTCGCGGCGCCGCTCGTCCTGCTCGCGGTCTGGGAGGCCCTGGTCCGCGCCGGCTGGCTCGATGCGCGCTTCTTTCCCGCGCCGTCGTCGATCGTCGGCACGTTCCAGCACATGGCGTGGGGTTTGCCGTGGAAGGACTCGCTCGGCTGGCACGTTCTGGTGAGCCTGTCCCGCGCGCTGATCGGCTTCGCCCTCGGTGCCTTGCCCGCGATCGTGGTCGGCGCGCTCATGGGGCTGATGCCGCTCCTGCGCGCCGCGATCCAGCCCATGGTGGGCGCGCTCTACCCGATCCCGAAAGTCGCGATCCTGCCGCTGGTGATGCTGATCTTCGGCATCGGCGAAGAGTCGAAGTGGGCCATCATCGCCGTGGGCGTGTTCTTCCAGGTCCTCATCGCCACGGCGGCGGGCGTCGCGAACATCGACCGGATCTACCTCGACGTCGGCGCCAACTTCAAGGCGAGCCGGACCGCGACCTTCTTCACCATCGCACTGCCCGGCGCGCTGCCCGTGATCTTCGCGGGCCTGCGCCTCGGCTGGGGCGCGGCGCTCCTGCTCCTCGTCACGGCGGAGATGGTGTCGAGCCAGTCGGGTATCGGATTCATCATCTGGCGCGCCTGGCAGCTCATGTCCGTGGAAGACATGTACGTCGGCCTCGTCGTCATCGCCTTCATCGGCATCGTGTCGTTCTGGCTGCTCGACATGGCGGAGGCGCGCCTGCTGCCGTGGAAGAAGCGCTGATCCCGCACGCCCCCGCTCCCCCTCACACACCCAAGGAGACCCCATGAATCCGCTTCTTCCATCGACCACCCGCCGCGCCATGCTGCTGGCCTCATGCGCGCTGGCCGCCGGGCCGCTGGGCGCGCAAACCCGGCGCGCGCCCCTCTCGCCGGCCGTGCCCGTGCGCGTCGGCATCATCTCGGCCATGTTCGACGCGCTGTCCATCATCGCGGCGGAGAAAGGCTACTTCCGGGACGAGGGCCTGGACGTCGAGATCAAGGCGTTCCCCGGCTCGGGCGAGGCCGCGCAGGCGCTCGCGATCGGCGCGCTCGAAGTGCTCGCGAGCGGACCCAACCCCATGCTCTTCAACGCGAAGCAGCGCGGCATTGACCTCACGATCGTGGCAACCGCCGGCCAGCATTCGCCGGGACACGGCTCCATCAGCTTCGTCATGCGCCGTGATCACGTGGAGAGCGGCCGCTACAAGAGCCCGGCCGACCTCAAGGGGATGAAGCTCGCCTCGGGCCTCGCCGCGCCCAGCAGCTGGTTCGTCTCCGCGCTCGCACAGAAATCCGGCGTGAGCGAGAAGGAATTCGACATCGTCCAGCTGGGCCTGCCGAACGTGGTGGCGGGCCTGGGCAACAAATCGATCGACGCGGCGTGCATCAACGAGCCGCATGCCACGCTCGTGCTCAAGAAAGTCAATGGCGTGCGCATCATGTCGATGGACCAGTTCAAGCCGAACTTCCCGAACGGCTGGCTGATCTACGGCGCCAACATCACGCGGCGCAATCCCGAGGCGGGGCGGCGCTTCCTGATCGCCTACATGCGGGCGCTGCGCGACTACCGCCGCGCCTTCATCGACGGCAATGCGGGCGCGGCCGAACTCACCGCCATGCTCGGCAAGTACAACATGCAGATCACCGCGGACACGCCGATGCTGGACTTTCCCGCCAATGGTGCTCCCTCGTTCGCGGGCGTCGACGAGCTCGTGCAGTGGCACCTGCGCATGGGCAACATCCGTGCCGCGCCCGACCTGCGCGCGCTGCAGGACGACAGCTACCTCAAGGCCGCCCTGGCGCAAGGATGAACATGCTCATCGAACAACGCACCTACACCGTCGCGCCAGGGAAGCTGCGCGACTACCTGCACCTCTACGAAAAGCACGGCGTGCGCGTGCATGCCGAGAACCTGGGCCACTGGTTCGGCTGCTATGTGAGCGAGATCGGCCCGCTCAACCAGGTGGTGCACCTCTGGGGGTTCGAGAGCTTCGAGGACCGCATGCGCCGCCGTGCCGCACTGGCGGCCGACCCGCGCTGGACCGAGTACCTGCGCATCGCAGCGGGACTTGTGGTGCAGCAGGAGAGCAAGCTCCTGCAGCCGTCGGCGTTCACGCCCGCGCTCGCGCCGATTCAGCCCTGATCGGGGCCCGGCTGGCTCAGGATGCCGCGCTTGAAATCGCTCGGCGGCAGGCCGATGTGCTGCGAGAAGAAGCGCGCGAAGTGGCTGGGCGCCGAGAAGCCGAGCTGGAACGAGACGTCCGCCACCGTGCTCCCCGGCTGCGAGAGCATGCGCGTGGCGAGCGCCATGCGCTGCCAGTCGAGGTACTGCTGGGGCGAGACGCCCAGGCAGTTCTTGAACTGCTCGAAGAAGCGCGAGCGCGACAGGCCCACCTCGCGCGCAATGTCGTCCAGGCCGGGGTTGTCCATCGCCTTTTCGCGCATGTAGCGCGTGGCGCGCATGACGCGCGCATCCATCGCCACCCCCGAGAACAGCGAGCGGCGCGCGAGTTCGGGGTCGGCAAAGCACACCACCACCTGCTGCACGAGTTCGCGCAGGAGCGTCTCGGGCTCGCCCGCATCGACGTCGGTGGCCGTCATGCTCATCGCGATGCGCAGCGCGGCTTCCTGCACGCCCGGGGTGAGCTTGCCCAAGGCCTGCGGAAACAGCTTCACGCCGGATGTGGCCGGCACATTGGCGGCCTGGAAGAGCCACGGCGGGTTCACGAGCGCGGTGAGCGCGAGCGTCGCACCGTCGACACTCGCGAGCTTGGCATGCGACTCCCACGGATTGATCAGGATGACCGAATCGTCGGAGAGCGTGTAGTCCGCGCCCGCGACACGGAAGGCCGTGTCGCCGCCGCCCACCTTGAAGATGAAATTGAACTCGGAGTGCGCATGCTCGACCAGGGTGCGCGAGGTGAGGTTCAGCGTCACGCGCCCGAACTCGCCCTGGAAGATCGTCGACTGTCGGTTAGCGGTCATGCGGCCTGGAGCCATCTTGTAAAAATCGGACGATACGGTCGGCCGCCGGAGGCACGCGGGATGCCTTTTCGCGAGGTGCCGTCTACATTGTCTCCAAGCCAGGCCGGGCACGAATCCATTGTAGGGAGCCGCTGGCGAGAGGGTCAAGCAATGGCCCCGCACAAAGGAGATTCGAGCGATGAGCAATTCGGTGGTGTCGGTGGGTTCGGGTCCGCGCAAGGTGCTGGCGCTGCACGGCTGGTTCGGCAGCGCCGAGGGCTGGGGCCCGATGGTCGAGTCGCTCGACACCGCCGGGTTCACCTACGTCTTCATGGACTGCCGCGGCTACGGCGGCGCCAGGCACATGAAGGGCGAATACACCATGCAGGAGGTCGCGCGCGACGCGGTCACCACCGCGGACTTCCTGGGCTGGGACCGCTTCAGCCTCGTCGGCCATTCCATGGGCGGTGCGGCGATCCAGCACGTGCTCGCGTCGGCGCCGGAGCGGGTGCAGGCGCTGGTGGGCATCACGCCCGTGCCGGCGAGCGGCGTGCCCTTCGACGAGCAAGCCTGGGCGCTCTTCTCGTCCGCGGCGCAGAGCGAGGCATCCCGCCGGGCCATCATCGACTTCAGCACCGGCAGCCGGCTCTCGGCGACGTGGGTGGATCGCCTGGTGGCGAAGTCGATGGCGCGCTCCCAGGCCGACGCCTTCGGCGCCTACCTGCACTCCTGGGCGCGCACCGACATCTCGTCGCGCATCCAGGGCGCGAAGGTGCCCGTGAAGGTGATCGTCGGCGAGCACGATCCCGGGCTGAACGCGGCCGTGATGCAGGCCACCTGGCTGGCGTGGTACCCGAACGCGACGCTCGACTTCATGGCCAACGCCGGTCACTACCCGATGGACGAGACGCCGGTCGCGCTGGCGACCACCATCGAGAAATTCCTCAAGGGAGCCGTGCAGTGAAGAGCGACACCGAAACCCCCGCCGTCGGCGAAACGCGCGTGTGGTTCGACTCCGACGGCCTGCGGCTCGCGGGCATCGTCGCGATCGACGGCGAATCCATCGAGCCGCGCCCCGCCGTCATCCTGCTGCACGGTTTCGGCGCCAACAAGACCGACGGCGTGGTGACGCTCACCGCGGACTTGCTCGCGCGGATGGGCTACCTCACGATCCGCTTCGACATGCGCGGCTGCGGCGAAAGCGAAGGCGTACCGGCGCGCGTGCTGTGCGAGGAGCAGGTGCGCGACGTGCAGAACTGCGTCACCTACCTGCGCTCGCTACCCGGCGTGGACCCGGCGCGCATCGCGGTGCTGGGCCACAGCTTCGGCGCCGCGGTCGCGGTCTATGCCGCGGCAGTGGATACGCGCATCGCGGCCTGTATCTCGTCGGCGGGATGGGGCGACGGAACGGCCAAGCTGCGGCAGCAGCATCGCGCCGAGGGCGCCTGGGAAAAATTCATGGCGATGGTGCAGCGAGGACGCGCGAGCCTGGCCGCGGGCCGGCCGATGAATGTGTCGCGCTTCGACATCGTGCCCATCCCGGTGCACCTGCGCTCCGGCTTGCCTGCGGGCTCGCACATGGAGTTTCCGTTCGAGGTGGTGGAGAGCATGCTGGCGTTCCGGCCGGTGGACGTGGTCGCGCGCATCGCGCCGCGGCCGCTGCTGCTGCTGCATCCAGCCGCCGACGCCGTCACGCCGAGCGAACAGTCGATCGAACTCTTCCGCCACGCGGCGATGCCCACGGACCTGCATCTCTTCGCGGGCATCGACCACTTCATCTTCTCCGACGACAACACGATCGTGCTGGACCTGCTGTCGGGCTGGCTGCAACGCCACCTCCCCCTCGGCGGCCAGGTCGCCACGCACGCGCCCGCCGAATCCGCACTGGCCTGAGAGCAAGTTCGCATGCATGTCATCGATGCGCAGGCGCTGCGCGAATTTGCCGCCGCGCTGCTGGGCGCCGGTGGACTCCAGCCCGACCATGCCGCCGAGGTCGCCCAGGTGCTCGTGTGGGCCGACCTTCGCGGCGTCGAATCGCACGGTGTGTCGCGGCTGCCGCTGTACCTGCGGTGGTTGCGCACCGGAGAGATGAACGGCGCGGCCCGGCCGCGCGTGGCCTTCAGCCTGCCCGCATTGCAGGTACTCGATGCCGACGCGGCCCCCGGCGCCGTGAGCATGAAGATGGCGGTCGCGATGGCCACGCCGATGGCGCGGGACTGCGGCGTCGGTGTCGTGATGGTGCGCGGCACCACGCACACCGGCGCGCTCGGGGCCTACACCAGCGCCCTCGCCGGCACCGGACTCGTCGGCATCGCACTCGCCGCTTCGGGACCGAACATGTTCTATCACGGAGCCGCCGCGCCCGGCGTCTCGACCGCGCCGCTGTCCATCGCGGTTCCCCGGCACGGCGACGGACCGATCGTGTTCGACATGGCGTCGGGAGCCATCGCCTTCGGCCGGCTGCAAGAGGCGCGTGCGCAGGGGCACACCCTCGCGGCCGGCTCGGCTGCGGACGCGTCGGGCCGGCCGACCACCGATGCCCACGACGCGGTGGCGCCGCTGCCGCTCGGCGGGCCGAAGGGTTCCGGCCTCGCGTTGATGATCGAGCTCGTGTGCAGCGCGATGACCGGCGCGCAGATCCTCGCCCCCGCGCTGTCGTCAACCGACACGCCGCCACGCCACCGGCAGAACGCCATGGTGCTGGCCTTCGACCTCGCACGCACGGCACCGCAGTCTCCGGACCAGGCGCAGGCCCAGGTGTCCGCGCTGGTGGACGCCATCAAGTCGCTGCCGTCCTCGACCGGGTCGCCGGTGCTGCTGCCCGGCGAGCGCGGCGGCGCCGAATCCGTGCGCCGCGCGGCGCACGGCATTCCGCTCGGGGCGCGCACCGCCGGCATGCTGGCCGATGCCGCCGCCTCCCTCGGCATACCTGTTCCCTGGTCCCCGCGACCGCTTCATTCATGATCGTCCTTTCCATGTCCCTTCGCGTCCTCATCACGTTCCTGCTCGCCGCCGCCGCCACCTGGGTGGCGCCTGTCCACGCCGAAACCTTCCCCGGCAAGGCGGTGCGCATCATCGTGCCGTTCCCGCCGGGGGGCACGCAGGACCTGCTCGCGCGCACGCTCGCCGAGGGCCTGGGCCAGCGGCTGAAGCAACCCGTGATCGTCGAAAACCGCGCCGGCGCCGCAGGCAACGTCGGCGCCGAAGCCCTCGCGAGGGCGACGCCGGACGGGTACACGCTGGGCATCCTCAGCGGCGTGCAATCGGCGAACGCGGCGTTCTACCGCAAGCTCAACTACAACCTCGAGCGCGATTTCGTGCCGGTGCGCGCCATCGGTGAATCCGGCGTGCTTCTGGTGGCCGCACCGCATGCGCCTTTCAGGAACGTGGAGGAACTGCTCGCCTACGCGAAGGCAAACCCGGGCCGCGCGAATTTCGGCAGCACCACGAGCCTCACCATCGACCTGCTGCGCTCCATGACCGGCGCGGACATCACGATGGTGACCTACAAGGGCATCGGCGAAGCGCTCCAGGATGCGATCGGTGGACGCATCGAAATGGTCGCGGGACCGGCACCGCAACTCATCCCGCTCATCCGCGACGGCAAGGTACGCGCGCTGGGCATCGCGAGCACTTCGCGGCTCAAGGACCTGCCCGGCGTGAAGACCGTGGCCGAGAGCGTCCCCGGCTACGACGCGGGCATGTGGTACGGAGTCTTCGCGCCGGCGGCGACGCCCCGCGAGGTCGTGCAGAAACTCCAGGGCGAACTGGGCATGGTGGTCAAGCAGGCCGACGTGGTGCGCCGCTTCAACGACATCGGCGTGCAGGCCAGCGGCCCGGGCGCCACCGCCGATCTCCCCACGCGCATGCAGGTCGAGTCCGCGCGCTGGCGCGCCGTCGCGGCGCGTACGGGAAACTATGCGAATTGAAGCCAACTGCCGGAGACTGTTCACATGGCCGATCCCACCCCCTTGCGCGATCCCCTCACCGACTCACTCCTCACCCCGCAAAACGCCGTCCTCGCACTGATCGATTACCAGCCCGAGCAGTACCAGGGCGTGGGTTCGGTAGGCCGCGACGAGCTGCAGGCCCACGTGACGATGCTGGGCCGGACGGCGACCGCGTTCGGGCTTCCCGTCGTCCTGAGCACCGTGTACGTCAAGCACGGCATGTCGGGAACGAGCGAAGAGCTCCTCGCCACACTTCCGGGTGGCCCTGAAATCGATCGCACCAGCATGAACTCCTGGGAGGATGCCGATTTCCGGGCCGCCGTCGAGCGGACCGGCCGCCGCAAACTCATCATCGCGGGACTGTGGACGGAGGTGTGTGTGGCCTTCCCCACCCTGGACGCGTTACGCGATGGTTTCGACGTCTACTTCGTGATCGATGCCATCGGCGGTGTCAGTCGTGTCGCGCACGATGCCGCCGTTCAACGCATGATCCAGGCCGGGGCCAAGCCGGTGAGCGTACTGGCCCTCGCCTGCGAGCTGCAGCGCGACTGGGGCCGCGAAGGCGCCGAGCGACTGCGCGCCATCATGCGTGAATACTTCAGCAAGCTGAGGGCGCTCGCGGCCCGATAGGATCCCGCGAGTCCTGCCAGGCGGCTAACCGCCGCGTCCATCGGACCCGACGATCCGAGGCACCGCCTCTCGCATGGCCGCGACGAAGAGCAGCAGGCGGGACGGGTAGTGCTGGCCATGGGGATAGCTGATCCACGCGGGCAGCGGAGCCGGCCGCCAGTGCGGCGCGAGCTGGACGAGCTTCCCCCGCGCGATGTCGTCCGCCACCATCCAGGCGGAGGCGGCGCAGGCGCCGAGCCCGGCGAGGCACGCGCTGCGCAGTGCGTAGAGACTGTCGGTACTCACCCGCGGGCGCAGCGGCAACCGGCGGACCTCGCCGGTCGCGCCGTGCGTGAGGACGAGTTCGTTCCGGTAGTAGGTTCGCAGCGCGAGCCAGGGCAAAGTGGCGAGCCCATCGGGGTCACTCGGCCGCTTGCGCGGCAATATCGACGGGGCGGCCACCAGGATGCGATCGACCGCCGCCAGGCGCACCGCCACGACGTCCAGGTCGGTGGGGTCGCCCACCTGGATGGCGCAATCGATTCCGCGTGACAAGGCGTCCGACACATCGTCGATCAGCAGCCATTCCACCGAGACGCGCGGATACGCGCGCAGGAATTCGGCCAGCGGCGCGACGAACTTGTCCTGGCCGAACGCATGGGGCACCGCCACGCGCAGCAGGCCCTCGGGCTCCGCTCCACCGGTGCCCACCTCCGCTTCGAATGCGGACCAGTCGGCCAGCAAGGTGCGCGCGCGTTCATAACAACGCTCGCCTTCGAGGGTCAGCCGCATCGCGTGGGTGGACCGCTGCAGCAATTGGACCCCGAGGCTGTCTTCCAGCGCGCGCAGGCGCCGGCTGACCGTGGGCTGCGTCGCGCCGAGCAACGGCGCGGCCGCCGACATGCTGCCGGCTTCCACGATGCGCACGAAGGTCTGCAGCAGTGCGATGCGATCCGCCGGCACGCCCTGGGGCAGTGCACGCGCCTGTGGGCCGGGGTTCCTGCTTCCACTTGGTCTGGTCGGTTTGTTCATGCGCCAAGCGTATAACCATTTTGCGTTCCGCGCACCTTCCGCCCGGCGCTACGTGCGCGCACAGTCGATACATCCCAGTCACTCGCGTATTGATGCCATGAACGCTATTCGCACTCCGTATGTCCAGTCCGACGCCAGCGCCCTCGCACGAGGGCCTGGCCGCGCCTTGATGCTGCTGCTCGCGGCCGGCGCCGGGCTGTCCGTCGCCTCGATCTATTACGCGCAGCCCTTGCTGGGCGTGCTGGGACAGGATCTCCACGCCCCCTCCTGGTTGACGGGCTGGATCCCCACCGCGACCCAGCTGGGGTACGTGGCGGGCCTGCTGCTGCTCGGCCCGCTCGCGGACCGGTTCGATCGCCGGCGCGTCATTCTTGCGAAGGCACTGGCGTTGACGCTCGCTCTGCTTGCCGCGGCCGCCGCGCCCTCGGTCGCTCTGCTGCTGGCCGCCAGCGCGCTGATCGGCGTGACGGCCACGCTGGCGCAGGACTTCGTGCCGGCGGCCGCCGCACTCGCGCCCGCGCACCAGCGCGGCAGGCTCGTGGGCACCGTGATGACGGGGTTGCTGCTGGGCATCCTGCTGTCGCGCGTGCTCAGCGGGTTCGTCGCCGAACAATTCGGCTGGCGCGCGATGTTCGTGCTGGCCGCCGCAACGATCGCGGCCACCGGAATCACCGCGTGGCGTTTCCTGCCCGCGTTCCCGGCCGCCGCCCACCTGGCCTACCCGGCGCTCTTGCGTTCGCTCGCGACGGTGTGGCAAGCACACCCCGCGCTGCGCCGGGCCGCGCTGGCCCAGGGCTTGCTCGGACTCGGCTTCAGCGCCTTCTGGTCCACGCTCGCGGTGATGCTGCACGCGGAACCATTCCACCTGGGCAGCGCCGCGGCGGGTGCCTTCGGGCTGGCCGGTGCGGCCGGCGCGCTGGCCGCGCCACTGGCGGGCCGCCTCGCGGACCGCAAGGGCCCTGTCTACGTGGTGCGGATCGGGGCGGTGCTGAGCGCTGCCGCGTTTCTTGCCATGGGCGCCGGCGCATCCATGCCGGTGATGTGGCAGCTCGGCGTGCTCGCAGCCGGCACGATCGTCTTCGACCTGGGCGTGCAGGGCGCACTGATCGCGCACCAGACGCTGGTCTATGCGCTGGATGCACAGTCCCGCAGCCGCCTCAACGTTGTCCTGATGAGCGCGATGTTCGTCGGCATGGCTGCCGGCTCCGCACTGGGGAGCTTGTTGCTCTCACGTTGGGGTTGGATGGCGGTGATGGGCTTGGCCACGCTGGCGGCAATGGGCGCGTTCGCACTCCAGATGGGTCGTACCAGGGAATGCGGCGCCTGAGGATCTCCTCCCGGCCTCTGTACCATCGGCCGATGGAATTTTTTCTTCTCTTGCCCGTCGCGCTGGTCGCCTTGTGGATCGCCAGGCTCAGGCACCAGCAAGGGCGCATCGCGCTCCTGGCCCGCTACCTGGCCGGCCACGACATCGAACAGAGCATCGAGACGCTCTCGCAGGGCTACTCGCGCGCCCTGGGCGAAGCGGACCCCGCCCGCGGCGAGCAGGTCTGGGGCGTGCTGCGCGGAACCGAGAACGCCCTGTGCCGGGAGGTCCGCAAGTTCGCGGAGGACTTCGCGGGCGTCGAGCCTACGGCCACACGCGTGAGCAAGTTCCCGACCTGGCTGCCCCGCTCGCCCGCGTTCGACAGGTCCTTCGACATGCGCGAGGCGCTGCGCATGCACTCCCGCGGCATCTGCCGTGCGGTCGAAGAACAGGACGCCTCCCCGAAGGACCGCGCCTTCGCCATCATGGCCGAGATGCTCCTGATGCAGCACACCTGCCACTGGTATTGCCGCTCCAAGTCCGTGGCATCGGCCCGCATGCTGGCGAGGCATCGCACGTCCTACGAGCAGCTCATACGGGCTGTATTGCCGCAGACGCGGCAGGAGTATCTCGGGCTGGTGGCCTGAGCCAGGCGGGGACCGATACATTCAACCAGATGGTTGACAATCAGCAAACACGCGTCTATATTCAACCACATGGTTGAACGACAACAAGCGCGGCAGGACACCCGGCTCAATGCGGTTTTCTTTGCCCTTTCGGACAGCACCCGCCGACGGATGCTTCGAAACCTCTCCAAGGGCGAATGCTCGATCGGCGAGCTGGCGGAGCCTTTCGACATGTCCCTGGCAGCCGCGTCGAAACACATCAAGGCGCTCGAGCGCGCGGGGCTGGTGCAGCGGGAGATCCGCGGCCGCGTGCACCTGTGCCGACTGGACGCCAAGCCGCTGTCGACAGCCAACGACTGGTTGCAGCACTACGAACAGTTCTGGTCGGAAAGTCTCGACAAGCTGGAAGAGCTGTTGCGTCGCGAATTGCCGCCCATCCCCAAGCTCCCGACCCCAAGGAAACGCAAGTGAACGACACCACCCCCAATACCCTCAACGCCCTGAACTCCCGGCATGGCAAGCTGCTGGACCCAGAAACATTGCGCATTCACCGGCGCCTGCCCGGCAACATCGACCGCGTGTGGTCTTACGTGACCGATCCCGACTTGCGCCGCCAATGGCTTGCCGGCGGTACCACGGCGCTGCAGCCGCAAGCCGACTTCGAACTGGTCTGGCGCAACGAAGAACTGTCCGCATCCAGCGCGGAGCGGCCTGAGGGCATGCCCGCCGAACACCGCGCGACCTGCCGCGTGCTGGAGGTCGATCCGCCCCGGTATCTGCGCTATGCGTGGCCCGATGCGGGTGAAGTCACGATCGAGCTGGAGCAGGACGGAGCCGAAGTGCTGCTCACGCTCACGCATCGTCTGCTGGAGCGCCCTGCCCTGCGCCTGAACGTGGCGGCCGGCTGGCATGCGCATCTGGCGCGGCTGGTGGCGTTGGTCAGCGGCGATGCACCGCCCTCGCTGTGGGCGACATGGAAGACGCTGCGCGCCGAATACGAGGAGCTGCTGTGCGTCCGCTGATCGCTGCGATGAAGGTATCCATCGACGGCCGCAGCGGAGGCGCTGATGGTTACGCCCACTGGGTCGATGCGTGGTCCGACGATTACGGGCTGGCCGAACGCGTCGACGCTTGCCTGATAGGCGGACGCATGTATCCGGGGTACGAGCAGTACTGGACAGCGATCGCCGAACATCCCACGACGCCTTTGCCGATGACGGGGAAACCAGCGCATGCGGACGAGAAGAAGTGGAGCGCCTTCGCGTCGAAGACGCCGCACTACGTGCTGTCGTCGACGCTCAAGGATGTTGCCTGGCCAACGACGCGATTCGTGAGGAGCCTCGACGCAGTACGCGAGTTGCAAGCGCAGCCGGGCAAGGCCATCTACGCGATGGGCGGCGCGATGCTGATCGGCACGCTGCTCGAAGCGGAACTGCTCGACGAACTGCACCTCATCACGTACCCGGTGCTGGCCGGTCCCGGTGCGAGTCCGTTCGACCACCTCCGAGGGACCCACGCGGCTCGCCTGCTGTTCTCGAGGCAGATCGGTGAAGGGCGCGTGCACCAGGCGTACCAGCTATAGGCGGGCTGGCCAGCTGTTCGAGGAGACTGATGGACCAGTGCATTCGACCCAAAGCAGACGCATCGGCCTTATCAGGATCCAGGCCCGCTTTTCAGCGTCTTGTTGAAGAAGCCAATAACTTCCGCGTTGAATTTCGCGTGAAACGCTGACCGGTCGAAGCCGGCTGCACTGGCGCAAATGTGGGGCGCCATCGACGCAAGCGCATTGCTGCAAGGCACGAGGAAATCGTAGTGCCCGGCATTTGCAACGACGTGGTAGTCCGGTGCCACCGGCAGCGCAGCTCTCACAGCTTCTGCATAGCGCGCTTGCGGAACCACAAAGTCGTTTTCAGCGGTCCAGAGTTGAACGGGCACTTTGACGTTCCTTAGTCCGTCCGGAGCAAATGCAAATCCAACCGCAGGTGCAGCCACCACGGCGGCTTTGATGCGAGCGTCAGCTGCACGAACTTTGTGGGACGTCAGGGGCACGGCCGTGTTGCCGACGCTTTTTCCGATGAGCTGGCATGCAAAGTCCGCAGGGAATTGGCGGCACATCGGGCCGACTGTCGTGAAATCGGGAACGCCGCCGATGTTCACCAACGCGGTGAAAGCGCCCGCCGAAAAGCCATACATGCCGACGCGCGTCGGGTCGATGATGGCGTGGCCCTCCCAGGTCGACAGCATGTGGTCAATCACTCGGCTGATCTGGCGCGGACGGTCCATCACGTCGGTAGCGCGGCTCTGGTCGGCGTAGTTGTCGCCCGCGTGGCTGATAGCCGCCACGACAAATCCGGCGTCGGCCATTGCGATGGCCGTGTCGTAATGGCTGACGAACGAGCTTGCGTTTCCATGCGAGATCACGATCAGGGGCAGAGCCTTGCCCTCTGCATTGCCGTTCACTGCAACACTCATCGTGGTGGGCCCCAACGACAGGGGCTGAACCGCCGTTTTGCTCGGGTACCAGATGCCGATTTCCAGGGGCTTGCCCTCAGGATCAGCAGCAAAACCGTGTTGATAGCCCGCGGCGTGGACGAAAGTGCTGCCGAGCGCGATTGCCAACATGGTGGCAGCGAAGCGAAGTCCGGATGTGAGCGATTTCATGGGTGTGGGTCCGTGGGGTTGAGATCAGGTGGCCGATACTCTCCCCAGCCCGGCGATGGGTCTAGCCCTTTGCGATGAAATGCAGATTCAAGTCGCGAAGCGTTGGCGGAAGACGGCGAGTTGACGCGGCTTGCGCCCCTGCCTTCAGCGCGCCCTCTTACGTGCCGCCAAGATCTTCCCGGGTGGTGGCGTCAGCTTGCCGGCCACAGCCGCACGCAAGAGGCGCTGGAAGGTCGGGCATTCCGAGTGGTTGCTTGCCGGGCAGACTGCAGCATGGCGCAGCCCGTTACTCAGTGCCTGCAACCGCCTGACCGTTGCGTCGATTTCTTCGGCCTTGCCTTCGAGAGACTTGCGGTCGATGGTGGCGCGGCCGTCGGCCGAGAACATCCTTCCAACCTCATCGAGCGAGAAGCCCGCGGCCCGGCCCAACGCAATGAGCGAGAGTTGGTGCATCACGGTTGGGGCGAAAGTGCGACGCAACCCGACGCGCCCGACTGATGCGATCAATCCCTTCTCTTCGTAGAACCGTAGGGCAGACGCAGAAAGTCCGGATTTTTTAGCGACTTCACCGATGTCCATGAAAAAACCTCTTGACCTCAAGCTGACTTGAGCTTGCATAGTGAAGCCCATACCACTCCAAGTCAACAAGGAAAGTCATGAACACCCTGCTCGAAGACATCGCCAGAGTCGCTTCCATCGGAGTCGGCGCCACGGCCACCATGGACCTCTGGCTGCTGCTCTTGCAGCGACTCGGCGTACCAACCCTGAATTTCGCCATGATAGGCCGTTGGGTCGGCCACTGGGGGCGCGGCGTCTTCCGCCACGATGCGATCGCCACAGCGCGCCCAGTACGCGGTGAACTGGCGCTTGGTTGGCTGGTGCACTACGCGACCGGCATCGCGTTCGCCGGACTCCTGGTTGGCGTTGTGGGCATGGCATGGACCGAATCTCCGACGGTGACGCCCGCTCTGTGCATCGGGCTCTTCACTGTCCTAGCCCCGTGGCTTGTCATGCAGCCTGCCATGGGTGCCGGCATTGCGTCCGCAAAGACGAATTCGCCCGGGCAGAACCGCGCGAGGAGCCTTGCGAACCATTCCATCTTCGGCCTCGGCCTGTACTTAGCCGCCCTCCTCATCGCCTGGATCTCGCGATGAGAGGACTCGACACATCGATCCACAACTGAAAAGGAAAACACAATGAAAAACCTCGCCGTTATCTATCACAGCGCCCATGGCAACACGGAGCGAATTGCGCAGTTCATCGTCGAAGGAGCGGCGGGCGTGAGCGGAGTTCGAACAGAATTGCTCCAGGCCGAAGACCTGATCGCCTCGCCCGAGCGGCTTCTTGGCTTCGACGGATTCATCTTCGGCTCGCCGACTTACCTTGGCGGCGTGTCAGGACAGTTCAAGTCCTTCATGGACGCCACCGGCCGCCTCTGGAAAACCCACGCGCTCAAAGGCAAGCTTGCGTCGGGCTTCACTGTGTCGGCGTTGCCGTCGGGCGATAAGCAATCGACACTGCTGTCGATGTTCGTCTTCGCCATGCAGCACGGAATGTTCTGGGTAGGCAATGCGATACTGCCCGAGCAGCACAGTGGGGCTCCCTATGACGAGGCCGCTAATCGCCTGGGATCATGGTCGGGGCTGATGGCTCAGGCAGGTCACTCGGCGGCTGGAAATTCGTTCGTGCCTGGCGACATAAAGACGGCCCGCATGTTCGGCAAGAACGTCGCCAAGGCGCTCGCCTGCATGACATGCACCGATCAACCGGAGGTGATGCGATGATCCCGCGAAAATTCGAACCCGTCTTGATCGGTGCCGTTCTCTCCGGACTGATGTCGTGGGTGGTCTCAGGCATCGCAACATTCAAAGCTCCGGGACAAGCGCCAGGTTTCTTGACGCTCTGGATGACATCCTGGCTGACGGCGTGGCTTGTCGCGTTCCCGGTCGTCCTCGTGGTTGCCCCTCTTTCTCGCCGGCTGATTCAACTTGTGCTGAAGCCGGAATGAACGACGCTCACTACTCAGCGCTATCGCGCTGGAGGCGGGTGTGATGCTCGCCAAGTTGGAAGCGCACGGCAAACTGAAAGTCGGATGGACGTCAGCAATTCGCAGCGCGAGCTTCTATTGGCGCCACCGAGTCGGACATTGGCCACGGCAAATAGAACGTCTGCTTGTGGCCGAAAGCAGCCCTCGCCTGTCACCGCCTCGGAGCGGCGCCCGCGAACGTAGTGGCTGCCTCCGACCCAAAGCAGCCGGCAAACAGTTGAGAATCCTGCCGCCCCTCGCTCGGTCGAACCGCGCGCGACACGCCTCAGGCATCCCGCTTCGTCGATTACCGCTACCGGAACAACGCGCGATCCATGCGTCTGAGTGCCTTGCTGACTTCGAATGTGAACCCAACCGCTGACCGCACCTGCTCGAGCTCGACGCCGTTTGCGAGCTCGATCAGTTCCAGTCCGCCGTCCACCAATCGGAACACAGCCCGCTCCGTGATGTACAACACCTCCTGTCCCTTCGCGAGCGCGGTGGGTCCATGGAAATTCACCTGCTGGACCCGCTCCTTGAACTTTCTGAAACGCCCGTCGCTGACGACCCGGATGCCGCCTTCCGCTCCGGTAACCACCTCCAGGTGGGACTTGCCTGCCGTCAGTTCGCCGCAAAACAGGATCTTGCGCGCCCGATGCGTAATGTCGACGAACCCGCCCGGCCCGCGCAGGTTACCTTCGAAGTGGCCGACGTTCACGCTGCCGCGTGCATCCACTTCCGCGAAGCCGAGTGCGGCGACATCGAGGCCCCCACCATGGTAGAAGTCGAACACTTCGGTCGAGTCGAGGATGCAATCCGCGTTGTAGTGCGCGCCAAATGCGCCTGTGCTGCCCGGTGACCCCATCGCCGGCGTCCCGCCGAAGCCCCCATGCTCCGTACTGAAGTGGTACGGCCCCTCAAGCTGCATTTCCTCCACGACGGACGGGATGCCGGAGGCCATGCCCACGCCGAGGTTGATGATGTCGCCAGGCTTCAACTCCATCGCAGCCCGGCGCGCGACGACCTTTCGCACGTCGAGGGGCAGTGGCTCCAGCCGTTTGCGGACAGTGCGCACTTCCCCGCTCAGGCTCGGGTCATGGCCCCCGAGCTGGGTCTGGATCGCCTCGGGATCCACCACGACGTAATCCACCCATGCGCCCGGCACCGCGACGAGCCGCGGGTTCAGCGTGCCACTGGCCACCTTCTGCCGCACGACAGCGATGACGAGGCCGCCCGAGTTGCGAGCGGCCATCGCCTGGTATTTGATGCCCACGTCGACGGGCTCGCCGGACATCGAGATGTTCCCGTCCTCGTCCGCTGCAGTGCCGCGGATGATCGCGACGTCGATCGGGAAGGTCTTGTAGAACAGGTAAGGCTTGCCGTCGATTTCCATGCGGCGTGCGTAGGTGCTGGGAGGAGTGGCCTCGTTGACCTCCACCTTCCCCGCGTCCACCGCGCCCGGATCGGCGTAGGTGTGGAGCCCTACTTCGGTCACGAATCCCGGGGAACCCGATGCCTGTTCCCGCAGCAGCTGGAAGAGGCAACCCATGGGGAACGAGTACGCCTCGAACTTTCCGGCGGTCGCCATTCCGGCGAAGCGGGGTGAATCGCGGTGACTGAACGTGGACGTGATGACGCGCTTGACCATCCCTTCGTGGGCGAGGTGATCGAGGCCGGTTTGTGGATCGGGCTTCCAGCCTTGCCGGTTGGGCAGCAGCAGCGTCAGCTCGCGTGGCGCCGCCTCGGCGACAAAACGCTCTCCCAGAGCTCTCAACACGGCCTCCGGCACCGCCATGGACACCATGCCGCCCAGCACGACGCAGGCGCCTGACGGCACCGCCGCCGCGGCCTCCGCGGCTGTCGTGAAGCGGGGGCCTTTGGCGCGGTCCGGCTTCATTCCACCTTCGCGCCGGAAAGCTGCACCACTTTGCCGAGGTCCGTGACTTCCTTCCTGACGAACGTTCCGAACTCCTCGGGGGTGGAGACCAGCGGGACCGCGCCGAGCTCGCCGAGCTTGCGGCGCACCTCGGGCTCGGCCAGGATCGTCTTCATGGCCGCGTTCACGCGCGCGATCGCTTCCGGCGGGGAGCCGGCCCGGGTGACAAGCCCCATCCAGATACGGATCTCGTAGCCGGGAACCACTTCCGAGATGGCAGGCAGGTTGGGATATCTGGGGCTGCGAGTCGCCGTGGTCACACCGAGCGCACGAAGCTTCCCGGAGTCGATGAGCGACGCCACTTCCGAGATGCCGCCGAAGTAGGCCTCCACGCGCGAGCCGACAACGTCCACGATGGCCGCACTGCCTTGCTTGTAGGGAACGTGCACCATCTTTCCGTGCGCCATGCTGTTGAACAGCGCGCCGGCGAGGTGCTGGGATGTGCCGCTGCCGCCCGATGCGTAGTTGATCGCGGGGTTGGCATTTCGCGCCAGGCCGATGAATTCGCGCAGGTCCTTCGCCGGCACGTCGTTGCCCACGACAAGGATGTTCGGAATCGTGGCCACCGGACTGATGGGGGTGAAATCCTTCTCGAGGTCGTACTGCAGGTTCTTGTACAGCGCCTGGTTCGTCGCATGGGCATTCGTCACCATGAGGAGTGTGTACCCGTCCGGCGCAGCCTTGGCGGCATACGCGGCGCCGATGTTGGCCGCGGCACCCCCCCTGTTCTCGACGATGATCGGTTGGCCCAGGACCTCGCGCAGCCGGTCGGCCACGAGGCGGGCCATGATGTCCGTCGCGCCGCCGGTCGCATAGGGCACCACCAGCGTGATCGGTTTGCTGGGCCAGGCCTGCGCAAACGCCGTGCCGGACAGGGCAAGCGCGGTGGCCGCGAGGACGAGGGTTCTGCGAACTCGGTTCATGGATACTCCTGTAGGTGACGAGTTGATTGACGCGCGGTCAAAGCTTGCGCAGGGCAGCCTCGACGAAAGTGCGATCCCATTTCCCGGCTTCGATGTCGCGCTCGAGCACCTGCTCCGCACGATGGCGTGCTTCTGCGATTTCCACCAGCGCGTCGGCACTGTCGCGCGGCACCACGATCACTCCGTCACGGTCGCCCATCACGAGATCGCCAGGGGCGATGGAAAGACTCGAGACCGCGATGGGGAACCCGATTTCGCCGGGTCCGCTTTTGTGTGGCCCGTTGGGAGTCGCGCCGCGCGCGACCACGGCGAAGTCCATGGCCTCGAGTTCGTCGACATCGCGGATCGCGCCGTCGATGACCAGCGCCTCGATGCCGCGGGTCTTCGCATAGCGCGACATCATTGCGCCGACGATGGCGGTGTTGAGCGCCGCGCCCGCCTCCACGACGATCACATCGCCCGGCTTCGCCATGTCGAGTGCGCGATGGACAAAGAGGTTGTCGCCCGGGCGCACGCGAACGGTGAAAGCGGGTCCCGCGAATTTCTTGCGCCCTCCGTAGGCGTTGAAGCCGCCGCCTAAGGCTTGCAGGCGCTGCGCCGCGTCACCGACGACCGCTGCCGGAATCGCGCGGAAGCGCTCGACAAGCTGGCGGTCGACCCGGGGCCACTCCGGATTGATGCGAAGTCCGAGTCCTTTGAGGTTGTCCATTGGTTTCCTTGACGGGTAAGAATTGCTAGGCAGGCCGCGCGCCGATCACTCCATCACGGGCGAGCGCATCGATCCGCGCGGGATCGATGCCCCACTCGGCGAGCGCCGTGCTCGTGCTTTGGCCGGGAACGTCGGGTTTGGTGGGTACGTTGCTGGGCGTGCGGCTGAAGCGTGGCGCGGGGGCAGGCTGAACGACGCCATCGACCTCCACGAACGTTCCCCGCGCGCGGTTGTGCGGATGCAGGGGCGCTTCGCCGAGGTCGAGGACGGGCGCGAAGCACGCATCGGTTCCTTCGAGCAGCGCGCACCAGTCTTCACGGGTTCGGGTGATGAAGACGGACTGCACCGCCTCGCGCGCCTCGCGATCCGTGATTTCGTCGAGCCCCGGCTTGCGACGGTCCAGTCCGAGCATTCGGAGCAGTTCGTCGCGGAACTTCGATTCCACCGGGGCAATGGACACGTATTTGCCGTCGGAACAGCGGTAGGTGTTGAAGTACCACGCCCCGCCGTCGGTGACGTTGGTGCCGCGCTCGTCGTTGTGCAGACCGGCGGCGCGCCGGCCGTAGTAGTCGGTCATCAGCAGCGCGCTGCCGTCGACCATGGAAGCATCCACGACCTGGCCGCGTCCCGAGGACCGCGCCTCGATGATGCCGCTGAGGATGCCCAGTGCGAGGTACATCGCACCGCCCCCGAAGTCGCCGGTGAGCACGAGCGGTGGAGTCGGTGGCTGCCCCTCGCGCCCGATGGAGTGCAGCACACCGCTCAACGCGATGTAGTTGATGTCGTGGCCAGCGGCCTGCGCCAGTGGGCCGTCCTGGCCCCAACCCGTCATGCGCCCATACACGAGCTTCGGGTTGCGTTCGATGCATATGCCCGGGCCGAGGCCCATGCGCTCCATCGTGCCGGGCCGGTAGACGTCGATCAGCGCATCCGCAGTGTCGATCAACGAGAGCGCGAGTTCCACGCCCTGCGCGCATTTCAGGTCGATGCCGACCGAGGGGCGATTTCGCTTGAGGATGTTGAAGCGATCAGGACGCGGCGTTCCAAGGCCATGAGGCGACGGGCGGTCGATGCGGATGATGTCCGCGCCCAGGTCGGCGAGCAGCATGGCGCACATGGGCCCCGGCCCGATGCCGCCGAATTCAACGATGCGGACCCCCACCAACGGGCCTGACTTCATGCTGCTGCGTCTCCAGATGTTTGATGCAGTATGGTAGATTTTGATCTGGCAGTCAATAAAACGCCGTCGATTCCACCAAATTCTCCCATACAATTCCAACTGGTCGAATTCGATGAACATGGAGGGCTCGGAATGAGTGATGGAATCGTCAAGCGGATCGTGGATCACGGCTGGCGCGGCGTGAACTCCGGCGGCAAGCATTCCGCCCTGCTGAATGCGATGCACCTGTCGGGGCTGCGCTCCGGCTTCCAGGAGCGAGTCGCTGAAGTGCTGGCTGGACCGGTGATCACACACCCGAACGTCGCCGACAGCTCATCGCGCATCCGGCCCTTGGTGCTTGCCGGCAAGGTGAAGGAAGCAAGGGCCGCCGGGGATGCATTCGACCGTGAACGCGTCGCCGCCGGCGGCGTCACGCAGCACACCACGGCCCGCAGCACATCCGGGTGGGTGTTCGCCGATACCGCGTACATGGTTCCGCCGTCGCAGGCGATCCTCGGCCGCTGGGGCTTCGCCGCAGCGGAGCTGAAGGGCTTTCACCGCATCCTTGCGCAGCCCGACGGGCTCATGCGCCATGTGTTCAATGCCTCCGTTCCCCCGGACGAGAGCTACGTCGAGCTCGACCTGTGGATCGACGGGACGGCGTGGGGTCGCGCCAATGGCTGGTGGATGGCGGGGGTCGTCGACACGCTGGAGGTGATTCCCCGGCAGGATTGGGACGCCGAGCTGGTCGCGCTGTACGAGAAGACGGCGGCGCGGCTGATCGAATGCCAGTACAACGGCGCGTGGCACGCGACCATCGACGATTCCTACTCGCTGCTGGATACCAGCGCCACGGTGATGATCGGCTACGCGCTGGCGAAGGGATCGCAGTTGGGCCTCGGCGGCGCACGAGGTGAAGAGGCGAGCCACCTGGCGCTTGAAACTGTCATGCGGCATCACTTCGACTGGCGGGAGGCGATCCTGCGCAACCAGCAGTTCGGCCCGATGATCGTCAACATTCCGAGCCCGAACCCGCGCTATTACGACCACGGAAACGCCTATGGCCAGGCGTTTCTCGCCAAGCTGTATTCGCTCGTCGCGGACGGCGTGCGCGTCCGCGACCTCGAGGTGCGGTCGCTGCCCGCCGCGTGAGGAAAGCGCTCATGGACTTCAACCTGACCGAAGAGCAGACTGCAATCCTGGACCTGACGCGCCGGTTCGCGCGCGAGCGCATCAAGCCGCACGTGCGCGAGTACGACCGCGACGAGCGTTTCCCGCTGGAGATCTACGAGCAGATGGGGCCGCTGGGGCTCACCGGCGGCGTCATCCCCGAGGAGTACGGGGGCGCCGGAATGGATTACCAGACGTATGCGCTGATGATCATGGAACTCGCGTCGACGTGCCAGGTGATGGCGTGCGCGGCCAGCTGGGCCAGCGGCGTGGGCGGCATCAGCGTGCTGCGCTACGGCACCGAGGAACAGAAGAAGGAGTTCCTGGTTCCGCTCGCGCAAGGGCGCGGCCCGGTTGCCTTTGCGCTGACCGAGACCCATACGGGGTCGGATGTCGCGTCCATGCGGACCCGTGCGGTTCGCGACGGGGACCACTACGTGCTCAACGGCACGAAAGTGTGGATCTCGATGGTGGCCAAAGCCCGCTGGATCATCACGTTCGCGACGCTCGACCCAGCCGCCGGGCGCAAAGGCATCACGGCTTTCCTGCTCGATCCCGCATCGGCCGGAATCTCGCGGTCGCCTTTCAAGAACAAGGTTGGATTTCGCCCGCTCGAGTCGGGCGAGCTCGTGCTCGACAACGTGCGCGTGCCCGCTTCGAGCCGCCTGGGCGCCGAGGGAGAAGGCTTCAAGATCGCCATGTCCTCTGTCGAGAGCGGACGCCTGAGCGTCGCCGCGCGCTGCGTGGGCATGATCGGTGCGTGCCTCGAGCTCGCCACCGAGTATGCGAAAACGCGCGAAACCTTCGGCCAGCCGATCGCCCGCAGGCAGCTGATCCAGTCCAAGATCACTGACATGCGAGTGGCTTACGAGACCGCCCGCCTGCTGGTGCTGCAAGCCGCATGGAAGAAGGACAGTGGGGATCGTGCCCGTGCCGATACTTCGATGGCCAAGCTGTATGCGAGCGATGCACTGATGCGCGTCGCGGAAGACGCCATGCAGATCCACGGCGCCTACGGCTGCTCGGACGAATACGAGATCGGCCGCTACTGGCGCGATGCGAAGTTCATGCAGACGATCGAAGGCAGCAACGAGATCCACCGCGGGCTCGTCGCGGAGTACGAGCTGGGCTATCGCTGAGCCGCCGCCGCGCTAGTTGCCGCGGCGGCGCACCATGCGGATCATCTTTCCGTGGCACAGCGTGGTGCCGTCCTGCTTGTCGAGCCGCACGTCCCAGAACACCAGCCCCCGATCCTTCTTGGCGACTTCGCGCTTCTGGCTGACGGACGCGATCAGGTGGATGGTGTCCCCGATGAACCCCGGCGCCACGAAGCGCCACTCCACCCCGGCCAGTGCGAGGCCCGTTTCGTCCGTGATCCCGATGCGGTTGTACAGGCCGTTGGCAATGCTGATCAACAGCATGCCATGGGCAACGCGCTGCCCGAATGCCGATTGCTTGGCCGCTTCCGTGCTGATGTGGAAATCAGTCAGGTCGCCGGTCAATCCGGCGAAAACATAGAGGTCGTATTCAGCGATGGTGCGCGTGGGTGAGCGAAACTCCTCGCCGACCACGAGGTCCTCGAAGTGCCTTGACTTTTCCATCAGGGAGCCTTTCCGGCGAACACCTTGTTCCACAGCCCGTGCTGCGTACGAATGTAGCTGTCGAACTCTTGTGGCGAGCTGACGGCGGGATCCACGCCGACCTTCTCGAATGCCTGCCGCACATCGTCCATGGCCAGCACGTCACGCAACGCACCGTTGATCCGGTTGACAACGTCCGGGGTCATCTTCGCTGGCCCCCACACGCCCAGCCAGGTGCGGTGGTCGAGCGCAGGAAACCCGGCTTCGCCGGTCGTGGGGATGTCGGGCAAGGTGGCGCTTCGTGAGGACTGCATCACCGCCAGCGCCCGCAGGCGGCCCGCCTTCACCATCGCCACGACCTGCGCGATCGAGCCGGCATTCACTTCCGTCTCGCCGCCGACGAGACCGGCGATCGCCGGGCCACCGCCCTTGTACGGCACATGCGTCAATTGCGTGCGCGTGACGGACTGCAGCAGTTCCCCGCCCAGATGGTCGGAGCTGCCGACGCCCGACGAGCCGAAATTCACTTTGCCGGGGTTCGCCTTCGCGTAATCGACCAGCTCGCGCAGGTTGCGTGCCGGCAGGGCCGGGTTGACGGTGACGACGTTGGACGCTTGCGCAACGAGTCCGATCGGCGTGAACGAATTCAAGGGATCGAACGGCATGCCCTTCTGGAAGTGATGCGTCGTCACCATGGCAATGTGATAAAGCAGCAACGTATTGCCGTCCGGTTCGGCATTCGCGACTGAAGCGGCACCGATCGTTCCGGACGCTCCGGCGGCGTTGATCACAACGATCTGGGCGCCCAGCTTCTCGCCCAGCCGGGGAGCGATCGCTCTCGCGATGATGTCCGTCGCACCCGCAGGGGCGAAAGGAACGACCAGCTTGATCGTGCCGCTCTTGCCAAGTTCGGCTGCGCGTGGCGCACTGCCGACGATCGCAGCAGCGAGTGCGAGGATCAGATCGCGGCGGTGGATGTCGGTTTCGCGCATGGGCTCTCCTGTGACGGAGCCCAAGAATATGGTTGATTTTGGTAGAAGTCAATCGCGACTGCCACCAAAACTCCCACAATCTATCGGAAGTAGTGCCGGTATTTGCCTGCGAGCGCCTTGCGCTGCAACTTGCCGAGTTCGGTGGTCGGCAACATGTCTTCGATGAAGAGCGCCTTTGGAATCTTGTATGGGACAAGACGGTCCCGCAGTTTCCGCAGCACGACTGCGGCATCGATCACGCTGGTGCCGTTGCTCTCGACGGCAGCAACGACCGCCTCACCGAAGTCCTTGTGGGGAACGGCGAACACTGCTGCCTTCGCCACCCCCGGCATCTCTTCCAGCGCGAGCTCCACTTCACGCGGGTATACGTTGTAGCCACCGCTGATGATCATTTCGGTCGTGCGCCCCAGGATCGTGAGATAGCCGTCAGGACTCAGCTGCCCGATGTCGCCCGTGACCAGGCGGCCTTCGCGCATCCGCGGCTGTTCCTCTGGCGGCCGACGCCAATACCCGCCGAAAGGTGCGGTGAAGCCGACTTCGATCACACCGGCAGTATCCGGCGGGACCTCGACTCCACGGTCGTCCACGACGCGGAGCAGCACGCCCGGAAGCGCCTTGCCCGCACTGCCGGCACGCCGGTCACCGAGCGGACTCGCGGTGTTGGTCATCGTTTCAGACATGCCCCAGACCTCGACGAGCCGGTGTCCGGACTCGCGCTGGAAGGCCTCGAAAAGCTCGGGTTTCAGGGGCGCAGAGCCGCAGATGAACAAGCGGATCGCCGCAGCGGCCGCCTTCAGCCCGGGCTCGCTCGCCAGACGCGTGTACATCGTCGGTACGCCCGAGAACATCGTGACGTCCGGCAGCGCGCGCACGACTTCGCCGGCATCGAATTTCGGCAGGAAGAGAATCGATGCGCCCACGCTCAGCACGGCGTGCACGGTCATGAAAAGGCCGTGCGAGTGGTACAGCGGCATGGCGTGGAGCAGGCAGTCGCTGGAGGTGAAACGCAACGCTCCCGCCAAGGCCCGCGCCTTCCCGATGAAGAGTGCATGTGGTATCAGCGCCCCCTTGGGCGTTCCCGTCGTGCCGGACGTGAAGATGATGGCCGCGGGATGAGGGGCGTCCAGCTCGCGGTCGACCACACCCGCCGGGACCTTGCCGTGGCGCAGCGAACCACCACCGGCGCGGTCAAGTGTTCGAACGAGCACGCGCGCCTCCACCAGCTGCTCGGCTTTCGACTGCAATACGGGATCGCAGACCAGCATCGAGGGGTCCGCATCCGCGATCACGGGCCCGAGCTCAGCCGGGGTCATGCGGGGATTCAGGGGAACGTACACGACACCGCAGCGGGTGCAGGCAAGGTACAGGAAAATGTTCCACTCAGACCGCTCGAGCATCGAGACCAGCCGATCGCCGGCGCCCAAACTGACGCTGAGCCTGGCCGCGAGTTCCGAGGTGGCCTCATCGAGTTCGCCATATGTCCAGGACCGCCCCCCTGGCGTGCGCAGAAACGTGGCACCCGGCTGCCACGCTGCGCTGAAGTCGGCAAAGAGGCTTTGCATGGCTAAGATACGATATGGAAAAATCTCTCAAAATGTACCACATGACGACAAAGCATCCTGTCGCGGAACGGCTGCTGCCGCGTCAAAGGCAGTCTTTCATCCTCGATGTGCTGACCGAGAGCGGCGCCGCTTCGCTGCAACAGCTTGCAGAGCGGCTGGGCGCCTCGTTCTCCACTGTCCGCCGTGACCTCGACGAGCTTGCCAGCCGCAAGCTTGTAGAGCGGACGCATGGCGGAGCGATCCTCGGCACGCTGTCGAAGACCCACGTCGAAACCGACGACACGCGTGCCGTTTCGGGCGCAATGAAGGACGGCAAAGTGTCGATCGGCCGTATCGCCGCGTCACGCGTCAGCGAAGGCAACAGCGTCATTTTCGACAGCAGCACCACCGTTCTGGAAGCTGCACGCGCGCTGGTCGAATCGCGGCTTCGATTCACCGCGGTCACGAACAACATCAAGATCGCCGACGTGCTGTCGGCATCCGACCATGTCCGCCTTATCGTTCCCGGCGGCACTCGACGCACTGGAACCAACCTGTTGTCCGGTGAGCCCGGTGACACGTTCTTCAGTCAACTGCACGCCGACATCGCCCTGATCGGTGCGCAGTCCGCCAGCGACGGAATGCTGACCGATAGCCGCCTTGAAAGCGCGAGCAGCAAGCGACTCCTGATGAAGGCAGCGAAGACTCGCCTTCTTCTGATCGACTCGTGGAAGTTCGGCGGTCCCGGCTTTTGCAACGTCGTGCCGCTGAGCGACTTCGACGAGATCATCACGGACCAAGGTCTAGCCGACGACGAAAAGCGTGAGCTCGAGCGGAGAAAGATCGCGGTGAGCATTGACACGCCGTCTGTCCGAACGAATGCGACAAGGAAGTAGGCACGGGCAAATCAATCGTCCGGCCCCTCACCGCGCAAGCCGCTCGACCAGCGCCTCGAGTTCCTCCAGCCCGAAGGGCTTCGTCAGCGCATGAGCGGTAGGGCCGAGCGAGAGCGTCACATCCTTCAAGTCCTGCCCGGAGCAGACGATCACCGGCAGCCCCGGGTTCTGGCCGAGCGCCTCGCGCGCCACGTCGAGGCCCGACCCATCGGGCAGGTTGATGTCGGTGATCAGCAGGTCCACCTTCTGCTCGCGCAGGGCCTCACGCGCGCCGGCGCCATCCGCCACGCTCACGACGCGGCGGTCGTCGGTGGTGAGCAACTCGGCGAACGACTCGCGGACGAGGTCGTTGTCTTCGACGTAGAGGATGACGAAAGGGTTGGCGGTCATGCGGGTGGGCCCCAGGCTATCTGGCTTCCGACGACCAGGGGAAATTGATGTAGTTGTCGCGCGTGTCGAAACAGATATTGCCGTACATCTTCAGGTAGGCCGCGCGCCGCACCGGATCGGCATACACCGCACCGGGGTTGGCCGTATCGCGTTCGTAGTCCCCGATGTTGCTGCTGGTGAGCGCCATGGGGAGAATGTCCATGGCTTGCGGGATGGACTTCCCTTCCAGCCAGTCCGCAGCGTGCTGGCCCATCGCGTAACCGAAGATCGACGAAGCAAGGCTGATGCTCGCCTTGTAGGGGCTGCCGCCCTTCTTGATCTCGACGACCGCCTCCTGCTCGCCGTCGATGCCGCCCAGGAACTGGTCCGGCCGCGCCTTGCCGGCTTCGCGCAAAGCCGCCAGCGCTCCCAGCACCACCGTGTCCGCGCCCAGCACGACATCGATGTTCGGTTGCGCGAGCAGGATCGTCTTCATCGTGCGATATCCGCCGTCCTTGTCGACCGTGGCGGGCGAGATGTCGGCCACGATCGTCACGCCCGGCAA
Source organism: Caenimonas aquaedulcis (assembly GCF_015831345.1). Lineage (NCBI taxonomy): Bacteria > Pseudomonadati > Pseudomonadota > Betaproteobacteria > Burkholderiales > Comamonadaceae > Caenimonas > Caenimonas aquaedulcis. Next base: position 4,281,982 of record NZ_JADWYS010000001.1, on the reverse strand, counting down.
TGTCCGCAACGTATCGCGCATGGCGGTGAATCGCGGCGCGAGGAATTGCAGGCCGTCATGCGTCAGCAGCACGACCTTGGCCTTGCCGCCCAGGCGCGCGCGGATGTAATTGGCCGCTGCGTCCGCCAGGACCTTGCCTGTCAGGTATTGCGGCGCGTTCAGCACCGTCGTCGCGGGCGGCGGCACGATGGCCCCCACGTAAGCGCCCGCGCCGATGACTTTTTTCAGGGCCGGCGCGAGCGACGGCGGATCGATCGGCGCCACCACCATGGCGCCCGTCTTGTCGGTGGCAATGCCGCCCACCTGCTTGATCATCAGCGCAGGATCGTTGTTGGCGAAGGCCACGCTGTAATCGAGGCCCCGCGCCCGCGCCGCGGCTTCCAGCCCGCGTCCCGCGGCTTGCATGAATTCGCGCCGGTTGTCCTGTACGAAGACCAGCTTCTTCTGCAATCCGATTGGCGCCCTGCAAGCAGCGCGCGCTGCATCGTAGGCGGGCAACTTCACCGGCGTGGTCAGCCCCTCGCCACCCGCGGCCAGCGACGCGCCGGCCAGGCACAGAAGGGAAGCAAGCGCACAGAGTCGGAGTTTCATTGCCTTGCCGTCACGCGTTCGCCGTCGTCAGCACCAGCCGCGCCAGCGTACCCGGCCCGCGGTTGATGTATTCCACTTGTGTCTTCAACGCCGTCGCCATCGTATGGATGATCTTGCTGCCGAGACCCGTGCCACCGCGCGGGGCGTTCGGCGTGATCCCCACGCCGTCGTCCTCGACCGTGAGCTCCGCCTTGTCCTCGCCCAGGCGCTTCAGCCGCACCCGCACTTCGCCGGTCTGGTCGCCGGGATAGGCATATTTGAAGGCGTTGGTCACCAGCTCCTGGACGGCGACGCCCAGGTTGACGCTCGCGTCCGTGCGCAGCGAGATCGGCTCCAGGTAGCACTTGAGGATGGCGGTATGGCCGTCCTTCTTCATGGCCGTCTCCAGGTTGCCCAGCATCGCGCCCAGGTAATCGTCCAGCGCCACATTCGTCACGTCGCCCGATGTGTAAAGGCTCTTGTGGATGAGCGAGATGGCATTGATGCGCGATTGCGTTTCGCGCAATGCATCCTTGGCCGCGGTATCGGTCACGGCACGCATCTGCATCCCCACCAGCACCGCCACCAGCTGCAGGCTGTTGGCCACGCGGTGGTTGACCTCGGCCAGCAGGACTTCCGCGCGCTCCCGCGCCATGGCGAGATCCGCCGTGCGGGTCTTCACACGTTCTTCGAGCGTCAGGTTGATGGCCCGCACTTCGTCGCGCGCCTGCTTCAGATCCTGCCCGTTGCGGTAGACAGTGAAGGCCACCACGAACACCACCAAGATGATGACCACGGCGGCGCCCGCCGAGATCCAGCGCAGCAGCGACGCATTGCGCTGCTGTTCCGCGCTGTCGAGCGTGGCGCTCTCGTCGGCCGTCAGGATCGCGCCGTAGAGAAACACATTGATTTCATCCATCAGCGTCTTGCCGCGATTGCTCTGCAGCACGGCCATGGCGTCGGCGTCTCGGCCGGCGGTTTTGAGGGCAATGGTGTTGTCCATCTCGGCGATCTTCTCGCCCACCGCTTCCGATAGGCGGGGCAGCATGGCCCGGTTCGGCGCGTCCGGTGCCATCATCCGTGACAGGTCATCCAGCTCCTGCCGCGCGCGGGTCTTGGCCGTGTCGTAGGGGGCCAGGTAGATCTGGTTGCCTGTCAGGAGGAATCCGCGCTGGCTCGACTCCGCGGTGCGCAAATGGTCGCGCAACTCGACCGCAACGACGCGGATCGAGCGCTGCAGCGCCGACTGCTCGAACAGGCTGTTGCCGCGTTCCACCAGCCAGATGGTCGCGCCCACGATCACGATCAGCGCGAGAAAGCCGATCGTGAGGCCCGCGCCAACGCCCAGCGCCAACCGGCTTCGTCCAAACATCAACCGACTTTCAAAGTGGTGGAAACAACGGCTCGCTTGCAGGAGGCCCGCCCTCCCGGGAGGCCCCGCCAGCGATTGAGCCAGAAATCGCTGGGCTGCGCAATCGCGGTTGCCTGCACGCGGGTCCGTGTCACGCGGAGGCCCTGGAACGGCGTGCGCGCCCCAGCCGTTGGCTGACTCTCGATATGCCGTAGTTCACGAGGCAATACAGCACCGCCGTCACCAGGTAGACCGGCACGAGCGCGTGGTAGTTGGCGACGAGCACCTTGGCGTTCTGCATCAGCTCGCCGTAGGTGACGACGTAGCCGAAGGTGGTGTCCTTCACCACGATGACCAGTTGCGCGACCAATGCCGGGACGATGTAGCGCAGCGCCTGCGGAAACACGATGAGGAAGAAGACCTGCGCTTCGCTCATCCCGACGCTGCGCGCCGCATCCGTCTGGCCGCGCGGCACGGCGAGCACGCCTGCACGGTACACCTCCGCGACCACTGCCGCGGCGCTGAGGCCCACGGGCAGGGTCAGCATCCAGTACGTGCTCAGCTTGATGCCCGCCGACGGAAGGACCAGGAAGCACACGTAGATGAGCAGCAGGGTCGGCACGCCGCGCAGGAATTCGACGACCGCCGTGGCCGGCCAACGCGCGAGCCGGGATCGCGACAGGCGGCCCAGCACGAGGACGAGCCCGAGGACCAGCGCGATCACCGCGGCCGTCGCCGCCGATGCCAGCGTGCCGAGCAGGCCCTTCGCGAGGAAGGCCCAGGTCGTCGGCCACGCGAAGTACTCCCAGAGCCGAAGCTCGAACTGGCCCGCGGCATGGAAGCGAAAGACGATGGCCGCGACTGAACCGAGGATCACCACCGCGACGGCCACGCTGACCACCCGCAGGACGGCCTCCACCTTCGGGTTCGGATCGCTGAACAGGACCTCGTCGAGGGTTCGGCTCATCGCAGGATTCGCACCTTCTTCTCCAGCGTGGCGCCGGCCCAGGCGATGAGCAGGCCTGAGATCACATACATCGCGGCGGCGACCGCGAACGCGGCCATGCCGGCGGCGGAGTCGTTGGCGATCTTGGCGACGAGCGTTGTGAGCTCCTTGCCCGGGAACGGCACCTGCGACGCCAGCGAGGTCGACAGCATCAGCGCAATCAGCAGCGAGGTCATGGGCTGCACCACCGCGCGCAGCGCCTGCGGCAACACCACCGTGGAAATGATGCGCATCGGGCGCATGCCGAGGCTGCGTGCGGCTTCGACCTGCCCGCCGCCGACGGTGTTGATGCCTGCGCGCAGGTAGTCCGCGGTGAAGGCCGAACAGACCAGCACCAGGGTGAGGATCACGCTGGGTTCATAGTCGATCAGGACATTCAGGTCGGGCAGCGCGAACACGATGAAGATGAGCAGCGCCGCGCTGGGAATGTTGCGGAAGATCTCCACGTAGCCCGTCAGGATGAAGCGCAGCGGCGGCAGCGGCAGGAGCCGCGCCACCGTCACGACCACGCCCAGTGCGAAGCCGGCCACGAACGATATCGCCGTGAGCTTCCACGTGAGCAACAGGGCCTGCCCGAAGGCAGGCCCGTAGTTCGCCCAGAGGCGGAGGACACTGTCCATCGCTTACGGCAGCGGAGGCGGCGTCGGGACGTTCGTGCTGCCGGTGCGCTGCCCGATGGACACGGTCCAGAGCTTCGCCCACGTGCCGTCGGCTTCGATCTTCTTCAGGAAGGCGTTGACGAAGGCCACGCCGTCCGAGCCCTTGGGCAGCCCGACGCCATAGAGGTCCTGGGGGCCGAAAGGTGCGCCTGCGAGTTGCGCGTCGCCCGTTCCAAGGCTGAGCACGTTGAGCAGCAGCGTGTAGTCGGTCACGTAAGCATCCACGCGTCCCTGGCGCAGCGCGTCCAGGGCTTCCTGGTGCGTCTGGAACTCCTGCACCACGGCCTTCGGCGCGAACTGCGCGAGGATGGCGGGCCCCGTCGATCCGGCCTGGGTCGCGGTCTTCTTGCCGGCGAGATCGTTGTACGACTGGATCGCCTTGTTGTTCGACTTGACCAGCACGCCCGCCTGCGAGGTGTAGTAAGGCCCCGCGAACGAAATCTTCTCCGCGCGGGGAGGCGTGATGGAATAGGTGGCGAGCACGACGTCCACCTGGTCATTGATGAGCACCTGCTCGCGCGTGGATGAGGTGACTTGCGTGAAGCGGTACTTGGTCCCATCGCCCAGGATGTAGCGGGTGATGAGCTGCGCGAGCCCGGCGTCGAAGCCGCGGATCTTGCCGTCCTTTTCGTTCAGCGACGAGAACAGGTTCGACGTTTGCGTGCCGCCCAGGCGCAGCGTGCCGGCCTGCTTGATCTTGGTGGCCCAGGTGCTGGACGCGATGGTCGCGGCGTCGGCGACGGGCCCTTTGGCGACCAGCGCATCGAAGGCTGCGGCATTGATGGGCGTGCCCTGCGCGAAAAGCGGCCCGGCGGCCACGACCGCCAGTGCGAGGACCGTGTGTTTCAGGGCGGATTGGATCGACATGCAATTCCTCTGTGTAGGTGTGAGACGCGGATCAATATATAGCAGGTGATATGGCGGCATGGGATGGGGACGAATTGCCCCGCCACCCCGGTCGGTGCGCGACATGGCCGTCTTCCAGATAGCCTTACGTCCGACGCCGCCAGCGCGACGGCCGCTCGATCATCGCGGCACACGAACTCGCAGGGGCCCGACATGCCACAAGGGGAAAAATCCGCCCAGGGCGGCAAGCAGAAGCGCCAGGCAGGCGCGATTGACAAGGACCACGACCCGCGAGTGGCTCCCCGCCCGGAGGCGAAGGCGCGCACATGGGCCGCCGTCAACCAGCTCCACGGTGGAGGCACGAAGGCCGCCGCCAGACGCAAAGTCCCGTCCGGTCCACTCGGCGGTTCGGGCCGCAAGACCAACCTGTCGCGGTCCTCCTGAGCTGCTCGTCCGTACGCCCGTGCCGAGCCGGGAGCTTGCCCGCCGCGGGCCGGCGCGTCACCGCTGCGCGGTCCGCGCGATCGCCAGCCGGTTGGTGTGCCGCAGGCGCGCCGCCATGTCCACCGCGATGTTCGACAGCAGCCGCTGGATCAACGCCGGTTCGCGCGCGCTGAGCGATTCGAACGCTTCGCGGCTCAGCACCGCCACCATGGAATCCTCGCGCGCCACAGCGGTTGCCGAGCGCCTGGCGCCGTCGAGGAAGCCGATCTCCCCCAGCGTCGCGCCGCGCCGCAGGCTGGCCAGCCGGATGTCGCGTCCTTCGGGGGAGCGCACGAGGATCTCGGCGGAGCCCTGTTGCAGCAGCATGAGTTCGTCGGCCGTATCGTCGGCCGAGAAGATGACCGTGCCGCGCGGCAGGAAACGTTGCTTCATCGCGTCTTCCAGTTGGGCGATCTCGCGCGCGTCGAGGCCACGGAACAGCGTGAGCGCCTCCTGCACCGACGTGGTCTCCGTGCCGCCGCCGGCCGCGTAGCGGCGGATCATCTCGTTTTCCGCCTGCTCGAGGGCGTGGTCGAGGTCCGGCTCGAGGCGGGCGGATGGGCAATGGCGCAGCAATTCGCCACGCACGTTGCCCGCCTGCACGTCCGCGCCCGCATGCAGCAGCATCACCGACTGCAGGCGCACGTCGCGCTCGAAACGCGCCACCGCGATGGCGATGCTCGTGTCCACATGGTGCACGCGCGACCAGTCCAGCACGATGCACTCCGCGCCGCGGCAGCCCGAGTGCAGCATGCGCTCCAGGCCCTCGGCCGTGCCGAAGAACAGGTCGCCTTCGAGCTCGACGATCCTGATGCCCGCGCCGTGATCCGCGAGGACGCGCAGGTCCGCGCGCGACCGCGCGCAATTCGAGGACATCTGCACGCCGCTCCACACGTTGCGCACCGGCCGGCGCGCGTTGCGCGCTGCGAACAGCACCAGGCCGAGCAGCAGTCCCGCGAAGACGGCGACGACCATGTTGAACAGCACGGCCGTCGCGGTGACGGCAGCGACGAGGGACAGGTCCTCGCGCGCGTTGACGGCCATCGGGCGCCGCCTCGCCCATTGCACCAGGAGCGCGAGGAAGGGGCGGTCCGCCATGAACCACGCCTCGCACAGCAGCGCGCCGCAGACGGCGGCGAGCGGCACCCAGCCGAGCACGCCGCTCGCATACACCACGATGAAGATCGCGGCACTGAGCGCCAGCACGCGCGGGCCGAGCGCCACCTGCCGCATCGCCGTCACGGTCGATTGCATCGTGCCGGAGACGGGGGCGGACCCGAGGATCGCGGACAGGGTGACGGCGCCCGCGGTGAAGAGGTTGCCCCGGCGGCCGGTGCGGCGGTCCTCGAGCGTCGCCGCCTGGGCCGCGAGGTTGGTGTTGATGAACATCATCGCCCCCAGAATCAGGCTGTCGATGACGACGCTGCGCGCGATCAGCCAGCCTTGCACGGGCGGCGCCACGAGCGCGCGGAAATCCGCGAGGAAGACGGGAAGGCTCGCCTGGGCCGCGGTGCCGGCGACCATGGGCGTGTTGTGCCCCGTCGCGACCCAGCCCAGCCCGATGAGGAGCCCCGCCGCCAGTCCGAGGGCGGACGCGGGCCACCGCGGCCGCCAGCGGCGCACCGCGAACGTGACGGCCATCGCCGCCAGTGCGATGAGCGCGATGACGGCGGGCGTGGAGTCGCGCGCCAGCAGCGACGCCAGGCCGCGCGCCTGCGAGAGCAGCAGGAGCAGCGAAATGCTGGTCGAAAAGCCCGCGAAGACCGGCGCGGGGATGAAGCGGGTGAAACGGTCCGCGCGCACCAGGTACAGCGCGCCGAACACGATGCCGGCGCCGGCGCCGATGACGCAGAGCAGCGCGAGCCGCGTGCCGGGGGTGTCGGCCAGGTCCCAGGCGCCCATGAGGGCGATGGCCTGGTCGAGCATCGCCGCGATGGTCGTGCTCTCGAAAAAGCGCGCCGAGTAGAGCACGGGCCGCGAGTTGAACGAGCCGGCCAGGTGCACCAGGACAAGGCCCAGCAGCGTGGCGAGCACGCCGTGGGCGAGCATGTCGGGGCCGATGCGGCCGAAGACCAGGGTGACACAGGCCAGGCTGACCGGGATGGTGAATGCCGCCCCTTCCAGCGCGCCCACGGTGCTGCGGGACCAGCTGGCCGCGGGGCGGTTCGCCGTCGATTCCAGCGGGTTGAACGAGCTGGGGGTCATACGGGAGCGAACATAGCACGGGTTGGCATGCACACGAATAGCCCTGTGGCGGCGGATCGCGGGGTATCCCTAAGACCGTTTTAAGTTAGCGCTATCATAATGACCGAGACCGCAACCGGAGACCCCATGCAACGTCGTGCACTCATCCAGTCCCTCCCCGGCCTGGCACTGGCTTCCGCATTCCCTGCGACCGGCCGTGCCCAGCAGGCCTTCCCGGCCAAGCCCGTGCGCCTGGTGGTCCCCTACCCGCCCGGCGGCAGCGTCGACCCCGTCGCGCGCCTGCTGGGGCAGAAGCTCGGCGACATCTGGGGCCAGCAGGTGGTGGTGGACAACAAGCCCGGCGCCAGCACGATCATCGGCACCGACGCCGTGGCGAAGGCGCCCGCCGACGGCTACACGCTCCTGCTCACCTCCAGCACGCACGTGAGCAACTCGCTGCTCTTCGCCAAGCTGCCCTACGACAACTTCAAGGACTTCGCGCCGGTAAGCACCCTCTACCGCGCGGAGTTCGTGCTCGTGGTCAATCCCGCGCTGGGCGTGAACACGCTGGCGGAACTCACCGCACTCGCACGCGCGAGACCGGGCCAGATCAGCTATGCATCCGCCGGGCCGGGCAACGTCAACCACATGGCCGCGGAGCTGTACAACATGATGGTGGGCACGAAGATGCTGCACGTGCCCTATAAGGGCGCCGCGCCGCTGCTCACCGACCTGCTGAGCAACCAGGTCCAGATGTACTTCTCGGTTCCCGTGGCCGTGCTGGACCACATCCAGAACGGCAAACTCAAGGCGCTCGCCATCACGTCCGACAAGCGGCTGCCGCTGCTGGCCAACGTGCCCACCTTCGCCGAGGCGGGCCTCACCGGCTTCGGCGTGGGCAACTGGTCGTGGATGGGCGTGTGGGCCCCCGCGAACACCCCCGCCGCTATCGTCGACAAGGTCTCGCAGGACATCGCCAAGGTGCTCGCCATGCCGGATGTGAAGCAGCGCCTGGAAAGCCAGGGCCAGACGCCCCTCGCCACGACACCGCAGCAGATGAGCGCGTTGATGAAGAGCAACCTCGCCGAATTCTCCAACGTGATCAAGGCGGCGAACATCAAGATCGACCAATGACACGGCGCGTCGATGCAGTGGTGGTCGGCGCGGGCTTCGGCGGCATCTACATGCTGCACAAGCTGCTCGAGGCCGGCATGAGCGTGGCGGGCTTCGAAGCCGGCGCCGACGTCGGCGGCACCTGGTTCTGGAACCGCTATCCCGGCGCGCGCTGCGATGTGGAGAGCCTGGAGTACTCCTATTCGTTCTCGTCGAAGCTGCAGCAGGCGTGGCGCTGGCCGGAACGCTACTCGTCGCAGCCTGAAATCCTGCGCTATGCCGCTCACGTCGCGGACGAACTGGCGGTGCGGCCCCACATCGCCTTCTCGACGCGCGTCACGGCGGCGGTCTACGACGAAGCCGCCAACACCTGGACCGTGGAGACCGACACCGGCGACAGCTGCGAGGCCACGTACCTCATCATGGCGACGGGTTGCCTCTCCACGCCTTCCCGGCCGAAGCTGCCGGGGCTCGATCGTTTCAGCGGCAAAACGCTTCATACGGGCGAATGGCCGCACGAGCCCGTGGACCTCGGCGGCTTGCGCGTCGGTGTGATCGGCACCGGCTCCTCGGGTATCCAGATCATCCCCGAACTTGCGGGAAAGGCCCGTCACCTCCACGTCTTCCAGCGCACCGCGAACTACTGCGTGCCCGCGCGCAACGAGGCGATGGACCCGGACTACGAAGCGGCGATCAAGGCGCGCTACGACGAGTTGCGGGAAATCGCCCGCGCGTCGCACGGCGGGGTCGCGGGCTCGCTGCAGCCCGAACGTTCCGCGTTCGAGATGACGCCGCAGGAGCGCGAAGCCGTGCTGCAGGCGCGCTGGGATGCGGGCGGCATCGGCGGCTTCACCAAGACCTTCAACAACCTCCTGCGCGACGCGGAAGTCAACGAGATCGCCTCGGAGTTCGTGCGCCGCAAGATCCGCGAGATCGTCAAGGACCCTGCGGTCGCCGCGCGCCTGTGCCCCAGGTACATGATCGGCACGAAGCGCCTCTGCGCAGGCAGCGGGTACTTCGAGACCTACAACCGCGACAACGTGACGCTGGTGGACATCGCCGAGCATCCGCTCGTCGAAGCCACGCCGGCGGGCCTGCGCACGGACGCGGCGGAGTACGCGCTCGACGCCATCGTGTTCGCCACCGGCTTCGACGCCATGACCGGTTCCCTCGCCCGCATCGACATCCGCACCTCGTCGGGCGTTTCGCTGCGTGAGCGCTGGCAGGACGGACCCCGGACCTACATGGGACTCATGACCGCCGGCCTGCCAAACTTCTTCCACATCACCGGGCCGGGCAGCCCTTCGGTGCTCAGCAACGTGATTCTCTCGATCGAGCAGCACGTCGAGTGGATCGCCGACCTCCTCGTGCACATGCGGCACGCCGGCATGAACCGCGTCGAGGCGGACGAGGATGCGCAGGAGCGCTGGGTGGTGCACGCGGACGAAGTGGCGAAGCAGACGCTGCTCTACAACGCTTCGTCCTGGTACACCGGCGCCAACATTCCCGGCAAGCCTCGCGTCTTCATGCCTTACCTCGGCGGCCACGGCAACTACCGGAGGCGATGCGACGAGGTGGCCCGCAGCGGTTACCCGGGGTTCCACCTGTCTCGCGCGCTCCACGAGCACCGCGCAACATCATGCCGTTCCACCCCGCCATCCGCTCGATGATCGACGCGGCCCGCGCGGCCGGCCGTCCCGACTACGCCGACTGCACGCCGCAGCAGGCTCGCGAGATGTCCGCTTCCAGGCGCGCGGCCTACGGCATGGGGCCCGGCGTCGCCGCCGTGGAGGACGTGGGGATTCCGACTCGCGCGGGCACGATCGCCGGCCGCCTCTTCCGGCCCTTCGGCGATGCCGCCGGACTGGTCGTCTACCTGCACGGCGGCGGCTGGGTACTGGGCACCCTGGACGACTACGAGATCGTCGCCCGTGCTCTGGCCGCCGGAAGCGGATGCGCGGTGCTGCTTGTGGATTACCGGCTCGCGCCCGAACATCCCTTCCCCGCCGGCCTGCACGACGCGCAGGATGCGCTGCATTGGGCCTGGCGGCACAGGGCGGAACTCGGCTTCGAAAGCTTGCCGCTCGTGGTGGCGGGCGACAGCGCGGGCGGCAATCTCGCGGCGGCCTGCGCGCTCGCGCTGAAGGACGACATCACCATCGCGCTGCAACTGCTGTTCTACCCGGTCACGGACAGCGACCTGGACAACGCGTGCTACCGCCGGTACGGCGAGGACTATCTCCTGTCCCGGCGCAGCATGGGATGGTTCTTCGACCACTACGCCGCGGGGCATCCGCGCGACGACCCCAGGATCTCGCCGCTGCGCGAACCCGATTTGCGCGGCGTTCCCCCCGCGTGGATCGCGACGGCGGAGTTCGACGTGCTGCGCGACGAAGCCGAGGCCTACGCCGCGCGCCTGCGCGAAGCCGCCGTCGACGTCGAGGCCAGGCGCTACGCCGGGCTCGCGCACGGATTCGCGCGCATGATCAACCTGGTCGATGACGCAGCCGCTGCCGTGAAAGAGGCGGGGGCCGCGATCGAGCTCGCCTGCCGCGATCGCCGGATGCTGTCCCCGGGCATTGACCAAACCAAGGAAGCCCCATGAAACGCAAGTTCCTGCGATCCCTTGCCGCGCTGGCGGCAACGGCCGTCGCCGCGCCCCTCGCCTTCGCGCAGGCCGGCTATCCCGACCATCCCATCCGCGTGATCGTGCCCTTTCCGCCCGGTGGCTCGGTGGACCCGATCATGCGCATCGTCGGGCCGAGGCTCGGCGAGGTGCTGGGACAGCCGCTCGTGATCGACAACCGCGCAGGGGCCAACTCGGCCATCGGGGCGGGCGCGGTCGCCAAGGCCCCCGCGGACGGCTACACGCTGCTGTTCACGGCCGGCAGCACGCACGTTATCCTGCCGCTGCAGCCGCCGCAGTCCCCGGACTTCCTGAAAGACTTCGCGCCCATCGCGGGCGTCGCGCGCTCCAGCTACATGCTGGCCGTGCACAACTCGGTGCCGGCGAAGACGCTGCCCGAATTCATCGCCTACGCGAAGGCCAACCCGGGCAAGCTGAACTTCGCGAGTTCCGGCGTGGGCAACCTGAACCACCTTGCGGCCGAGCTGTTCAACCTGCGCGCGGGCACGAAGATCGTGCACGTGCCGTACAAGGGCGGCGCGCCGGCGGTGCAGGACCTCGTGGCGGGCCGCGTGCAGATGATGCTCACCAACGTGCCCACGCTGCAGCCGCAGGTCGACGCCGGGGCGCTGCGCGCGCTCGCATACACCACCGCGCGTGCGGGCGGCCCGCCGGTTCCGCTGTTTGCGCAATACGGCCTGGCCGAGCTGGAGGGGATCGAGCCTTACCTCGTGCTGCTCGCGCCGGCGCGCACGCCGGACGCCGTGATCGCGAAGCTCACCGCCGCCATGCAGAAGGTGCTCGCGATGCCCGACGTGATCAAGTCCATCGAAACCCAGCTGCAGGCGCCCTACTACCTGCCTGCGCAGCAGCTCGGCGAACGCCTGCAGGCGGACAGCGCGCGCATGAAGGAAGTGATCGACAAGGGCCGCATCGTTCTCGCGCCCTGAGCGCGTGGTGCCCTGGCCGCGCTCAAGGCGCGGCGTCGCCGCTGCAATCCTGCACCGCGCCATCGCGCGTCAGCCGTTCGACCTCCTTCGCATCGAAGCCCCACGCGACGAGGCCGGAGAGGTTGTCGGCGCCGATGGACACGGGCGCGTGACGCACCGCGCCGGGTGTCTGCGAGAAGCGCGGGGCCGGGCCCGGCTGCACCACGCCGTCGATCTCGACGAAGGTCGACCGTGCGACGTTGTGCGGATGGCGCGGCGCCTCGGCGAGCGACAGCACCGGCGTGACGCAGCACTCGCTGCCGTCCATGATCGCGAGCCACTCGGCCCGCGTCTTGCCGCGGATCGTCTCGGCGAAACGCTTCTTCAATGCCGGCCATTTCGTGCGGTCGCGGTGCGGATGGAACTCGGGGCCGCCCAGGCCCAGCTTGCCCAGCAGGTTGGCATAGAACTGCGGCTCCGTCGCGCCGAGCGCGATCCACTCGCCGTCCTTGCATGGGTAGACGTTGTAGTAGTGCGAGCCGCCGTCGATGGAGTTGACCTGACGCTCGTCCTTCCAGTAGCCCGACGCGTGGTAGCCGTAGATCATGCCCAGCAGCGAGCTCGCGCCGTCGACCATCGCGGCGTCCACCACCTGCCCCTGCCCCGTCGCGCGGGCGTGGTGCAGCGCGGCCATGATGCCGAAGGCGAGGTACAACGAGCCGCCGCCGAAGTCGCCGACGAGGTTGATCGGGATCACCGGCTCGGCCTGCGTGCCGATCGCGTGCAACGCACCGGAGAGCGCGATGTAGTTGATGTCGTGGCCGGGTTGCTTCGCGTTCGGTCCGTCCTGGCCCCAGCCCGTCATGCGGCCGTATACCAGTGAAGGCTTGCGTGCGAGCGCGACGTCCGGGCCCAGGCCCAGCCGCTCCATGACGCCGGGGCGGAAGCCCTCGATCAGGATGTCCGCCTGCTCGATGAGGCGCAGGCAGAGCGCGGCCGCGCCGGGGTGCTTGAGGTCCACGGCCACCGAACGCCGGCCGCGCGTGGTGACCGATGTGCTGACGTAGGGACGGGCGCCCTTGCGGTCGATGCGCAGCACGTCGGCGCCGAGGTCCGACAGCAGCATGCCGCAGAACGGCGCCGGCCCGAGGCCCGCGAATTCGACCACTTTCAGGCCCGTGAGCGGGCCGCCTGGAGATGCCATCGTCGTTCGTTCCTCAGAGCCGGTCGCGCTTCACCACGACGCCCGCCTTGTCGCGGTCCCAGGTGTCGGGCGTCACGCCTTCCGCGCGCAGCTGGTGCTTCATGATCTTCTGCGTCGCCGTGCGGGGGAGCGCCCCCATGATGCGGATGTACCGGGGAATCATGAAGTACGGCAGGCGCGAGCGCAACGAGTCGATCAGTGCTTCGGGCTCGATCGAGCCGCCCTCCACCGGCGACACGACCGCGAGCACTTCGTCTTCCGACAGCTCGCTCTTCGCCGCCACCACGGCGACCTCGCGCACCTGCGGATGGCGGGCGATCTCGCTCTCCACCTCGAAGGACGAGATGTTCTCGCCGCGCCGCCGCACGGCATCCTTTAAGCGGTCCGCAAAAATGAAATCGCCCTGTTCGGTCTTGCGGAACGCGTCGCCGGTGTGGAACCATCCGTTGCGCCAGACGTCCGCCGTCGCCTGAGGCTCCCGCAGGTAACCGTTCATCAGCGTCCATGGCTCCGCGCAGCGGATGACCAGTTCGCCCACCTGCCCGTCCTCGAGCGGCAGGTCGTTGTCGTCGACGACCCGCGCCTCGACACCCGGACGCGGCCGGCCGCACAGGCCGCGCACAGTGGGGTTCGGCTCGCCATGGAACGGGGCGGAGATCTCGGTCATGTTGTAGACGCCATAGACATCGACGCCGAAGCGCTTCGAGAACGCCGCCGCGCTCTCGTCGACGGGCGCGATCTGGATCGTCCTGAGCGGGTGCGACCGGTCCTGCGCGCTCTCGGGCTGCTGCAGCAGGTAGGGCAGCGTGACGCCGAGCAGCGAGGTCGTCGTGATGCCGAAGCGCCGCACGTCGCTCCAGAAGCGATCCGTCTTGAAGGACTCGACCAGCGCGATCGAGCCGCCGCGCGCGAGCATGCCGTAGATGTTGCCGATGCCGCCCGTATGCGACAGCGGCGCGTGGATCAGCCGGCGGTCCGCCGCGGTGATGTGGCGCGCCGAGAAGGCATGCGCGTAACGCTGCATGTACGACGTGAGCACGCCCTTGGAAGGGCCTGTGGTGCCGGAGGTATAGAGGACGAACTGCGAATCCCAGGGCTGGATCGGCTGCGCGAGCGCCGGCAGCGCGTGCGCGGCGCCGATGTCCAATGCCTGTTCGACGATCTCGAAACCATCCGGCGTCGGCGTCCGATCGCCGTCCGTCCGGACCACGACCAGCTTGCGCAGGAAGCGCGCCTGCACTTCCGCGAGCCGCCCCATCAGCCGCGAGTCCACGGCGATCAGCTTCGCTTCGCTGTTGTTCAGGATGTGTTCGAGGAAGCCGCCGCGCGACGCCAGGCCGAGCGGCGCGCAGGTTCCACCGAGGTAGTTGACGGCCAGCATCATGCGCAGCGCATCGGGCCCGTTGGGCATCCACACCGCGACGATGTCGCCTTGCGCGACGCCCTCGTTCGCGAGCAGGGCGGCCGCCGCGACCACTTGCGATTTCAGCTGCGCGAAAGTCCAGTGCGAGCCATCCTCGAAGAGCGCGAAGACCTCGTCCGGGCGATCCCGCGCGTGACGATCGATGAGATGGCGGACGACGGTGTCTTCTTCGGTCGGGCGAGCGGACGGGAGGATGGCGGGGTCGGACATCGTGGGGAAAGAGCCGGCGCTGATAGCGCTAACTTCTTTCGATTATAGACCGCCCCGACACGCCCCTAGACACGCCCCTAGACACGCCCCTAGACACGCCCCTAGACGCGCCGCCGCACGCGAAGCCGCTGGCGCAGCAAGGCGGAAGCGATGCGCCATTTCAGGCGCCACTGCGGGCGATGCCCCCAGCTACTGGTCTGGCCCGTGCGCATCGCTTTCCATCCGCCGGGTTCGATCTCGCCGCTTCCGGCGCCGATCTCGAAGTCGAAGCCCGAGGGCGTGATCCCATAGAAGGAGAACGTGCCATCCGGCGCCGGGTGCTGGCCGAGGTCGAGGCTGAGCGGCACCCGCAATTGCCCGGCACGCTCCAGCGCGCGCCCCACATCCATGTGCGTGCGGGCCTGCAGCATGAAGTGGTGCAGGCGCTTGGTGGAGGGCAGCTGGAACAGCGCGATCGAATGGTGGCGCCGGTTGCAGTGCAGGAACACGCCGCGGATGTCGACCGGGCCGGCCCGGGTCGACAGGCGCTCCGTCACCGCGAACCCGAGCACCTCCGAATAGAACCGCTCCATCGCCTCGGGATCCCCGCCGGCCAGCGCCGCGTGTCCCATCCCGGCGTCGCCGGTGCGGAAGCCCGCGGGGAAGGCGGTGGATTCGAAGGGCGCGTCCGCGCGTTCCGCCGCGCAAAAGAGCTCGACCTGGTTGCCCGCGGGATCGCGGGTGACGTACAGGCGCTCCACCCGCCTCGCCGCGCGCAGCGCCGCCGGCGCGGCATCGACATCGACGCCCGCCGCGCGGACCCTCGCGGCGACGTGCTCCAGGTCCGCCGCGGTGCCGCAGTCGAGCCCGAGCGCCGCGAGGTCGTCCCCGCCGTCCTCCTGCACGATCAGGCGCTGCGCCGCGTCGTCGATGCGCCAGCCCGCGCTGCCGTCGGGGTTGGCGACGGCGGGCGGCAGGCCGAGCATCCGTTCGCAGAAGTCGCGCCAGGCGGCCATGTCGCGCACGCCGAAAACGAGGTAGCCGAGTTTGAGGTTCATGGAAGCATCTCCGGTTAAAATGTAAACATCCTCAGAATTGAGGAACGTCTCAAAAATGGCGATTCTCTCAAATTTTGGCCCGGCGTCAATGCCCCCCCTGCCGCCCGCGCTCGAAACGGCCCTGGCCTCGCGCGTGGGCGCGGCGCCCAAGCGCGAGCGCACGCGGCGCCAGCTCCTGCTCGCGGCCATGCAGGTCTACCGCCAGCGCGGCGTCGCGGGCGCCACCTTGCAGGACATCGCCGCCGGCGCCGGCGTCGCGAGCGGCACCGTCTACAACTATTTCCAGACGCGCGAGGAAGTCGCGCAGCAGGTGGCGACCTGGCTGGCCGACACCCTGTGCCAGCGCATTTCGGAGAGCTACGCGTCCGTCAAGCGCGGCGTGGAACGCATGGCGATCGGCAACCGGCGCTACATGTGGCTCGCCGCGGAAAGCCCCGAATGGGCATTGCTGCTGCTGGAGGTGGGAGCCGCGGTGCCGGCGCTGGCGCAGACGGTGCACGACTACGCCTTGGCGGACCTGCGCCTGGGCATCCGGCAAAAGAGCTTTCGCCCGGTGAGCGAGGCCGCGGCCATGGACGTGATCAACGGCTCGGTCTCCAGCGCGATGGCGAGCATCGCGCGCGGGCACGCGCCGAAGGGCCACGCGAGCGCGGTGGCCGCGTCGGTGCTGCGGGCGCTGGGCGTCGACGCGCAGGAAGCCGTGGCGGTGGCCTCGCTGCCGCTGCCGGACTTTCCGATGCAAGCGGCCGGCGAACTGCCCGGGGACGCGCCACCCGTGCGCTCACGCGCGGCCCGCAAAGGCACGCGCGCGCCATGACCTGTCCACCGCGAGCCACGCGCGTGCAAACGCCACCCTCGTCATTCGCGCGGCGCCGGTGGGTGCTCGCCGCCCTCGCCTGCTGGCCTGCCGCGCACTTGCTCGCCCAGGAAGAGGCGGCGGCCCCACGGCACAAGCTATCGGCCGCGCAATTGCATGCGGCGCTGTCGGCGCGGTTTCCCGTGCGCGTCGTCGCCGCGGGATTGATCGCGCTGCAGGTGAGCGCGCCCAACCTGCTCCTGCTGCCCGCGCGCAACCAGCTCGGTGCGACGCTCGTGCTGCAGCTCGACGGTGCCCAGTGGCAGCAGGTTCCACCCGGCGAGGTGGACGTGGTGTTCTCCTTGCGCTACGAGCCCACTGACCGGTCGCTGCGGGCGCACCGCCTGGACATCCTGGCCCTGCGGTGGCAGCGCCTGCAGCCGGACATCCTCCTGCTGCTGCAGGCGCAGCTGCGCGCCGCGGTGCGCGAGGCAGTGGGGGAAGTGGTGCTGCACAAGTTCGCCCCGCGCGAACTGGCACTGGCCGAAGCCATGGGGCTGGAGCCGCAAAGGCTCACCGTGGTCGACGACGGCGTGGTGGTGTCGTTCGGCGCGAAGCCGCCCCGCTGAACGACGCCCGCGTCAGTTGCTGTTGCTTGCCGAGAAGAAGGAAAACACGTCGCCGACGGCCCGCGTTTCCGGCAGTACGTACACGATGCCGTACGTGCCCTTGAACGTGGTGCTCACCACGTCGCTGTAGAAGCGCACGGGGACGTTGATGCAGCCGAACGAGATGCGCCGCTCCGAGGGCAAGGGAGACGCGAGGCGCTGCGCGCGACGCTCCTTCGGCGTGCCGGGCACGACCGCATGCAGCGACAGCGCGGAGTCGTAATCGACCCACAGCACTTCCACGCCGTGGATGTCCCGGTCGGTGTTCGCCTTGAAGCGGCCCGCGGGCGTGGTGCGTTCGTCGGGACGGATACTGGAAAGCGGCCGCTGGCCGATGCCGGGCACCGTGTGGTCGCCGATCGCAAGGCCCAGGAGGGCTGGGGTCGCGCCGCGCAACCTGCCGTCGGCCTGGAACACGTACACGCGCGCCTGCACCTTGTCGATGACGATGAAGGGAAGGTTCTGGTTGTCGGCGGTTTGCAGCACGCGGTCCGCCAGCTGCTGCGCGGCAGGCGACGGCGTTTCGCGGCCGAATTCGGCACGGCGCAGCGCCGCATCTTCCTCGGCCCCGGCCCCGAAGGCCAGGAGGCCCCCCAGGAGGAAAACCACGCCACCGATGAACCGTACTGCTGGACCCTGCATTTTTCCGCGTTCCTTGGAAACACATTCGATGCCGTGCCCGATGCGGTACGGCTGACCTTGGGCCCCAGTCTAAATCGACGCCGGCCCGCGTAGTAATCAGTTACGCACACTCCCAAACGACAACACGGCGAAGATGCAATCTTCGCCGTGTTGTTTTCCGGCGATTACCGGTTAATTACGACCCTGCTTGGCCGGCCGGGATTCCGGCATGGGCGCAGGCGGGGGCGGCGGGGGCGGCGGCGGGGATGCAACCGGCGCCGGGGGCGGAGGCGGGGGCGGCGGAGGCGTCCGGGCGGGAGGCGGCGGCATCGGTGCCGGCGGCGGGGCCACATAGGCCGGGGCCGGTGCGGCGGCAGCGACGCGGCGCGGCGCATCACCGAAGTAATACACCAGGCCCACGGAAGCCATGTCGATGTTCGACTTGTTCCTCACGGGGTCGTTGATGCGATAGCGCTCGAGCTCGGCGCGCACCGACAGGCGTTCCGTGAAGGCGTACTGCATGCCCACGCCGACCTTCGGACGCAGGTGCTTGTCGCCATCGTTCGCGAAGATCGTAGTGACGGCGCCCGTGCGGCTGTAGCTGGTGCGCGAGTCGACGTAGGCGGCGCCCACGCGGCCGAACACCGAGAAGCGGTCGCCGATCGGCAGGATGCCGAGCAGGTCCAGGTTCACGCCGCGCGGACGGAGCTCACCGGCGAAGCTGCCTGCGGGCACCGTGGTGTAGCGGTAGTCGAAGCTGCCGAGGTCGAAGTAGCCACCTTCAACCGCGAAGTACGGGCTGATGCGGTAGCCGCCATAGAGCTTCCAGCCCTTGTCGCGGCTGTCTTCGCTCGCGCCGCTCACGGCGAAGCCGGGGCCGACGTAAGGCGTGATCGAAGCGGGATTGTCGAAGTGTCCGCGCGTGCTGCCGTAGTTGCCGCCGATGTACGCGCCGAGGGGCTCGGCAGCGAACACCGGAGAACACGCCAGCGCCGCGAGGGTCACAAGGCTCAGCTTGCGCCCGACCGGCATCTGTTGTCTGTGGGTCATGAGGATTCCTTTAAGTTTGCTTCACCGTACATGTCGGTGCAACGGCGCAAGCTTCAGGCATGAACGAGACAAGCCGCGTAGGACTGAGGCCTATTCGACCGGAACGTGGTGGAAAGCCAACTCGGCAGTGGAATTGCGGCCCGGCGACGCAGCTCGACAGCGCGGCGTGGTGGAATGCGTCGGCTCAGGCCTTCGCGAACGCCTTCCGGCTGCGCTCCAGCAACTTCGGTGCACCCATCCGTTCCGCCCACGCGGCGAACGCCGGCGTCGGGCCCTTCCACTGCAACGCGTCGACCTTGCGAAACAGCTTCGCATCGGTACGCAGCGTCGCGAGCCGTTTGAACAGCAAGGCGGCTTCGCGATGCTCGCCCAGCACGCCCGGCGGAAACCGCTCGATCGACCCGTGCGCGTTCAGCAGGCGCGCCGCGCCGACCGCGCCGATGCCCTGGATGCCGGGATAGCCGTCGGCCGCGTCGCCCACCAGCGCGAGATAGTCCGGGATCTGCTGGGGCGCCACGCCGAACTTCTTGCGGATGTCCTCGGCGCCGCGCACCTGCTTGCCTTTGCGATCGACCTGCAGCACACGTTCTCCGCGCACGCACTGCGCGAGGTCCTTGTCGGGCGTCCAGATGCGCACCAGCTCCACGCGCTTGTCCGCATCCGCCAGATGCGCTGCCGTGGCCAGCGCGTCGTCCGCTTCCAGTTCCACCATCGGCCACACGACGACGCCCATTGCCGCCAGGGCTTCTTCCAGCGGATGGAACTGTGCGAGCAGCGCGGGCTCGATGCCCGCACCCGTCTTGTAGCCCGGCCACAGGTCGTTGCGGAAGGATTCGATGACGTGGTCGGTTGCGACGCCGACGTGCGTCACCTGGTGCTCGAACATTTCGAGCACGCCATTGAGCACGCCGACGACCGCGCCGAACGGGCGGTCCTTGCCCTTGGTGAAGCGGCGCAGGCCGTAGAAGTGCCGGAAGAGCTCGTAGGTGCCGTCGACGAGATCGACGACCATCACTGCCCCGACCCGCCGGCGGCCTTCGCGTGGCGCCCGTGGTTGCAGGTGCGGTGGCTGATGGCGAGGTTGTCGATGTGGCTGCTGCCGCCGTCGACGAGGGGCTTGATGTGCTCGAGCGTCGCGTCTTCCAGCGCGACCGGCTCCCTGCAGATCCAGCACGGCACGACGCCGTGCAACTGGCGCGCCACCGTGCGGTAGATCTTGACGCGGGTGAGGGACAGGCGGCTCATGGGCGGGGTAGGTTACCCCAAACCCTGAGCACGCAGAAGCTCGCCCGACGCGCTAGTCGATTTCGATGCGCGCCTTCTTGATGTAGCGTCCCCAACGGTCGTACTCGGCTTGCGTGAATTCCTGGTATTTCGCGGATGGCATGTGCTGCACGACCAGGCTCATTTTCTTCATGGCCTCGGCCACCTGGGGTTCTGCGATCGAGGCGTCGAGCGCGGCGTTGAGTTTCTCGATCACGGCGGGCGGTGTGCCTGCCGGCGCAAGGAGGCCCGTCCACAGGCCGGTCTCGAGTCCGGCGATACCCAGGTCCTTCAGCAACGGCACATCGGGATGGCCGGGGAGGCGCTCGGGGGAATTGATGGCGAGGATGCGGACCGTGCCCGCTTTCGCGTACTGCTCGGCGACGAGCAGCGGGATGATCGAGCAGTCGATCTCCCTGGACAGCTGTGCCTGCATCAGGGGAGCGGTGCTGAGGTAAGGCACATGTTTCATGTCGACCTTGATGACATCTTTCAGTGCCTCCATCGCGATGTGGCCGGAACTTCCGATGCCCCACGATCCATAGAACAGCGGCGGCTTCGCATCGCGGGCCATCTGCGTGAATTGCGCGAAGGTCTTCGCCGGGTTGCTGCCGTGGACCATCACCGCCAGCGGCGTGATCCCCACCGGGCCGATCGAGACGAAGGCGCTGTTGGGGTAAGGCGCCTTTCGCATCACCTGCGGCGCGATCGATTGGGAATCGGCGGAGCCGAAGAGCAGCGTGTAACCGTCGGCGGGGCTGTTGGCGACCACGGCGCTGCCGAGCGTTCCGGTGGCTCCGGCACGGTTGTCCACGATGACGGGTTGCCCGAGCCGTTGCGACAGGACCGGCGCGATGGTGCGCACGACGGTGTCGCTGCCCCCACCAGCCGCCCAGGGCACCACGATCTTGATGGGACGCCGTGGATAGTCGCTCGCCTGCGCCCTGCCGAAGCCCGGCAGCCCGCTCAATCCCGTGGCGACGAGCCCGCCCAACACCCCGCGCCTTGACATGTGAAAGCTCATTTCATCTCCTTGGTGGAGCAGCGATTTATCCACGCGTCGCGAAGCGGGTCAAATAAAACAGATGGTTATCAATATTTGATGTTTTCATGCGGCGATCCGCGCCGTGTTGGCGCTTCGAAGGCCTGCGCACCCCAGAATCATCAGATAGTGATGAACGCACGTTATATTTGACCCACTGCGTGATGCGCGGATAGATTTCCGGCACGCCACAGTTGGCGGCCGGAAAGAATGCATGACGCAAGTCGAGACAGACCAGAAGGCATCGTTTTTGCTCGATGCCTACCGACGGATGAGCTTCATCCGCAGCTTCGAAAGCACAGCCCTCAGCCTTACGAAAGGCGACAACGCGCTGATCGCCGGCTCGGCGCACTTCTGCGCCGGCCAGGAGGCGGTGCCAGTGGGCGCCCTCGCCGCGCTGGGGTCCGATGACCAGGTCGTGGCCACCTACCGGGGTCATGGCTGGGCACTGGAGAGTGGCATCGGCGCACGCGAGCTCCTCGCGGAGCTTTGCCACAAGGCTGAAGGGATCAATGGCGGCCGCGCGGGCTCTGCGCTGGTCATGGCCCCGCACAAGCGCTTCCTGGGCGAAAACTCCATCGTGGGGGCCGGCCTGCCGATTGCCTGCGGTGCGGCGCTGGCGAGTGCGTCGGCGGGTGCAAACCGCGTGGTGGTCGTGTCGTTCGGCGATGGGGCGACCAGCCAGGGGGCGGTCCACGAAGCCCTGGTCTTTGCGGCGAGCCGCCAGTTGCCCGTGATCTTCATCTGCGAGAACAACGGCTGGTCGGAAATGACTTCGACGTCCTCGATCGTGAAAGTGCCGCGGCTCGCCCGCCGTGCGATCGGCTACGGCATGCTGGGTGTCACCGTTGACGGGTCCGATCCCGAGGCCGTGCGCAGCCAGGTGGCAGACGCCGCTGCGCGCGCACGCGCGGGCGAGGGTCCTTCACTGATCGAGTGCCTGGTGCCGCGGCTGTGGGGGCACTACAACCGTGACATCGAACACTATCGCCCCCCTGCGGATCGTAGCCTCGCAAAGACACGGGACCCGCTCGCCGCCGCCCGGGCCCGCCTGCTGGAACTTGGCCAGATCTCGGCCGGCGAACTCGACGCGATCGACGCCGAGGCAGCGTCCCGAATGGAAGTGTTGGCGGCGGAAGTGCGGCAGCTCGCCGCGCCCGACGCGAAGACGGCAACAGCCCATGTGGTGGGAGAGGCAGTGGTCTCCCGGACGGATGCCGCAAGGACGGGAGCCAGCACGGGCGCGGGCACCGAGATGACGTACATCCAGGCAGTCAACCGCGCGCTGAGACGCGAACTCGAAGACCGGCCGGAGGTCCTTGTTTTCGGCGAGGACGTCGGGCACGCGGGCGGCATCTTCGGCGCCTCGCGAGACCTGCAGAAGGAATTCGGCGCCGAACGCGTGTTCGACACACCGATCGCCGAAAGCGCGATCCTCGGCGGGGCCGTCGGCGCGGCGATGTGCGGCAAGCGGCCCGTCGTGGAGATCATGTGGGCCGACTTCATGCTGGTGGCACTCGACCAGTTGATCAACCAGGCGGCGAACGTGCGGTATCTGACGCGGGGCCGGCTCAGCGTCCCCATGGTCGTGCGGACGCAGCAAGGCGCCACACCGGGCTCGTGCGCCCAGCACGCCCAGTGCCTCGAGACGTTGCTGGCCCACATTCCGGGCCTGCGCGTGGGCCTTCCGTCATGCGCCGAGGATGCCTACGCCATGCTGCGCGCCGCCGTCGCCGATGAGGACCCCTGCGTCATCATCGAATCGCGGGCGCTCTACCAGTCGAAGGGGATCGTCGACCTCGATGCGCCGCTGCAGCACGTCGGCGGCGCGCGCCTGCGAGCCGACGGAAAGGACATCCTCCTTGCCGGCTGGGGCAGCATCGTTCCCGTGCTGATGGGCGCTGCCGCATTGCTGCGCGAACGGGGGATAGAAGCCTCGGTGCTCGATCTTCGCTGGCTGGCTCCTCTGGACGAGGGGGCCATCGAGAAAGCACTGAAGCATTGCGGCGGGCGCATCGTCGTTGCACACGAGGCCAATCTCACGGGCGGCTTCGGCGGGGAAATCGTCGCCCGCCTCATCGAGCGGTGCGGCCCATCCCAGGTGCGATTCCGCCGGGTGGCCAGTCCCAACATCCGCATGCCCGCGTCGCCGGCGCTGCAGGCGGCCGTCCTGCCGGACGCCAGTCGCATCGCAGACGCGGCATGCGAACTCGTCGACGCGGGGGTGACGGCATGAAGAACACCGAGCATGTATCGCCGCAGGCAGCCGATGCGCCCGGCCGAACCGTTGCCGTAAAGCCGCGGATCAATTCGGTCGCCCGGGCGATCAACATCATGCTGGAGATCGCTGGCAGCGACCAGGGCCTGTCGGCCAAGGAAATCAGCGAGCGGCTGGAGATCGAGCGGCAGACGGTCTATCACCTGCTCCACACGTTGTCGGCGCTGCGCGTCGTCACGCGCGACGAGCATCGCAAGTACCGGGTGGGGCTGAATGTCGGCATGCTCAGCGCCGCGTTCCGGCGCCAGTTCTCCGCGCCGATCTACCTGCACCCGATCGTGAGCGCGCTTGCCGAAGCGACCGGGGAGACTTGCTACGCGGTTGGCTGGTGCGAGGAAGAAATCGTGACGCTCGCCGTGGTGCACGGCGTCAACGCCGTCGCCTCCGCCGAGGTCCCGCATGGGCAATACACCGACGCCCACGCACGCGCGTCGGGCAAGCTGCTGCTCGCGCTCGCGCCGCTCAGCCGCAGCTACGAATATCTGCAACGGCGCTATCCGCTGAGCCCGAGAACCGGCAAGACATTGACGGACCGCGCGCAACTGGAAGCCGAGTTCCGCTGCATCCGGGCCGACCGGTTTTCCATGGACGACGAAGAGTTCGAGGAAGGCGTCTGCTGCATGGCCATTCCGCTGGAAGGCGGGCACTCGCCGTACGCGATTGCCCTGTCTGCGCCGGCGGAGCGAATGCGGGCGCAGAAGGACGACTACCTGCAGCTGGCAAGACGAATCGCACGCGGCGACATCTCGCCGCCCACCAAATCCCGGAGCAACGCATGAACGATCCCCACATCCCCGCCCAGATCGCGCAAGTCGACGCGATCAATTACCAGGAGATCCTCGATCTCGACACACGGCCGGTCCCGGACTTCATGCGGGAGAGGCGGGTGCCCGACCTCGGCACGGACGCCGTCCCCGTGGCGCATTACACGTCACCGGAGGTGTTCAGGAAGTCCATCGACAAGATGTGGATGAAGACCTGGCAACTTGCTTGCAGGGAAGAGCAGATCCCCAACGTCGGCGATTACGTGGTCTACGACGTCGTCGGCAAATCGCTCATCGTCGTGCGCTCCGCGCCCGGTGAAATCCGCGCGCTGCACAACTCGTGCCTGCATCGCGGCCGCAGGCTGGTCAGCGACAACGGCCATAAGGGGATGTTCATCTGTCCCTTCCACGGCATGCAATGGAAGTTGAACGGGACGTTTGCGCACAACCCGTTCCAGTGGGACTTCCCCCAATGTCCGGAGAGCTCGATGAAGCTTCCCGAGGCCAAGGTCGGCACCTGGGGTGGGTTCGTCTTCGTCAACTTCGACCTGGATGCCAGGCCGCTGGAAGAGGCGCTGGGGCCTATTCCCGCTCACTTCTCGCGGTGGAATTTCAAGGACAAATACATCGCCGCGCACATCGGCAAGCGCGCGAAGTGCAGCTACCTCGTCGCCTTCGAGGCGTTCATGGAAACGCACCACGCGATCACCACGCACCCGGAAATCCTCTCCTACATCACCACGGGCAACTGCCAGTACGACGTCCTGAGCGAACTGGTGTGCCGCCACATCAGCGCGCGCGGCTACCAGAGCACGGAGTACAAGCGCAAGCAGTTCACCCAGAACGAGATCGCGACGCTGATGCTGCAGAACAGCCTACGCGACAAGGGCGCCGGGGAGTCCGAAAGCGGCGAAATCACGCTTCCCGAAGGAATGACGGCCCGCGCCTTCATCGCCGACATGTACCGCAAGCAGCTGGCCGAGCAGAACGGCCGCAGCATGGACGATGTCGCCGACTTCGAGCTGGGCGACTCGCTCATCTACTCGATGTACCCCAACTTCCAGATCTGGGGCGGCGTCATGCCCAACTGGGTCTACCGCTTCCGCCCGGGCGGCACCAGCCACGACGAGTGCCTGATGGAGTTCTACCTCCTGCGCGATGTCCCGGCGGGCGCCGAGCGTCCCAAACCCGCGAAGTATCACCTGCTCGGCGACAACGAGGCATGGGCGTCGTCGGAGCTCGGCGAGGGTCCCGGCAGCGTGCTGGATCAGGACTGGTCGAACATGGAGCAGGTGCAGCTCGGGCTGGAAGCTTCTGCGACTGGCGTAGTGCAGCTCGGGCACTACCTCGAGATGAAGATCCGCCACCATCATCAGCTGCTCGCGAAGTACCTGGAGGAATGACCATGCATCGCGATGTCACCTTCAAGGCACGGGACGGCACATCCCTCTCCGGATGGTTCTTTCCGGTCGAGCGCGCCGGCGGGACCGTCCCATGCGTGGTCCTGACGCACGGGTTCAGCGCGCAGATCGACTTCGGCCTGGAACCGTTCGCACGGATCCTGCAGGGCGCCGGCATTGCCGCGCTCCTGTACGACCATCGGGGCTGGGGCCGCAGCGGCAGTGAACCGCGCCTCCAGTCGGACCCGTTCCAGCAAGTACACGACATGCGCGATGCCGTGACCTACCTCGCCACGCTCCCCGAGGTCGATGAGCACCGGATCGGCATCTGGGGCAACAGCTATTCCGGCGGGGTCGCCTTGATGGTCGCCGCCGTCGACCGGCGCGTAAAGAGCGTCGTGGCCGTCGCACCCTTGATCAGTGGCTCCGCGGGGATGCGCCGCATGATGGGCGAGCAGAACCACGCCACGCATCTCGCGGAGATGGCGCGCGTGCGCAAGGCCGAAATGCTCAGCGGCACGGTGGCGTATCGGCAGCACACCGCGCACGAGGAAACGATCGCATGGTTTCGTGAAGCCGATCATGAAGGCCAGTGGCAAAACCGGGTGGCCACGTTGTCCTACGACATGATGGGCGAATTCGAACCCGGCGACTACGTGCCGCGCATCGCGCCCACGCCCCTGCTCATGGTCGTCCCCGAAGACGACACACGATCCCCGGCCGACATGCAGCTCGATGCCTTCGAGCGCGCCAAGCAGCCCAAGCAGCTGATCAGGATGAAAGGGGGCCACTACGAGCCCTACCGCCAGGTGGACGCCGTCGGTGGCGCCGCGCGCGATTGGTTCCTGAAGACGCTCGCGAGATGAGGACGCTGCGCGCATACGTGCACGCGATGCGGTTTGAAGCCGAGGGCGTCGTCAGCGTGGAGCTTCGGCCCGATCGGGCCGAGGAGTTCCCCGCTTTCCAGGCGGGCGCGCACGTGGATCTGCACCTGGGAAACGGCCTTGCCCGGCAATATTCACTGTGCAACGACGTGGGTGAGTCCCACCGGTATGTCGTCGGTGTGCTGCGAGACAGGAACAGCCGCGGCGGTTCCGCCTACGTGCACGACCATCTGCGCGTCGGCAGCCCGATCGACATCTCACCGCCACGCCACAACTTTCCGCTTCATGAGAATGCAGCAGGCTCGGTGCTCGTCGCGGGGGGTATCGGCATCACACCCATTCTGTGCATGGCGCGGCGCTTGCGCGAGCTCGGGCGAAAAGTCGAGGTGATCTACCTGGCGCGTTCACGCAGAAGTGCCGCATTTCTGGATGAACTGGCAGCCGCGGGCGTGCCGCATATCCTTCACTTCGATGATGAGCGAGGCGAAGCGCCCAACCTGCGCAGCATGCTGGACCGGCAGGACTTCCGGTCGGATTGGCATTACTACGCTTGCGGGCCGAAACCGATGCTGGACGCATTCCAGCAGTCATGTGCCGCGCTTGGATACCCCAACGTCCACGTCGAACACTTTGCCCCGGTCGAGATCCAGGCCGCAAACGATGCACGGGACGAGTACACGGTCGAACTTCGGCGCAGCGGGAAGCGGCTGCGCGTTGCGCGCGGCCAGTCGGTGCTGGATGCGGTGCTTGGTGCCGGAGTGCATGCCGAGTACAGCTGCAACGAGGGAATCTGCGGTACGTGCGAAACGCGCGTGATTTCCGGCGTACCGGATCATCGGGACGCGCTTCTCACACCGAAGGAGCGGGCGAGCAACGCCTCCATGATGATCTGCGTCTCCGGGTGCAGAAGCGAATCGCTCGTGCTGGATCTGTAGTCGAGAGCTTCCGCCCACGCCTTGAAGCCGCGACTAGCCAGCCCTGGCCGGATTGATCAGGTACTTCTCGCCTGTCGTGCGCTGGCTGTAGCGGGCGATCATTGCGGGATCGAGCACTTCGGCCAGCGAGATTTCCTTCGCATAGTGGCTGGCAAAGGTGGTCTTCAATTCCGCCGCCACGCGCTGCTTGAGCGCCTGCACGGCCTGGGGGCCGATCTTCTGCAGGTACGGAAACAGTAGCCAGCCGCCCATGCTCCACGCGAAGCCGAAGTTACGGTTGAACTCGGTCGGCCCGGTGTCCAGGCCGCCGTAGATGTAGACCTGCTTGAGCGTGTTGGTGCCATACCGGCTGTACTCTTTGCTCTTTCGGCCGAGCGCCGCCTCCATGCAGCCGAGGATCTGCCCCGCCAGCTTGCCGCCGCCGGTGGCGTCGAAGGCGATCGTGGCGCCGGTGGCGACCAGGGCCTCGGTGAGGTCCTGCAGGAAGCTGGGGGAACTCGTGATGCACACATACTTCGCGCCCATCGACTTGAGCAGGTCGGCCTGCTCCTGCTTGCGCACGATGTTCACGAGCGCGATGCCGTCCTTCATGCAGATGCGGTTCAGCATCTGGCCCAGGTTGGAGGCTGCGGCCGTATGCACCAGCGCGCTGTGGCCTTCGCGCCGCATCGTGTCCACCATGCCCAGCGCCGTGAGCGGGTTCACGAAGGAAGAGGCGCCGTCTGCCGGCGTCGCGCCCTCGGGCAGCAGCAGGCATTGGTCTGCCGCGATGCAGCGGTATTGCGCATACATCGCGCCGCCGATCAGGGCGACGGTCTTTCCCAGCAGCGCCTGCGCAGCGGGGGATGCACCGGCTTCGACCACCACGCCCGCGCCTTCGTTACCGACCGGCATGGAAACATCGAGCCGGTTGGCCATGGCCTTCATGGCGGCTTCGGGAATGCGGGCCGTGACCACAGGCCGGCTGGGACTGCCCGATGCCTTGACGCTGCTCATGTCGGCCGGGCCGAACAGGAGGCCCAGGTCTGACGGATTCAGCGGTGTAGCTTCCATGCGGACCACCACTTCGCCCGCCGCCGGCTGCGGCACGGCGACCTCGGCCAATGACAACTCCAGCTCGCCGCTGCTCTTGATGAGTGAGCGCAGTTCGAGTGCTTTGCGTTCGTTGTTGCCGACATTCATCGCCTGCTCCATTGATGATCGCTCATGCCGAAGAGTTTACGCTCAGCCGAGCGAGACCCAAGGCATCGACCACGGCCTGACGCTGATCGATGAAGCACTTGACGCCTCGAGTCGCGACCTCTAGCGAGTTGCTCGAACACCCGTCGAGGAAACACGGTATTTCATTTTTTCCCGAGTGGCGCGTCCGGTCCGGCAGTCCATCCGCAACACGCGGAAAGCGGCGCGGTCGGCGTCGGGACCGCTTTCAATTTGCGCTGCTTCGATCACCGATTCCATGCCTGGCGATCCTTCCTCTCCGCTTGCGCACAGCCTTGCGCTTTCGGAGAGGACGGACTCAGAAAAAGCCAGCACCTTGCTCGACGCCACGGACCTGCCTGCCCGTCTTGCGCCAAACAGAGCGTGGTAGGACACACTCAGCTTCCCATGCGACAAGTCTCCGGTCTTGACGATGGCCCACCAGCGCCCGTCAGGCAAAGTACGCGAGCTGACCACCTCCGTGTTTCCTGGCGCGTTCCAGGGCGTCAGCACCTTGGCGCTGGCGGAACCCATGCATGTGATCTGAATGGCCGCGTATCGGACCAGGTAGCAGTCGCCGCCCACCGGTGCGAAATCTCCACCCTGCTTCAGCATGTCCGCGAAGGCCTCGCTCGTCCCTTCGCTCACACGGACCACGTGTTCCCAGAGGCGACGGGTTTCGTCGGACGCGAACTCATGAGGATCGCCCACGAATTCGCGGTCCTTTGCAAAGCCGGCGAACTCCAGGTCGTCGATGGGCGCGCTGTCCGTCGCGCGGGCTTGCTTGGGGCTGGCTTGCTTCGCCGTCATTTTCGGAGCCTGGGCGCTGGCCGTGGTCGCGCACACCATCATCACCATCCCGATGGCGAGCAGGGGCGAGCGCATGTCGCGGCGAGCAATGACGGGAGGCATGTTCTTGTTGGCTGGCAAGGGTTACACCGAAGTTGGAATTGCGAGGGCGCCGGAGAGACGCTCCGCTTGCAACGGTAGCACGCCCAAGAAATCTTCGTGATGAACTTCGTATGAAACGCCGCATGGGCGTGCCCTGCCCCCTCGAGGCTCGCACGGTCGAGGCGCGCGTGGGCGGCCTTCGGGAGCTGCGATGGGAGCGCGGAGTGCGCTTCCAGGAAGAGATCACGCGACACGCGCGGGACGTCACTCACCCGGGATGGATTTTTTCTTTTTTGGCGAGCATCGCGACGAGCGTTTCGATCCGCCTCGCGCGCGTCTCGGGCTTATTTGCCGTTTGCACGCGCCACAACACCGCATAGCGATTGGCGGCATCCAGGGTCTTAAAGAACGCACCCGCCTTGGGCTGTGCATCGAGCGCAGCCTGAAGATCTTTGGGCACCTGGATCGTCCGCGCGCTGTCGTAGGCGGCATCCCATCGGCCATCGGCCTTCGCGCGATCGATCTCCGCTTGCCCGCGCGGCTGCATGCGGCCCGCGGCGATCAAGTCCTCGACCCTGCCGCGATTCACTTTGGACCAGATGCTGCGCGGGCGACGTGGGCTGAACCGTTGCAGCCAGTAGGACGCATCCTGCGCCTTCTTCTGGCCGTCGATCCAGCCGTAGCAAAGCGCCACTTCGAGAGCCTCCGAGTAGCTGAGGGTTGCCTCCGGCGCGTCGGCCTTGCCGATCTCCAGCCACACGCCATCCGGCGAGGACTGGTTCTTGCGCAACCATGTTTCGAAGGCGCGCGCCGTGCGGAAACGGAGCGCCGGGCTGGCGGGGGCGGATCGAGCTTCAGCCACGGCTGACCTGCAACTGGGGAAGGAAAAGAGCGCTCCCGTCAGAACACGCGCCCCGCCAGGAACGTCAACCCCGTCATGAAGGTCCAAGTCCCGCTCGCGCTTCCCATCCCGCGCGCGACACCGGCATCGAACACCAGTTGCGGCGACACGCTATACGAAGCCGCCACCAGCACTTGCGACGTGGACCCTGCCCCGCCGCGACGCGATCCGGACAACTCTCCGCCGACGCCCCACTTCTCCGAGAGCGTGCGGGACACGGCAACGGCCCATCCGGTCTGCACATCCGACAAGCCCGCGCCCCGGTCTCCCATGCGCGTGGCGTTGAGGTTCACGTCCACGTGCCAGTCCGGCGCGAAGTCGCTGCTGTAGATGCCATTGACACCATAGTCGGTGTGGCCCGAGCCCAATCCGTCGCGCGCGGTCGCGAACTTCACGCTGCCCTCCAGCCCGAAGGCCGCTGCGTCGTTGACGGCGAAGCGGCGCTTGAGCACGACGGTGGTGTCGCCGAAGCCGCTGCGGCGGGCGCCGGTCGCATCCACTTCACGCACCGCCGCATCGCCGCCGATGCGAATGCCCCAGTCGGGCGTGATTGCCAGCTTGAGCGTGTAAGGCAGGCTGTCCCGCCGGCTGCCGTCGTCGCGGCTGCGCTGCAAGCCCGCTTCGACTTCCAGCCAGCCGGGGGCCGTGAGCGTCGCGGGCGTCGACACGCTGGGACGGTAAGGGACGACGGCCGGCAAGGTCTCCTCGGCAAGCGCCGGCGAGGCGACGAAAGCACCGGCGACCGAGCATGCAGCGAGGGCGTGAGCAAGAAGGGATTTCATGCACGCGACTCTACACGCCGGTCCACGGCCCATTCAACGAAGCAGCTTGTCGTCGATGATCGCCACCGCGCGGGTCCAGCCTGCCGAGGCGCCGCGGATCTTGTGCGGGAAGCAGGACACATAGAACCCGTGGTCGGGCAATGCTTCGAGATTGCTCAGCTTTTCCAGGTGGCAGTAGCCGATGTCGCGGCCGGCCTTGTGGCCTTCCCACACCAGGCTGGCATCGCCGGTTTGCCTGTACTTCTCTGCGGTGTGCGAGAACGGCGCATCCCAGCTCCAGGCGTCCGTGCCCGTCAGGCGCACGCCGCGCTCGAGCAGGTACATGGTCGCCTCGTAGCCCATGCCGACGCCCGCGGAGAGGTAATCCGCCTGACCGTAACGCGAACCGGCGCGCGTGTTGACGACCACGATCTCCAGCGGCTGCAGCGCGTGGCCGATGCGGGCGAGCTCCGCTTCGACTTCCCGCGCCGTGACGACATGTCCATCGGGCAGGTGACGGAAGTCGAGCTTCACGCCGGGCTGGAAGCACCAGTCGAGCGGGACCTCGTCGATCGCGATGGAGCGCTCGGCCTGGCCGAGCGCGCCGTTCATGGTGCTGTGGAAGTGGTACGGCGCATCGAGGTGTGTGCCGTTGTGCGTGCACAGCCGCACGAATTCCACGGCCCAGCCTTCGCCGTCGGGAAGGTCTTCCTTGCGCAAGCCCGGGAAAAAGCTCGCGATCTGTTCCACGGTGTGTTCGTGGTTCAGGTACTCGATGTGCGGGCGGAAGGCCGGCGGATCGCTGGCGACGCCGTTCTCGAGATAGATGGAGAGGTCGATGATGCGGCGCGTCATTCGGCCTTGATTCCGTTGTCGGCCACCACCTTGCTCCAGGCCCTGGCGTCGTCCGCGAGGAAGGCCGCGAAGTCGGCGGGGCTGCCGCCCGCGGGATTCAGGCCCAGCTCGTGCAGCTTCTGGCGGAACTCCTCCGACGCGACGATCTCGCGCGACAGGGCCGCGAGCTTCGCGACGGCTTCGGGCGGCGTGCCGCGGGGCGCGAAGATGCCCTGCCACGAGTCGCCGAGGAAGCCCGGCACGGATTCGGCCACGGCAGGAATGCCCGGCAGCGCGTCGACCCGCTTCGGACCGGAGACGGCCAGCGCGCGCAGTTTGCCGGCCTTGACCTGCGGGATCGCCGTGGTGCTCGGCTCGAACGATGCAGCGACGGTGCCCGCCATCACGTCCAGGAGCCCGCCGTCCTTGTAGGGCACGTGCGTCATGGAAACACCGGCGGCATTGAGGAACCACGCCATCGCCACGTGCGTGCCCTGCCCGATGCCGTAGCTCGCATAGTTCAGCCGGCCCGGCTGCGCCTTGGCTGCGGCGATCAAGTCCTGCAGCGACTTGACCGGCGAGTTCGCGGAGACCACCAGCACATAGGGCACGGACAGGAGGCGCACCACCGGCACGAAATCCTCGCTCTTGTAGGGAAGCGTCTTGTAGATGAAGGGGTTGATCGAGGTGGTGTTGTTCACCGTGTAGAGCAGCGTGTGGCCGTCGGCCGGCGCGGCGGCGACGGCCTGCGCGCCGATGATGGTGCTCGCGCCGGGCTTGTTGTCGATGACGACGGGTTGGCCCAGCGATTTGCCGAGCCGCTCGCCCCAGAAACGCGCGATCACGTCCGGCGACGAGCCCGCGGGAAACGGGACGACGACGCGCAACGGCCGGGCAGGAAAGGCTTGGGCGATGCCGGCGCCTGGCCAGGCCAGCGCGGCGACGAGGGTGGCGATGGCGGCGCGGCGGGAAGGGTTGCGCGGTGCGCGCAGGTCAGGAAGATTCATGGGTGCTGGGGGTTTCCAAGAGTGGCGCGCGTACTCTCACCGACTGTCCGGCAGCCATCAATAGACCGATGAGCGAGGTGTGGCGCGCGAACCTCGGCCGTGTGGCCGTTGACAGGGCGAGATTCAGCTTCCGTCCTACGAGCTTGCGCGCTACGATGCGCCATGAACGTCGACGTCTACCGCCGCCCCGAGCCGGGCAACAAGCTCACCTACATGCTCGTACCGGCCGGCAAGCCGATTCCGCCGGAAGTCGAGAACACCGATTGGCAGCTGCGGCAAAGCGGCGCGCACATCGATGAGACCGAGCGCCTGGTGCATCCTTACGAAGTGGAACGCCCGCGCGAGCAGATCGCGGAGAAGGGCTACGCGATCACGCGGCTGGCCGATCAGGTGAAGGCGGACCGGGCTAGCGTTTAGCCCCAGCTGGGGGTCTGCAGCGTTTCCTCCCGCCCCGGGAAATGGCGGTGCAGGTGACGGAAGGCATCACGACCCATGGTGCGCGTCCTCGGGGTGATACAGCCTCCACGCGCCGAGCGCACGACCATGCGCAGTGCTGGCGGCAGGTCGGCATCGCGGGGATGAGCCTTCGCCCAGGGCAGCAAAAGTGCCGCCAGGAATTCCGTGCCGTTGGGGGTTGCGAGAAGCACGTCGTATTCCTTGCGCCACTGCCGGCGCTCGCGATCCCCAAGAAATGCAGGCAACGGTGGCGCTACCGGCGTTGGTGCTTCCTGCGAGTAACGACCCTGCGGCAGGCTGCACCACCAGTTTTCGCGGCTGCCTGCCTCGAACAGCACCCGGTGCATGTTGGGCATTGCCAGCGCCTCCAGCCCTTCCGAGTACGCGACCTCCGTTGCGACGGAGCCGACGATGCCGGGGTGCCGCAGCAGGAACAAGGCCGCCCGTGCACGCCGCTCGGTCGGCTCCGCCGCCACCGCTTTCTGCATCAATACCGCTGACGCGGGCGGCAGGTAGGCGCGCATCCCGGCCTGCAGCTTTTGCAACAGATCCCATCGCTCCAGGACGAACGCGCGAGTCCAGACGACCCCGAGCAACTCACGGCGCAGGCGTGGCGGAGTCACCGGGGAGGACTGGATCGCGTACAGCGTGTCAAGCGGCAGCGCCCGATTCAAAAGTTCGCCGCCGGCGGTGTCCAGCACCGGCACGATGACCCTGGGATTCGTGCGAAGCGCCTCCACCTCGGGGTGCGCGATGGGCTCGCGGTACGCGAGCGATGCGAGGTCGCGCGCGGTCGGCGCGAGTGTCAGGGCCGCGGACTTGACGCGGTTGCGGTCCTGCTCATTCAGTTCTCCGGCGGACAGTGCCAGAAATTCCTGCGCGATCCGCCAGGCCCGGCGTGCATCGGGTAGCAGGCGGATGCGATGAAGCTGCACCGTCTGATATTCG
The DNA here is from genome assembly GCF_015831345.1 of Caenimonas aquaedulcis. Taxonomy (NCBI): domain Bacteria; kingdom Pseudomonadati; phylum Pseudomonadota; class Betaproteobacteria; order Burkholderiales; family Comamonadaceae; genus Caenimonas; species Caenimonas aquaedulcis. The sequence continues at coordinate 4,247,645 of NZ_JADWYS010000001.1, read as the reverse complement.
GGGGCAGAGCGCGGAACACCTGCTGCGCGCTCCAGCAACTGCGCCAACCGGGGGTCGTCACGTTTCGCGGCTGCGAGCCAGGCGACAAAGGCCGCGCGCGACGCCGTCGCGATGTCGGCGTCCGCCGCCACACCGTCACTGCGCAGCGCACGGAGCCAAGCCGCGAATCCTGGGTCGGCCGCATCGAAGCGCGCGGAACCCGCCCTCGCAGCGTCGAAGTCCCGCACGTCCTGACCCACGTCGACGGGCAAGCCGCGCGCGCCCAGGCGCGCATCGATCTCGGAAAAGACGCGGGCGGGCTCGAGCTTCAGCCGCACGCGCTGGAGCATGCGCGCGATGTCGGGCTGCACCGAAGGGTCACCTGCGCCCGCAGCCGGCGCCTCCAGCAACTCGCGGGCCTGGCGCCAGAAAACCACCCTTTGCGCGTCGGTCTCTGCCGCGCCCGCCTGGCGCATTCGTGCGCGTGCGGCGAGGTAATGGCCCAGGGACCTCCATGGCGAGCTCGCATCGGCCCCGATCTCGGTGAAGAGTCGTGCCGCATCGTCATGGTGCCCCGCGTAGAAATGAGCGGCTGCGATCTGGTACCGGCGATCGGCCTGCAGCCATGACGGTGCATCCGGCGAGGCCTCGCCCGGCAGTTCTCCCGACGCATCGAAGCAAAGTTGCATGACCCTATCCTGGCCCTCTGCCCAGACCCCCACCCAGGCGCCGGCGCCGTGTGCCGCCATCCGGTCTCGCAAGGTCCGCGCCGCCGTACGAAACGCCGACGGATTGCAGTTGGGCAGCGCCGACTCGGCATACCCCATCACCGAGCTCACGGGTCTTGCTCCCGCGCCCGGCCGGACCGCAGGCAGGCCCGACGCGCTCCTCGCACTGAACCATTCGCGGCGGGCCGCCTGCATCACCGAGGAACTCGCCCACTCCTTCCCATGGAATCCCGATGAGCCATCATCCCAGCACGGATCGAATTGGCGCAACCGATCGAGGTCGGCCAGCGTCACGGGTTTTCCCGTGACGCGCCGATAGGCGAGGAACAGGTAGAAGTGATCGAAACGCGGATCGATCACACCCAATTGGCCGTGTGCAAGCTGCTCCAGGGAACGGTCGGGCCATTGCGATGGCGTGAAGATGCTATTGACGTAGCCCAGGGTGCAGGCACGCCGGCCCTCCGGCAGCGCCCAGACACTGCTGCTGGCGAGCAGAAAGAAGGCGAGCAATATGGCCCGCCACGAAGAACTCCGCATTGGCCTCCCTCATCCGATCGGTCATCCGAAACCGGAATTCTGCACTCACACCTGGGTCCGCAAACTCCTCCCCAACGCCAGCTTCCGGATACAAGAAGCAAACGACCGCACCGCCGCCGACTGCTTCGCATCCCGCTTCCACAGCATCCCCGGCGTCCGCACCGGCGTCGGGTTCTCGATCGGGATCACCCGCACGTCATCACGCGGTTGCACCGCGTGGATCGACACGATCGCCGCAAGCTGCGTCCGGCCCACCAGCCCGATCATCGGCGCGATGGTGTTCATCTCCGCCGCCACCACCGGCTCCACGCCGCACGCGCGAAAGCAATCGTCCAACATCGTGCGCGTGGTGAAGCTGCGCGGCAGCAGCACCAGGCTTTGCCGGTGCAACTCCACCATGCGCACGCGCTTGCGCTGCGCGAGCGGATGCTTCGCGGACACCACCAGCACGAGCTCCTCCGTATAGAGCGGCTCGAACCAGAGCCGCGCGGGGTCCGCCGGTTGGTAGGCGATGCCGACGTCCAGCGCCGCATCGATTAAACGCTGCGCGATCGCGTCGGCGGCGAGCTCGTCCACCGTCACCTTTACCGTCGGGTTGCGCTTGAGGAAGATCGCCATGCATTCGGGCACGAAGCCGATGTTGAAGGTGCCCGTCGAGCCGATGCGCACCTCGCCCGTCAACTGGTCACCCACGCCCATCAGGTGCGACAGGCCGTGGTCCACCTCCAGCAGTGCCTTCGATGCGTAGCCGAGGAAGGTCTCGCCCGCCTCGGTGAGCATCACGCGCTTGCCAATGCGGTCGAAGAGCGGATGGCCGAGCTCGTCTTCGAGCTGGCGGATCTGGTGCGACAGCGTGGACTGCGTGACGTGCGCGCGCTCGGCCGCGCGCGTGAACGACAGGCATTCCGCCAGCGCGACGAAATAGCGCAGGTGCCGCAGCTCCATAGGGTTTACCAGTGTGAATGATCGACGGCGTCGATTCGAATCATCGAAATTCTTCACTTCTTCCGCGCACTGTCAATCGATAGAGTCCCGCGGACTGTTCAGGAGAACTGCATGGCGCAGATGGATTACGACACCGAAAGCATCACCCCCGCCGTCATCGCCCGCATGGCCGAGAGCGACGACCCGCGCTTCAAGGAGGTGATGACCTCGCTCATCACCCACCTGCACGCCTTCGCGCGCGAAGTCGACCTGAAGGGCGACGAGTGGTTCAAGGCCATCGAATTCCTCACCGCCTGCGGCAAGACCTGCGACGAGAAGCGCCAGGAGTTCATCCTGCTCTCCGACACGCTGGGCCTGTCGATGCAGGTCGTGGCGCTGGAACATGCGCGCGCCCTGAAGGGCCGCACCGGCGCGACGCCCCCGACCGATGCAACCGTGCAAGGGCCGTTCTACTGGGTTGGCGCACCGGACGTGCCGCTGGGCGCCGACATCGCCGAGGGCGTGCCGGGGGAGCCCGCGCTCTACAGCGGCCGCGTCACGGACCTCGAAGGCAAGCCGCTCGCGGGCGCGCTGCTGGATGTGTGGTCGGGCGACGGCGACGGCGTGTACGACATGCAGCGCGAGGACGGCGGCATGCGCGCGCGCGCCCGCATCCGCACCGACGAACAGGGCCGCTACTGGTTCTGGTCGATCCGCCCCACCTTCTACCCGGTGCCCGACGACGGCCCGGTCGGCGACATGCTGCGAAAGATGGGCCGCCACCCCAATCGCCCCGGGCACATCCACATGAAAGTGTCCGCGCCCGGCCACAAGGAAGTGACGACGCACCTGTTCGTGAAGGACAGCCCCTACCTCGACTCCGACGCGGTGTTCGGCGTGCGCGACAGCCTGATCGTGGAGTTCGAGAAGCACGAGCCCGGCACCGCGATGGACGGCCGCAAGATGAACAAGCCCTACCACGTGGCGCACTACGACTTCCGCCTGATTCCCCTGGGCCAGGCATGAGCGCCGCGTCCATCAACAAGATCGGCAAGTCGACGGTGCCGCGCACCGCGATCAGCACCTCGGACGAGCACACCATCACCGTGCGCGGCGAGGACCTCTGCCGCGACCTGATCGGGCGCATCGGCTTCACGGAATATTTCAGCCTGCTGGTGACGGGGCAGCGCCCTTCCCCCGGCGACGTGAAGGTGCTCGACGCCACGCTGGTGGCCATCGCCGACCACGGCATGGTGCCGAGCGTGCAGGCGGCGCGCATGACGTACGCCGCCGCGCCGGATGCGCTGCAGGGCGCAGTCGCCGCGGGCATCCTCGGTTGCGGCAGCGTGATCCTCGGTGCGTCGGAGACGGCGGGCCGCTTCTTCAAGGAGATCGACGAGCAGGCTGCCGATGGTGACCTGCTCGGTGCCGCGAGTGAAGCGGTGAAACGCTGGCGTGCCGCGGGCAAGACGATCCCCGGCTACGGCCACTCACTGCACAAGGAGCGCGATCCGCGCGTGGCGGCGCTCTTCCAGGTGGCGAAGGATGCGGGCACGAGCCTTCGCTTCGTCCAGATCGCCGAAGCAGTCGAGGCCGCCATCCCCGACATCGTCGGCAAGGACTTGAAGCTCAATGTGTCCGCCGCGATCCCGGCCGTGCTGCTCGGCACCAACTTCCCGCTCGTGGGCTTGCGCGGCGTGCCCATCCTCGCGCGCGCCGCAGGCCTCATCGCGCACCTGTGCGAGGAAGCGGTGAACCCGAGCGGATTCGCCCTCTCCTTCCAGGCGACACGCGAGCTGGTGTACGAGGGCCCCGCTCCCCGGACGGGAGAGCCCGCGTGATCGAAGTGCTCAAGGGCGTGCGCGTGCTGGAGCAAGGCACGTTCATCACCGGGCCCGCCTGCGGCATGCTGCTCGGCGATCTCGGCGCGGACGTGATCAAGATCGAGCAGCCGGGCACGGGCGATCCGTTCCGCGCGTTCAAGGGCGGCCTGTACAGCCCGCACTTCCAGACCTACAACCGCAACAAGCGCAGCATCACGATCGACACCAAGTCTGCGGCAGAGAAGGAAAAGCTGTACGCGCTGCTCAAAACCGCCGACGTCTACATCCAGAATTTTCGTCCGGGGGTGGCGGAGCAGATGGGGCTCGGCGAAGAGCAGTTGCACAAGCTGAACCCGCGCCTCGTCTACTGCTCCATCAGCGGCTTCGGCGCGACCGGGCCGTCCGCCTCGCGTCCGAGCTACGACACCGTCGCGCAGGCCGCCAGCGGCTACCTCAAGCTCCTCGTGAACCCGGAGAACCCGCGCGTCGTCGGGCCGGCGATCGCCGATGCCGTCACCGGTTTCTACGCGGCGTACGGCATCCTCGGCGCGCTGTACGAGCGTTCGCAAACGGGCCTGGGCCGCAAGGTCGAGGTGTCGATGCTGGAGGCGATGACGCACTGGAACCTCGACGCGTTCACCCACTACTACTCCGCCGGCGAAGTGATGGGGCCGTACAGCCGCCCGCGCGTGTCGCAGTCGTACGTGATGGAGTGCAAGGACGGCAAGTGGGTCGCGCTGCACATGTCGTCACCGGAGAAGTTCTGGCAGGGCCTGGCCAACGCGATCGAGCGGCCTGCGATCTTCCAGGACGAGCGCTTCGCCACGCGCGAGGCGCGCATCGCCAACCAGGAAGCGATGATCGGCGTCCTGTCCGAACGTTTCGCGACGCGCACGCGCACCGAATGGTGCAACCGCCTGCTCGCCGAAGACGTGCCGCACGCGCCGATGTACGACACCGACGAGGCACTGGAAGACCCGCAGGCGAAGCACCTGCAGCTGCTCATCTCCGCGACGCACCCGACCATGGGCGAGTTCCGCACGGTGCGGCCGCCCGTCTCCTTCGACGGGCAGCGCTCGCTGTCGGTCGTGCCCCCGCCGACGCTCGGCCAACACAACGGCGACATCGACGAGATGATCGCGAGGAAGGCGCCCGCATGACATCGAACGTCGCCGTGATCATCGGCAGCCTGCGCCAGGCTTCCTATAGCCGCCGCATCGCGCAAGCCCTGCACGAGCTTGCACCTGCGGGCATGACCCTCACCGAACTGCCGCACGGCGACCTGCCGATCTACAACGGCGACCTCGAAGCGAACGCGCCGCAGCCGTGGGAGCGATTCCGCACCGGTGTGCAGGGGTTCGACGCCGTGCTCTTCGTCGTCCCCGAATACAACCGCTCCATCCCCGGCGGCGTGAAGAACGCCATCGACGTCGCATCCAAGCCCAATGGCAAGAACCTGTGGGTGGGCAAGCCCTCGCTCGTGATGGCGCAGAGCGCCGGGCCGCTGGGCGGGCTCGCGGGTTCGTTCGCGTTGAAGCAGACGCTCACGGGAAGCGGCTCCGTCGTGATGCCGCACCCGGAGGTGTACCTGGGCCGCGTCGCCACGCTCTTCGACAGCGACGGACCAATGGTGGCCGACACGAAGGAGTTCCTGCGCGGTGTGCTCGCGAACTTCGACACGTGGATTTCGCGATTCGCATCCCGGTGATTGAAACAACAAGGAGACAAGCCATGAAGAAGACCTCATCGATCCAGCGCCGCACCGTTCTCGGCGCGGCCGTGTCTGCCGCCGTGGCGGCCTCCCCGCTCGCGGCCTGGGCACAGGCGCAGCCGATCCGCATCGGCAGCACGCTCGCGCTCACCGGCCCGCTCTCGTCGACCGCGCAGGTGCACAAGCTGGTCGGCGAGATCTACGTGGACGACCTCAACCGGCGCGGCGGCCTGCTCGGGCGCAAGGTGGAATGGATCGTGAAGGACGACCAGTCCAAGCCGGACCTCGCGCGCACGCTATACGAGCAGCTCCTCACCTCGGACAAGGTCGACCTGCTGATGGGCCCGTACGCCACGGGCGCGATCCTCTCGGCGATGGGCGTCGCGCAGCGCTACAACAAGGTGCTCATCCATCACACGCTCGGCGTGCCTTCGCTCGCGAAGTACGACATGCAGTTCCCCGCCTGGTCGCTCGGCTCGGACCCGGGCAACACCACGACGAACACCGTGTTCGAGGCGCTGGCCAACGGCCCGAAGCCGCCGAAGACGGTGGCGGTGGTGACGAGCAAGTTCCCGTCCATCCACTTCATGTCCATGGGCGCGCGGGAGACGCTCAAGAAGCGCGGCCTGCAGGAGGTGCTGTTCCTCGAATGGGAATTCGGCAACCGCGATTTCGGGCCCATCGCCGCGCGCATCAAGGATGCGAAGCCCGACTTCGTGTGGGTCGGCGCAATCGGTGTGGATGGCAACCTGCTGCTCGACGCGATGAAGAAGATCGACTACGCGCCGCCGCAGCACTTCTACCTCTATCCCGCGCCCGGCCCGCTCGTCACTGCGCCCGAGGCGAACGGCGCGCTGTCGGTCACGATTTTCGAGGAGCACCCGCCCTTCACCACGCGCCCGCAGGCGGCCGACTTCATCAAGGCCTATCACGAGCGCGCGGCGAAGGCGGGCTTCGCCGACACCGCCGTCGAAGTGCAGGCTGCGGCGTCGTTCACCGCCTGGCAGATCCTCGAGGCCGCGGTGACGGCGACGAAGAGCCTGGACGACAAGGCCATCGCCGACTGGCTGAAGAAGAACCGCGTCAACACGATCCAGGGCACGCTGCGCTTCAACGGCGCGTCGAACTACGGCGACGACCTGATGCACGTGAAGCAGATCCAGAACGGCAAGTGGGTCGTGGTCTGGCCCAAGGACGTCGCAGCCCCCGGCGCGGTGATGACGGCCCGATAGCCGGATGTCCTTCCCCAGCTGGACCCTCCTCTCGCAGTCCATCCTGTCGGGCGTGTTCACCGGTGCGCTGTACGGCCTGCTGGGGCTGGGGCTCGGCCTCAGCTGGGGCCTGCTGCGCACCATCAACCTCGCGCACTTCGCGTTTGCATTCCTGTCCGCGTACATCTGCTGGCAACTGTCGGCGGTCGGCAAGCTCGATCCGCTGCTGACGCTCGCGTGCATCGTGCCGCTGATGTTCGCACTCGGCGCGGGGCTGCATGGGCTCACCGACCGTTTCAGGCTCACGCCCTTCAGCTCGCTGCTGCTCACCTTCGGCTGCATGGGCATCGTCGAATCGGTGATGCAGACGATCTGGACGGCGGACCCGCGCAAACTGGAGTCGCACTACGGCGACATGAAGTTCCGCCTCGGCCCCCTCTTCCTGCCCCTGCCCGAGGTGATGACGCTCGTGCTGGCCGTGTCGATTTCTGTCGCGATCTGGGCCGTGCTGCGCTTCACCGATCTCGGCAAGGCCCTGCGCGCCTCCGCCGAGGACGCACCCGTGGCCGCGGCCTTCGGCATCGACCAGCGGCGCAACGGCTTCCTGCTCGCGGGCACGTGCTCCGCGATCGCCGGCGTGGCGGGCGTGTGCATCGCGCTGTCCGGCAGCATCAGCCCCTCGCAGATGTACACCTGGGTCGGCGTGGTGTTCGCGGCCGTGATGCTCGGCGGCCTGGGCAGCGCGCTCGGCCCGCTGGTTGCAGGCATCGTGATCGGCGTGAGCGAAGCGGTGACGATGGCCGTCACGTCGCCGTCGTGGGCGCCGCTGGTGTCCTTCACGCTGCTCATCGCGATCCTGCTGTTGCGACCGGGGCGCGTGCGATGAGGCTGCGCCGCGCTCCTGCCGGCATCGTCGCAGCCGGCGTGCTGATGGCGGCGCTGCCCTTCCTGAAGCTGCCGTCCTTCTACGAATCCTTCCTCTACCTCGCGCTGTTCTGGATCGTGCTCGCGACATCCTGGAACATCCTCTCCGGGTACGCGGGGTATTTTTCTTTCGGGCATGGGGCGTTCTTCGGCGCGGGCGTGTACACGACGGCCACGCTCGCGGGCAAGTTCGGCTGGCCGTTTCTGTGGACCTTGCCCGCGGCGGCGATCGTCGCGGCCGCGATCGGTGTCGCGGTGGGGGCGGTCGTGTTTCGCGTGCGCGGCATCCGCGGCGAAGTGTTCGCGCTGCTCAGCCTCGCGGTGACTTTCGTACTGGCCACGATCATCGGCAACACGTCCATCGACGGCGGGCCGGGTGTTTACCTGAACGCCGTGCCGGTGCCCGCGATCGGGCCCACGCCTACGTCGAGCCTGTACCTGCTGATGCTGGCCGCTGCGGTCGTCACCCTGCTCGTGTCCTGGGCGATCCGCCATTCGCGCTTCGGGGCGGGACTCTTCGCGATCCATGACGATGAGGACGCGGCGGAAGTGATGGGCGTGCCGACTTACCGCTGGAAGCTGGCGGCGCTTGCCGTGTCCTGCGCGCTCGCGGGATGGGTCGGCGGGATTCATGCGCTCTTCATCTCGTATGTGACGACGGCGGAGACTTTCAATCTCACCGTGCCGCTGACCGTGGTGCTCATGAGCATTCTCGGGGGCACGCGGCACTGGGCGGGGCCTGCGATTGGGGCGGTGGCGATTACGGGGCTGCTGTTCGCGTTCACGGGCGGGCAGTACGCGGTGCTGGGCAAAGGGGTGATCGGGTTGATTCTGGTGGTGGGGGTGTTGTTCATGCCGCAGGGGTTCATGGGAAGGTTCCGGCGGACTTCGAAGCAGAACTCCCTCGCCCCCGGAGGAGGAGGGGGCGGGGGTGAGGGGGAGGCGCGCCCCGACCCTCACCCCAACCCTCTCCCGCAGGCGGGAGAGGGAGCGGGTGAGGCACTCCTTCGCGTCATCGGCCTCTCCAAATCCTTCCGCGGCCTGAAGGCCCTATCGAACGTCAGCCTCGAAGTCCGCCAGGGCGAAATCCTCGGCCTGCTCGGCCCGAACGGCTCCGGCAAGTCCACCTTCATCAACGTCGTGAGCGGCCATTTCCTTCCCGATGCCGGCGAGGTCTGGCTCGGCGGGCGCGACCTCGCGGGCCTCCCCGCGCACGATATCGCGCGTGCGGGCATCGCGCGCACCTACCAGATCCCGCGCCCGTTCCCGCAGCTCAGCGTGCTGGACAACGTCGCCATCGCGGCGATGTACGCGGGCCGCGGCATCTCCACGCTCGACGGCGGCCGCCATGCGGCGCACGAGTGGCTGGAGTTCACGCATCTCGCCGACAAGGCCCACCAGCTGCCCGGCGACCTCAACCTGCACCAGCGCAAGTTCCTCGAACTCGCGCGCGCCCTCGCCGCGCGGCCGCAGCTCGTGCTGCTCGACGAAGTGCTGTGCGGCCTCACGCCCACGGAGATCCAATCGGCGGTGACGCAGATCCGCCGCATCCGCGACCAGGGCACCACCATCGTCTTCGTCGAGCACGTGATGGACGCCGTGATGGCGCTCACGGACCGCGTCGTCGTGTTCGACCAGGGCACGGTGCTCGCCGAAGGCGCGCCGCGCGAGGTGATGCAGCGGCCCGAGGTGATGACGGCCTACCTGGGGGTGGCGCATGCTTGAGCTGCGGCAACTCTCCATTGCCTATGGGCAGGCACGCGCCGTGTGGGACGTCTCGCTCCACGTCGCGCCGGGCGAACTGCTCTGCATCGTGGGTCCGAACGGCGCAGGCAAGACAACGCTGGTGAACGCGATCGCGGGCATCCACCGGCCGCTGTCCGGCAGCATCGCGATGGAAGGGCGGGACATCACCACGCTCGCGCCGCACCGCTTCTGCGAGGCGGGGATCGCGCTCGTGCCCGAGGGCCGGCGGCTCTTCACCGGCATGACGGTCGCCGAGAACCTCGACGTCGGCAGCTTCCTGCCCGCGGCGAAGGCGAAGCGCGGCGAGACGCTGCAGGAAGTGCTCGCGCTCTTCCCCGCCCTGAAGGAGAAGCTGCCCTCGCCCGCCGGTGAACTGTCGGGCGGCCAGCAGCAGATGGTGGCGATCGCCCGCGCGCTGATGGCGCGCCCGCGCCTGCTGCTGCTCGACGAGCCGTCGCTCGGCCTGTCCCCGCTGGTGGTGAATGCGATGTTCGAGGCGATCCAGCGGATCAGCGAACGCGGCATCACCATCGTGCTGGTGGAGCAGAACGTGTCGATGGCGATGCGCATCGCCCATCGCGCATGCGTGCTCGAACTGGGCCGCATCGTCGCGGAAGGCGAGCCGGATGAATTGATGAAGCGGCCGGAGATCCGGCAGGCTTATCTCGGAATTTAGCGACAGGAGAAACGCATGCTCTTCCCCACCACCATCGTCGGCAGTTTCCCGCAGCCTGAATGGCTGATCGACCGCGCGAAGCTCGCGGGCAGGTTCCCGCCGCGGGTGCGGGCACGCGAGCTCTGGCGCTTGCCCGAGCCCTACCTCGCGCAGGCGCAGGACGACGCGACGCTCATCGCGATCCGCGCCCAGGAGGACGCGGGGCTGGACATCGTGAGCGACGGCGAGATCCGGCGCGAAAGCTACTCCAACCGCTTCGCCACCGCGCTGGAAGGCGTCGACCTGGACAACCCCGGCTCCGCGCTCGACCGCTCGGGCCACCCCAACCCGGTGCCGCGCATCGTCGGGAAAATCCGCAGGAGGCATGCGGTCGAAGTGGAGGACCTGAAATTCCTCAAGCGAAATACGACGCGCATGACGAAGATCACTGTACCCGGCCCCTTCACCATGCTGCAGCAGGCGCAGAACGATTTCTACCCATCGGAAGAAGAAGCCGCGATGGATTACGCGGAGGCGGTGAACGCGGAGATCAAGGACCTGTTCGCCGCCGGCGCCGACGTCGTGCAGATCGACGAGCCTTACATGCAGGCGCGGCCCGAGAAGGCGCGGCAGTACGGGCTCGCCGCGCTCAACCGCGCGCTCGAAGGCGTGGAGGGCACGACATGCGTGCACATCTGCTTCGGCTACGCGGCCATCATCCACCAGCGGCCGAGCGGCTATTCGTTCCTGCCGGAGCTCGCGGGCTGCCGCTGCCGGCAGGTGTCCATCGAGACTGCGCAATCGCACCTGGACACGAGCGAGCTCACGCAGTTGCAGGGCAAGCAGATCCTCGTCGGCTGCATCGACCTGTCGGACCCCGCGGTCGAGTCACCGGAAGTGATCGCGGAACGCATCCGCCGCGCGCTGAAGCACGTGAGGCCAGAGCAGGTGATCCTCGCGCCGGACTGCGGCATGAAGTATTTGCCGCGCGAATCCGCGCAGGGAAAGCTCGCGAACATGGTGGAAGCAGCACGCATGCTCAGGCGCGAGCACGGCGCGGCCTGACATTTGGCAAAATCACCTTTCGTTCCCATTGCGTTGCCGGCCCGGCCCGGGGCGTGCTCCACTGAGCCACCCTCCCCCCTTGCCGGACCGCCCCCGTGATTGCCCACGCCGCGCTGCCCCGCCATCTTCCGAGATGGCAGCACCTGGTCACTCCCACGTGGCTGGCGGCGCTCATCGCCGGCCGGCCGGTCGTGGCCGCGCCCACGGGGAGCTGGCGCCTCTTCGAAGTGGGCTGCGAGGACGCCGCCCTGTTCGCCGAGGCCCACATTCCCGGCGCAGGCTACCTCGAGACCTGCCACCTGGAGCACGGCCCGGTGTGGAACAAGGTGCCGGACCCGGCGCTGCTGGAACTGCTGCTTGCCAAAGGCATCCGCCACGACACGACGGTGCTGCTCTACGGCCGCAATACGCTGGCCGCCGCTCGTGCGGCGCACCTGATGCTGTACGCGGGCGTGCAGGACGTACGCCTTCTCGACGGCGGCTTCGGCGCCTGGGTATCGTCGGGCGGCGAACTCGCCACAGGCGCCGCGGTGGCGCACGCGCCGGCGGCCGACTTCGGCGTCGACTTCCCTGCCCATCCGGAATACCTGATGGACATGCGGCAGGTGAAGGACCTGATGCGGCGCGACGACGGCGTGCTGGTCAGCATCCGCACCTGGCAGGAGTTCACCGGGCAAACCTCCGGCTACGGCTACATCGAAGCGAAGGGCGAGATACCCAGCGCGCGCTGGGGCCGCGCGGGGCGCGACGGCGACGTGCACTGCATGGGCGATTTCCACCGCGCGGACGGCACGATGAAGCCCGCGCACGAGATCCAGGCGTTCTGGCGCGAGGCCGGCATCCACGCCGGACAGCGCAACACCTTCTACTGCGGCACCGGCTGGCGCGCGTCGCTCGCGTTCTTCTACGCCTGGCTGATGGCCTGGGAGCGCATCAGCGTGTACGACGGCGGCTGGTGCGAATGGAGCCGCGAGCCGGAACACCTGGCCGCGGCGTGACCGCGAAGCAGCCTCAGCGCAGCTGCGACAGCCTGTCCTGCTGCGCCGCCTCGATCGCGCGCTCCGCATCCTGCGGAAGCAGCAGCCGTTCGGCCACCATCTGCGCGGCGGCCGCACGCACCGCATTCACATAGGCGGCGTTGTCCGCATAACGCTCGGCGATGGAAAGGCGCGGGTCCTTCGCGGCTTCCCGCTCGGCGCGCGTCGCCGCGAAGGGGATCACCGCGCCCTGCAGCGGGAACAGCGTGCCCGCGCCGTAGCCCGGCGCGCGCGGATTCCATCCGGTGTAGGTGGCGCGCGGCACGGCGAGCGGCAGCATGCGGATGCCCGCGATGGACATGCCGTCGTTGTCCGCGCGCGGGACGAACACGGGGTACATGCCCAGCAGCTTCGGCGGGAACACGGTCGGGTCGGTGTAGCTCGCGCCCGTGTGGATCGCCGTGTAGGGCAGCCCCGGGATGTCGCGGCGTACCGCGTCGGCCGCGTCCACCAGCGTGCCGTGCGCGCGCATCGGCACGCGGCTGGCGGGCGGCTCGGCGCCGGTGGTGATCCATCCCTGCATCGCGGTGAGCAGCGCGCGCATCGGCATGCCCCCGTGCATCGGGTTGACCGGCAGCGACATCGTCGGCACGGTTTTCATCCTGTCGCCCGGCGCCGCGAAGTGCGGCGAGCCCGCGATCATGTAGGCGCGCACATCGGCGGGCAGGTCGAGGTGGTTGCCCTGCAGGTCCGTCACCAGCAGCGACGCGCGCGACGCCCACCATTCGTGCTCGCTGTCGGTCTGGATCACGCGCGGGCAGGTGTTCGTCGCGCGGCAGCGGACCATCAGGCCGTCGCGCTTGCCGCTCAGTGGATCGAGCAGCGTCTGGTAGGTGAAGGGAAAGAGGTCCGCCTGCCAAGCCGGGTCCTGCGGGTGGCGCGCGTTTCGGCCGTTCTGCCCGAAACGGTAGTTCGACGCGATGCGCCGGCCGCCCGCGATGTGCGGCATCAGGCCTTCGAACACCGGTTTGCCCGCGAGGTCTTCGTTGAAGCCGAGGTAGAGGAAGTCCCGCAGGAAGCGCCCGGACTGCGACACGCCGAACCCGATGGCTCGCTGTGCGTAGCCGCGCGCGGCGAGCGGATTGGCCGACGTGGGGTCGTGCCGCAAAAAGGACACGACGTCGCGCGTCGCGGCGAAGCCCAGGCCGAGCACCGCCGGGTCGCGCGCGATGTAGGTGACCTCATAGAGCGCGCCCGCATCGAAGCCGGTCTCCGGTCGCGTGATCTCCACCGTGTTCGGCCCCGTCGCGCGGATCGCGAGGCCGGGCGGCTTTTCGCGCGGCGCGTCCCACTTCGCGCGCACCGTCACCGAGAGCGAAGACGGGTCCGCGATGGGCCAGGACAGCGTCGACGTCGCCGGCGAGCGCATGTGGTCGTAGAGGAATTCCTCGCGCGCCGGGCCGCTGACGCCGGGCACCACGGGTGCGAGCAGCGCGTGCTGGTTCGGCTGCGAGGGGATGTCCGCCTGCCAGCCGATCCACGCCATGTGTAGCCCTGCGAATGCAGGAAGCCGATGCCGGCATCGCCGGGCTTGTCGGCCTGCGTCGCCGCGGGATTGGCGGCGTCGTCGAACAGTTGCGGCGCGAGCTTGGTGCCGCGGTTGGGGATGTCCACGAGCAGCGTGCCGTTCGCGCGGGCCGGGTCCGCAGGGCGCAGCAGCACCACATCGGCGACGGCCTCGACCCGCCCTTGCGCATTGCGCGGCGCCTTGTCGATGTCGGCGATGACGGCGTTGCGGCGATCCGAAGGATCGACTGCGATCGTCGCGCGGCCCGTGATCTTCACGTAGGGCCCCACGTTGCCGAAGCTTCGGCCCTCGAACGCGGGCTGCTCTGCAGCACCTCGAAGCGGACCACTTCGGCGTGGGTGGGGATGGCAAGGAAGAGCGACGCGCACAGCGCGGCGAGCCGGTGGGAGCAAGACATGGCAACGCCCTTTCAGAATGCTGAAGATCCTAGCGCAAGTGTTGACACTTTGGCGAGTAGTGGTAACACTAACCGTCCTCCCCTGCACCGTTTCCGGACCCCGCCGAATGCCCCACCAGCCCGCCTCTTCCGCGCTCGCGCGCTTTCGCGTCATCGACCTCACGCAGGTGCGCGCCGGCCCCACCTGCTGCCGCCAGCTCGCCGACTGGGGCGCCGACGTCATCCAGGTGCAGATGCCCGAGCACATGCGCGGCGACGACACGCTCGGCGGCCAGGACGGCTCGGACTACCAGTACACGCACCGCAACAAGCGCTCGATCACGCTCAACCTGAAGGAGCCGGAAGGCATCGCCACGCTCAAGCGCCTGATCGCGGGCGCCGACGTCGTGGTGGAGAACTTCCGCCCCGACGTGAAGTTCCGCCTGGGCATCGACTACGAATCGCTCGCGAAGGACAACCCGAAGCTCGTGTACGCGAGCATCTCCGGCTTCGGCCAGAGCGGCCCGCTCGCGACGCGCCCGGGCTTCGACCAGATCGCGCAAGGCATGGGCGGGCTGATGTCCGTCACGGGCATTCCCGGCGAAGGGCCGATGCGCGTCGGCATCCCGATCGCCGACCTGTGCGCGGGCATCTTCGCGGCGCAGGGCATCCTGGTCGCCCTGCTGGAGCGCGAATCCTCGGGTAAGGGCCAGTGGCTGCACACCTCGCTGCTCGAGGCGATGGTCTACATGATGGACTTCCAGACGTCGCGCTTCCTCATCGACGGCGAAGTCGCGACGCAGGCCGGCAACTTCCACCCCACGAGCATCCCCACGGGCGTGTACAAGGCGCGCGACGGCTACTTGAACATCGCCGTGTTCGGCTCCAAGATCTGGGAGCGCTTCTGCAACATCCTGGGCGCGCCGGAGTGGATCGAGGACCCGCGCTACCACGACAAGGCATCGCGCGACGTCAACCGCGACTCGCTCAACGCGCAGATCAACGAACGCCTTGCCGCGCAGGACCGCAGCCACTGGATCACGCAATTCAACGAGGGCGGCGTCGCGTGCGGCCTCATCAGCGACATGCGCGAGGTGTTCGCGGAGCCGCAGATCGCGCACCTCGGCATGGTGAAGGAAGTCGTGTCCGCGCGCATGGGCCCGCAAAAGCTCGTGGGCCAGCCGGTGCAGCTGGAGCGCACGCCGAGCACCATCGCGCGCGCGGCACCGCGGCGCGGCGAGCACACCGAAGAGATCCTGCGCGAGCTCGGCATCGCCGACACCGACCTCGCACGAATGAAAGCCACCGGAGTCTATTGATGACGCATCCCGAATACCAATCCATCACCGAACGCGTGCAGACCTGGCTGGCCGGCAGCACGCTGCACATCCGCTTCAACAACCCGGCCAAGCACAACGCGCTGTCGGTCGACATGTGGGAGGCCGTGCCCCCGCTGCTGGCGCTGGCCAGAGACGACGACCGCGTGCGGCTGGTCGTGTTCTCCGGTGCGGGCGAGAAGGCCTTCGTGTCCGGCGCGGACATCTCGCAGTTCGAGGACATGCGCGCTGCGAAGGAAGCCGTCGCGCGCTACGAGGCCATGGCCGAGCTGACGCTCACGGGCATCTTCGATTTCCCCAAGCCGACGCTCGCCTGCATCCGCGGCTACTGCATCGGCGGCGGCGTGAACGTGGCGATCGCGTGCGACATCCGCATCGCTTCGACCGATTCGGTGTTCGCGATCCCCGCCGCGCGCCTGGGCCTGGGCTACCGCTACTCCGCGATGAAGAACCTCGTCGACCTCGTCGGCCCCGGCGCCGCCAAGGACCTGTTCTTCTCCGCCCGCCGCATCGATGCGGTCGAAGCCAAGACGATGGGGCTGGTCACCCGTGTCGCCGCGCCCGACGGGCTCGAGAGCCTGCTCGCGGAATACACCACCGCGATGGCGGACAACGCGCCGCTCACCGTGATGGCCGGCAAGGCGATCACGCGCGAGATCCTCAAACCCTCGACCGATCTCGACATGGCACTGTGCACCTCGCTCATCCGCGGCTGCTTCGAAAGCGCCGACTACACCGAGGGCCGCACGGCCTTCATGGAAAAACGCAAGCCGGTCTTCACCGGCCGCTGAAAGGAATCACCCGATGCAGTCCTACTGGATGCAGATGACCGACACGGACACCGTGCTCGAACTGCGCGACACGCCCACGCCCCAACCCGGCGCCGGGCAGCTGCTGGTTCGCGTGCGCGCCGCGTCGCTCAACCGCGGCGAGTTCATCGTGGGCCACGGCCTGCACGGCAAGCCCGGCAGCTGGAAGGCCATCGGCGGCGAATGCGCCGGCGAGGTCGCGGGGCTCGGCGAAGGCGTGACGGGATTCAGGACGGGCGACAAGGTCATGGGCCGGTGCAACGGCGCTTTCTCCGAATACGCCCTGCTCGACGTGGCCGAGGCGATGGCCATCCCAGCGAACCTGTCCTTCGAGGAGGCCGCGAGCATCCCGCTCACCTTCCACGTGACTTTCGACATGCTGGTGCTGCACGGCCGGCTGAAGCCGGGCGAGTGGCTGCTGATCAACGGCGTGTCCTCGGGCGTCGGCGTCGCCTGCCTGCAACTGGGCAAGGCGCTGGGCGCGAAGGTGATCGGCACCTCGGGCTCGCAGAAGAAACTGGACCTGCTCCGCCCCCTGGGCCTGGACCTCGGCCTGTGCACGCGCGGCCCGGATTTCGGCCCCGCCGTCATGGAAGCGACGGCGCAGCACGGCGCCGATGTGGTCGTGAACACCGTGGGCGGATCGGTCTTCGCGGAGAACGTCCGTGTCGCCGCCTTCGAGGCGCGCCTCGCGACCGTCGGCTATGTCGATGGCGTGCTGCATGCCGACATCGACCTGGAAGCCCTGCATGCGAAGCGGCTCACGCTCTTCGGCGTGTCCAACAAGTTGCGCAGCAAGGCGCAGAAGGCCGCGGCCGTGCCGCGCTTCGCGGCCGAAGTGATGCCGCATTTCGCGTCGGGACGCATCAAGCCGCAGATCGACCAGGTGCTGGACTTTTCGCAGCTCGCGCAGGGCAAGGCATTGATGGAATCGGGCGGGCACGTGGGCAAGATCGTCCTGCGCATGCCCTGAAGTACAGAACACAAGGAGACGAGAACATGAAGTCGATGAAGTACGCCCTGGCGCTGACGCTGGCCGCCACAGCATGCGGTGCGTGGTCGCAAGCCGCCTATCCCAGCAAGCCGATCCGCCTCGTGATCGGCTTCGCGCCCGGCGGCGCCGCGGACATCGTGGCACGCTCGATGAGCGACGCGCTCGGCAAGGCGCTGGGCCAGACCGTGGTGGTGGACAACAAGCCGGGCAACGGCTCGAGCATCGCGGCGGACATCGTCGCCAAGTCGCCCGCCGACGGCTACACGCTGCTGATCGCGAGCCCCAGCAGCATCTCGGTGAACCCCGCGCTCAACCCGGCGCTGCAATACAAGCCGGGCGACCTGCTGCCCGTGACGAAGATGACGACCTCGCCGCTGGTGCTGGCCGTCAATCCCGCTACCGGCATCAAGTCCGTGCCCGACCTGATCGCCGCCGCGAAGAAGAACCCGGACAAGCTCAATTACTCGACATCGGGCAACGGTTCGGCGCCGCACCTGGGCGCGGCGCTGTTCCAGCAGATCACGGGCGCGCAGATGACGCACGTGCCCTACAAGGGCGGCGCGCTCGCGATCCAGTCGGTGATGGCCAACGACACGCAGCTCACCTTCGGCACAGCGCCCTCGGTGCTGCCGCAAGCCTCGAACGGCGGCCGCCTGCTGGCCCTGGCCGTGAGTACGCGCGAGCGCTCGCCGCTCGTCCCCGGCATCCCCGGCATGAAGGAAGCGGGCCTGCCCGAATACAACCTGGAGTTCTGGTACGGCATGTTCCTGCCCGCCGGGACGCCGCCCGCGATCGTCAAGAAGGTGTTCGACGCGACGACCACCGCCATGCAGCAGGCCTCGGTGAAGGCGGCGCTGGCGCGCGACGGGACGGAAGTCTCGCTCTCGGCCTCGCCCGACGCATTCAACAGTTTCCTCGTCGAGGACGGCAAGTTCTGGGTGAACCTCGTCAAGAGCGCCAAGGTCAAGGTCGAGTGATGTCCCAGGAGCCCGCCTGACGGTACGATGTAGCCATGCCCACCTCGCCCTCCACCGTCCGCGGCGCCGGCCTGTCGCAGGCCATCGTCGCCGAACTCAAGCAGCTCATCTACGCGGGCGAGTTCAAGCCCGGCGAGCGCCTGAACGAGGCCGCGCTGGCCCTGCGCATGGGCACCAGCCGCGGGCCGATCCGCGAGGCGATCAAGGTGCTGGCGGGCCTGGGCATCGTGAACGCCGTGCCCAATCGCGGCGTCTACGTGCGGCAGCTGTCGCTGCGCGAGATGCTGGAGGTGTACGAGCTGCGGGCCCTCGTGTTCGGCTATGCGGCCGAGCGCGCGTGCGAGCACTTCAACGAGGAGCATGCGCGCAAGTTCGAGCGCCTGCTCACCGCGATGGACAAGGCGTGCGACGCGGACGACGGCTCGAAGTACTACGAGCTGAACCTCCAATTCCACGAGTTGATTCTGGAACTCTCGAACAACCAGCGCGCGCAGCAGGCGTACGACGACTACGTGAAGGAGCTGCACCTGGTGCGGCGCAAGTACTTCAACGTGCCGGGCAACATGCGCCGCTCCAACGTGGAGCACCGGGCGATCTACGAGGCGATCGCCGCGTCCAACCAGTCACGCGCGAAGGCCGCTGCGGAGAAGCACGTGCGGGCCGGGCGGGTTCGGTTGCTGGCGAACTTCGAGGAACCCTTGGCGCGCGGCGAATGATCTGTCAGACGTACGCCAACCCCGTTACACCGACCAGGGTAGCGAGTTCGATGTGCGCCGCATTCACGTCCTGCGCCGCCGCCAGCTGCGCCAATTCCACGCGTGAATACGCGCCGCTGTCCAGCATTCCCGTGAAGTGCGCCAGCTCTCCCGCCGACGGCGCGACGCCCACCACGTTCTGGTAGACCGCGGACACCCACTGCGAATTGCTCGTGCCCGGCGTGAAGCGCACCCCCAGGGCCAGCTGCATCAGGTCCGCCTCGCTCGTGCCGCCGTCGATCAGCGACAGGCCGATGCCGGCATAGGTCATGTCGTGCACCGACGCGGCGCCGAAGACCGCGCCGAGATAGCGCGCGATGACGCCCGCGTGTCCCTCCAGGTCCAGCGCCACCTTGTGGTCCGCGAAGGACAGCCGCTCGACGCCGTTCAGCGTGTCGACATCCAGCCCCGTGCGCGTGACCGACCACGCCGCGCCGGCATGCGACAGCGTGTACGAAGTCGCCGCATCCGCATACACCGCCGTGTCGATCCCCGCGCCGCCCGCGATGTGCTCGGGCCGCTCGCCCGGATGGAACACGAGCTGGCCGATGCGGCCGGTGAAGATGTCGTTCTGGAAGACCGTGAGCACGCTTCCCGTGGCGGCGACGAGCTCGGGGATCGCATCGCCGTTCACGTCCATCACGTGCACGATGCGGTGCCCGAGGAAGGTGCGCGCGATGCTGAAATGCCCGCTGCCGTCGTTCATCAGCAGGTCGGCGCTGTCGCCGTACTCGTTGTTGGTCACCGCCAGGATGTCGTCGGCGCCGTCGCCGTTCACGTCCGCGATCTCGACGAACTTGTACCAGTAGCCCGCGTGGTTCGCCGGGTCCTGCGCAAAACGCAGCGCCGTCTCGTCCGAGAAATTGCCGCCGCCCTGGTTCACCAGGAACTGCAGGTAAGGCACCTGGTAGAACTGCGAACGCTCGCCGCCGTTGGTGGCGGACAGCACGAGGTCGCGCAGGCCGTCGCCGTTCAAATCGATCGGCGAGATCGCGACGATGGTCGGCTCGCTCACGCCCGTGTCCGGCAGGGTATGCACGCCGGCATTGGTGAACACGCCGGGCGCGGAGGCCAGCAGCAGCCGCGTCGGCCCGCCGGTGTTCTCCCAGGTGCCCAGCACGATGTCCGTCATGCCGTCGGCGTTCAGGTCGCCGGCATAGGACCAGGTGTTGCCGCCCGCCCAGGTGCCCGGCTTCTGCACGACGGAGGGAAACAGCGAAGTGTTGGTGGTGAAGCCGCCCTGGCCGTTGCTGAGGATCACCTCGTTCGCGCGGCCGCTCGGATCGTTCAGGCCATCGACCAGCACGTCCGGGAAGCCGTTGCCGTCGATGTCGCCGATGGAGACGCCATGGCCCTGCGTCAGCCGCTGGCCCAGCTGAGCCGACTGGTCGGTGAGGTGGCCGCCGGCACTCACGAACAGTCGGTTCTGGCCGCCGTTGAAGGGCGCCTTGTCCGGCCCGAAGTCGGGGATGAAGACATCGGTGATCCCGTCGGCGTTGAAGTCGGCGCCCGCGATGCGCGGGCCGTATTGCGTCGAGGGAATCACGCCGGAGAACACCTGCGAGGTTCCGTCCGTGAAATGCCCCGCGCCATCCCCCAGCAGGATCTGCGCGGGGCTGTAGACGTCGCCTGTCGTCGCGTCGTCGATGCGCGCGACCCAGATGTCCACTTTGCCGTCACCGTTGAAATCGCCCTGCAGCAGCTGCTGGATGCCGTTGCCGCTGGGAATCGCTGCCGTCGCGTACGGGCCGAAGGGGCCGGTGAAGCGATACGTGTCGAGGACTTCCTCGCTGTTGTCCGTGGCGCGGAAGACCACCGCCTCCACGTTGCGCAGCACGTCGGTGCCAGTCACGCCGTTCGCGAAATGCTTGACGACCGTGAAGGCGTGCTGGGCCGCGTCGTACGTGACCGTGGCCTCGGACGCTTTCGCACCGTAGTAGGTGACGGTGTCGGTGCCGCCGCCCAGGTCGATGCTGTTGCTGCCGGGCGCGGTGGGCCAGACGGATTCGTCATGGTCCGACCCCGTCACCTGGTTGTTGCCGCTGCCCAGGTGCACCGTCCACAGGTCGACGAGCGTGTCGGTCGTCCCCCAGCCGTCCAGCACCTTCCCCGTCGCGAAATTCACGGTGACGGGTGCGGGCGAATCCCAGTAGGCCGCGGTGGACCAGCGCGTGGTGCCGATGAGGGTGTCGTTGCCCTGCTGGCCCACCACGCTCCCGAAGCCGAGCGTGACGGTGTCGTTGCCCGCGCCGCCGTAGATGGTGACGTGGTCGGTGAAGCCGAGGGCCGATTCGTTGATCGTGTCGTCGCCCGCGGTGCCGTGGTAGTCGCTCATGGGAGCCTCGCTGTGTTCTGGTTGGTGACTTCAGGGAAAAGTCTACCAACGGCGGCGCCCCTGGCTCAACGGTGGCGAACCCGGGCCCCCGTTTTGCTCGTTTGCAACAACAATTTCGCAAATGCGGCCGCCGCGGGCGACAGGGTGCGGCCGGTTCGCTGGATCAAACCGATGGACCGGGTGACGGACGGCTTGAGCGGAATGCCCACCACGCCCGCCGGTTTGCGCGGCACGGTGAGCTGCGGCACGATCGCCACGCCCAGCCCCGCTTCCACCAGGCCGATCAGCGTGGATACATGCCGCACCTCGCACACCGGGCGCCTTTGCGAGGGCGCTGCCGCCAGCGCGTGGTCGATGAACACGCGGTTGCGGCTGGCCTGGGCGACGCGCACCTGGTCCCACGCGCCGAGCTCGTCCCAGCGCACGGAGCGGCGCCTGGCGAGCTCGTGGTCCGAACGGCAGGCGAGCACGTAGGCGTCCTGCATCAGCGGCGTGAATTCCACGTCGGGCTCCTGCATGCCGATGTAGTTGATGCCGAAGTCCACCTCGCCATGCTTGACTGATGCAAACACGCCGTCCGCACCATCCTCGATGATGCGCACCAGCACGTTGGGGTGCCGCTCGCGGTAGGAATCGATCACGGCCGGCATGAAGTGGTGTACCGCAGAGAACACGCAACCGATCGTCACGTCGCCCGCCTCCAGGTGCGCTGCGCCGCGCAGGCCCACGACGGACCGGTCGAGGTCTTCCACGACGGGCGTGATCTCACGCAGGAAGCGGCTGCCGAGCAGGGTGAGCTCCACGCTGCGCGTGGTGCGGTCGAAGAGCTTCACGCCCAGGCGCGCTTCCAGGTTGGAGATGCGGCGGGAGAACGCGGGCAGCGACAGGTGCAGCGTCTTGGCCGCGGCCGCGAAGCTGCGCAGCTCGGCAGCGGCGATGAAGGCGCGCAAGTCGGCCAAGCCGGGCGTTCGGGCGGGGGTGCTCACTGTCGAGCCAGAGGGAGAGGGTTGCACGTTCTGCAATAAAGGCTAGCAAACTTGCACTTTACAGCGTCCGCCCCGCGGTCCACCATGGCCGTCTTCCCAGGAGACACATCACCCCATGAAACGCCGCGTTTTGCTGCAGGCAGGAGCCACTGCCGCCCTCATCCCCGGTTTCGCCATCGCGCAGGCCTGGCCGTCCAAGCCCATCCGCTACATCGTCCCCGTCGCCGCCGGCGGCGGCAACGACATGATCGCCCGCGTCGTCACCGAGCGCTGGGGCGCCCTGCTCGGCCAGACCTTCCTCGTGGACAACCAGAGCGGCGGCGGCGGTGTCGTCGCCAGCGTCGCGACCGCGCGCGCGGCGCCGGACGGCTACACGCTGATGCAGGGCTACGTGGCCACGCACGGCACGACGCCCGCCACGCGCAAGGTCGCGTACGACGCCGTCAAGCAGTTCACGCCCATCGGCATGATCGGCGCGACGCCCAACGTGCTCGCCATCAACGCGAACGTGCCCGCCAAGACCGTGAAGGAGTTCATCGAGTACGTCAAGCGCAACCCCGGCAGGCTCAGCTACGGCTCGGCGGGCCAGGGCTCGCTCACGCACCTGACGATGGAGCTCTTCAAGCAGGAGACCGGCGCGTTCATGCTGCACATCCCGTATCGAGGCATCGCTCCGGCGATCACCGACCTCATCGGTGGGCAGACGCAGGCGATGTACCCGGGCCTGGCCGCCGCGCTGCCGCACATCCGCTCCGGCAAGATGCGCCCCCTCGCCGTCACCGGCAAGACGCGCAGCCCGCAGCTCAAGGACGTGCCGACCATGGAGGAAGCCGGCTTCAAGGGCTTCGACGCGATGCAGTGGTACGGCTCGGTCGGTCCGGCCGGCATGCCCGCGGACATCGTCAAGCGCTTGAACGAGACGCAGGTCGCGGTGCTCAAGGCGCCGGACATGCGCGAGAAGCTTGCGAGCGAAGCGGTGGAGCCCTGGCCCATGACGCCGGAGCAGTTCGGCGACTACATCAAGGCCGACATCGCGCGCTGGACGAAACTCGCCAAGGCACGCAACATCCAACTCGAAGACTAGGAGCCGCCATGGCACACAACACGCACGTCGCCGCGGACACGAATGCGCCGCCCGTCACCTCGATCCTCGCAAAGTTCGTCTCCGGCCATGTATCGAAGGGCTGGACGCAGGCTGTGGAGCACGAGGCGCACCGCACTTTCTACAACTGGCTCGGCTGCGCGATCGGCGCGGCCCGCCATGAAGCCGCGGACGCCGCGCTCGCGGCCGTCGCCATGTTCGAGCCCGCGCAGCAGGCCACCGTGCTGGGACGCTCCGAGCGCGTCGACATGGCCAGCGCCGCGCTGGTGAACGGCATCACGTCGCACACCTTCGACTTCGACGACACGCACCTGAAGACGATCATCCACCCGGCCGGCCCCGTGGCTTCCGCCGTGCTCGCCCTCGCCGAGAAAACCGGCGCGTCCGGCCGCGACGTGATCGACGCGCTGGTGCTGGGCATCGACGTGGCCTGCCGCATCGGCAACACGATGTACCCCGACCACTACGACCGCGGCTGGCACATCACCGGCTCGACCGGCATGCTCGGCGCCGCCGCAGGCTGCGCCCGGCTGCTGAAGATGAACGAGCAGCAGACGCAGATGGCGCTGGGCATCGCAGCCTCGCAGCCCGTGGGCTTTCGAGAACAGTTCGGCACCATGACCAAGCCCTTCCATCCGGGCGGCGCGGCGCGTGCCGGGCTCACGTCCGCGCTGCTCGCCAAGCACGGCTTTACCGCGAGCCCGCGCGCGCTGGAGGCGCCGCGCGGCTTCGTGCAGGTCGTCTCGGACAAGCGCGCCTGGAACGAGGTGACGGACGAACTGGGCGAACGCTTCGAGATCTCCTTCAACACCTACAAACCCTTCGCCTGCGGCATCGTGATCCACCCGAGCATCGACGCCTGCGCGCAACTGCGCGAGCAGGGCGTGAAGCCGGAGCAGGTCGAACGCATCGAGCTGCGCGTGCATTCGCTGGTGCTGGAACTCACCGGCAAGAAGGAGCCGAAGGACGGCCTGCAGGGCAAGTTCAGCGTGTACCACGGCTGCGCCGTCGGATTGATCTACGGGCACGCGGGCGAAGAGGAATTCTCCGACGCCGTCGTCACGGACCCGAAGGTCGTCGCATTGCGCAACAAGGTCGTCGCGACGGTGGATGACACCATCGCCGAAGCGGCGGTCGACGCCACTGCCGTGCTCACCGACGGACGGCGCGTGCACGTGCGCGTGGACCACGCGATCGGTTCGCTGGAGCGCCCGCTCTCCGACGTGCAGCTCGAAGGCAAGTTCAACGCGCTCGTCGTGCCGGTGCTCGGCGAAGCGAAGGCGCGCGAGATCACTGCCGCCTGCTGGAAGCTCGCGGCGCTGCCGAACGTGCGCGACCTCACGGCCCTGTGCCGTCCCTGAACCTCATTGCCGATCCCATGACCACCTCTTCCACCACCCCCCTTCGCATCGGCATCCTCGACGGCGACGACATCGGCCTCGAGATCGTGCCCGCCTCCGTCGAGATCAGCCGCGCCGCCGCCGAACTGCACGGCGTCACGATCGACTGGCATCCGCTGCCCATCGGCCGCACCGCGCTCGACACGCACGGACACACGCTGCCGCCGGAGACGCTCGCCACGCTCAAGACGCTCGACGGCTTCATCCTCGGCCCCATCGGCCACCGTGCCTACCCGAAGGTGCCCAACGCGATCAACCCGCACCCGATCCTGCGCAAGGACTTCAACCTCTTCGCCAACGTCAGGCCCACGCGCTCGTACCCCGGCATCGGCTGCCTGTACGACGACGTGGACCTGGTGATCGTGCGCGAGAACAACGAAGGCTTCCAGCCGGACCGCAACATGCTGCTGGGCAACGCCGAGTTCCGCCCGAACGACGAAGTGACGCTGTCGATGCGGGTGATCTCGCGCACGGGCAGCCGCCGAGTCGCGAAGGCGGCCTTCGAGCTCGCCCGCCAGCGCCGCAAGCACCTCACCTACGTCCACAAGGACACGGTGTTCAAGCTCGGATGCGGCATGTTCGTCGAGGAGTGCAAGAAGCTCGCCGCCGAATACCCGGACGTGCGCGTGGACGACGTCATCGTGGACACGATGGCGATGCGCCTCGTGCGCGACCCGCAATCCTTCGACGTCGTCGTCACCACCAACATGTTCGGCGACATCCTCTCCGATGAGGCCGCCGGCCTCGTCGGCGGCCTGGGCATGGCGCCCGGCCTGTGCATCGGCGACGGCGACATCGTGATGGCGCAGGCCACGCACGGCTCCGCCCCCGACATCGCGGGCCGCGGCATCGCGAACCCCTACGCGATGATGGAATCGACCCGCATGATGTTCGACTGGCTGGGCCACAGCCGCAGGAACGAGGGCGCGGTGCGCATGGCGGCGTCCATGTCGCGTGCGATCACCGAGGCCCTGGGCGACGCCACGGCGCGCACGGGCGATGTGAAGGGCAAGGGCAACACCGCGAGCATGACGGCGGCGGTGCTGCGCGCGATGCGCGCTTGAAGGGGCCGGGCGCCCGGCCACGCCGGCGCCCGACCGAACGCATGAGCCTCTTCGAGCCTGACGGCGCGCTTCCCACGGAGCCTTCCGGCCTCTCCCTGCGCGACGAGTTCATCACGCCGGCCGAAGAGCAGGCACTCATCGAGCTCATCGGAACGCTGCCGCTGCACAACGCGCAGTACAAGCAGTACACCGCGAGGCGCCGCGTGATCAACTTCGGCTCCTCGTACGACTTCGACGAGAACGTACTGCGCGAGGCGCCGGACATCCCTGCCGACTTCGCGTTCCTGCGCGAACGGCTCGCGCACTGGCTGGGCATCGAGTCGCAGGCTTTCACACAGCTGCTGGTGGCCGAGTACGCGCCGGGGACGCCGCTCGGCTGGCACCGCGACGTGCCCGACTATGAAATCGTCGCCGGCGTTTCGCTGGGCACGCGGGCGGTGCTGCGCTTTCGGCCGTATCCGCACCGGCCCGGCGTCAAGGCCGCGGTGCGCGAGCTGGAAGCAGCGCCGCGCTCCGCCTATGCGATGCAGGGGCCCGCGCGCTGGGAATGGCAGCACAGCGTGCCGCCGACGCCGGGGCGCCGGTGGTCGCTGACGTTTCGCACGCGGGCGGCGCGCGGTCGCGGTTGAGCCGCGCGCAGGGTCAATCTTCCAGGCCGGTCCTGGCGGCGACCGCGCGGCGGATCTCGCGGCGGCGCACTTCGAGCGCCATCTGCTTGGCGCCCCGCTCGCCCCAGCGGCGCACGCTGAACTTGCGCGTGCGCGTGCGGCCGTGCTCGTCGATCCAGCCCGCCTGCCAGAAGATGTAGCTGTACTTGCCGCCGGGCGCGGGCGGCCGCTCATAACGCGCGACGCCGACGACGCCCGAGCGGTTGTTGCGGCGCATGACGTTGCGCCGGCCGATCTCGTAGACGTAGCTGGTGAGCGAGTCCAGCTGCTCGTCGCGGAAAGCCTTCGCCGCCGCCAGCGCCTTGCGCTTGCCGCCCCACACGCTGTCGCTGAACACCCGGCGCACGTTGAGGTTGTGCCGCTGGAAGAGCACCACCCACGAGTGGGTGTTGTTCGAATCGGTGTCTTTGCGGTGGATGTGATGCAGCGGATTTTTCAAGATCCGCCGATTCTAAAAGCCGCCTGTGCCGGGAGCTACACGCCGTACAGGATGTCTTGCGGCGTGCCGACGAAGCCCACCGCTGCGAGCTCGCCGGTGCTGCCCTCGTACTGCGCGTTGACGAGCGCTCCGTCTTCCGCGTAGCGATACGCCAGGTTGCCGCCGTGGGCGAGCGAGTCGCTGGACGTGAGGCGCGCGGTGTGCAGCAAGGCATCCTGCGGGGACCAGTTCACCAGCGCCGGGTTGGACGCCCGGGCTGCGTCGTAGCCTGCCACGAGTTGCTTGAAGTCCAGCACCGTGATGCGGCTCGCGTACAGGGCGTCGGTGCTTCCCGGCTGGTAGTCGGCGGTGGAATCCACCATCACCTGCAGCTTGGTGAAGGTCTGGTCTCCTGTCGCGGCGTACCAGCTGGCGAAGCGGATGGCGTCGGTCGTGCCGGTGACGCGCAGCACCAGATCGTTCGTCTCGCGAGAGAAGTTGATTTCGGCGAGGCGAATCCTGCCCAGCGAGAGCACATCATTGAGCTCGCCCAGACCCGCACCCGAGAGCGGCGCGTTGATCGTGTCCACGCCATCGCCTCTGTCGAATGCGACGATGTCGGCGCCTGCGCCCAGCGTGTACGTGTCGTTGCCCGTGCCGCCGGCCAGAAGGTCGTTGCCTGCGCCGGCCGTCAGCACGTCGTTGCCCGCGCCGCCGTCGAAGGCGCCGTTGCCGGCGGTGTCAGTCAGCGTGTCGGTGCCCGCGCCGCCTTGCAGCACGTCCGCGCCTGCAAGGCCGTTGAGCGTGTTGCTGGCGGTGTTGCCGACGAGCCAGTTGATGGAGGCGTTTCCTGTGCCGTTGACTGCATTGGCGCCGGAGAGCAGAAGCTTTTCGACCTCCGTGGCGAGGGTCCAGGTCAGGTTGGTCTCGACAGTGTCGATGCCGCCTGCCGCAGCTTCCACCGTCGTGTCCCCCGTCGCGTCTACGACGAAGGTGTCGTTGCCCGCACCACCCGTCATCGAGTCGTTGCCTGCGCCGCCATCGAGCCGGTCGTTGCCCGCCAAACCTGAGAGCGTGTTGGCGACGCTGTTGCCGATGAGGAGGTTGTCTCCTGCGTTGCCGGTGGCCACGAGCTTGGTCGCGGAACCGGTGAGCGTGAGGTTCTCCACATTCAGCGGGAGGGTGAACGTGATGGCCGCCTGCACACTGTCGATGCCCTCGCCCGCGGCCTCGGTGATCACGTCCGTCGCCGAATCGACGATGTACAGGTCGTTGCCCGCGCCGCCTTCCAGCGTGTCGTTGCCTGCGCCGCCGTCCAGGCGGTTCGCGCCCGCGTTTCCGATCAGGCTGTTGGCCAGGCCGTTGCCCGTCAGGTTCCACGCGGCTGCGCCCGCTGTCAGTTGGCCGCGCTCGATGTTGGCGGGCAGCGTGTACCCATCCATGCCCACCATCACCGTGTCCGCAGTGCCGCCGGTGGAAGCTTCGACCACCGCATCTGACGCGGAATCCACGACGTAGCTGTCGTTGCCTGCCCCACCCGTCAGGCTGTCGGTGCCCGCGCCGCCATCGAGCGTGTCGTTGCCCGCGCCGCCGGTGAGGGTGTCGTTGCCGCCCCGGCCTTCCATGCGGTAGCTGGTCGCAGGCGCGGTCATTGCCTCTGCCGACTCGGTTCCGATGGTGCCCGTCACCTTGGACTTGAGCGTCGCCAGGCTCCACAGCGTGCCGTCCGCGAATTTCACCTGCTCGACGGCGCCTGCGTTGCCGGGCGCGTACTCGCGCTGCAAAGTCAGCGTGTCGCCGGTCGATGCGATGCCCAACACGAGGTTGGCCGCACCGCCGGTGAGTTGCTGCGAGACGGTGATGTCCGAGACGGCCACGCTGGAGTCGAACTCGATCGTGTCGATCGCGCCGTCGTCCGTGCCGCCTCCGGCCACCGCGACATCGTCCACCAGGTCCTGGCCAAAGCCCTTGCCGAAGCGGTACACGTCCGCCCCTGCGCCACCGGTGAGCGTGTCGTTGCCGCCAGCGCCATAGACGATGTCGTTGCCGTCCAGTGCATTGATGATGTCCGCGCCGGGCGTTCCGTACAGCAGGTCCGCCAGCGCCGTGGGCGTCGTGCGGTCGCTCGTGCGGCTCATGATGTCGATCTCGGCGGGGCCGAAGGTGCTGCCATCGGGCAGGCGCAGGTTCAGCGCGTCGGTATCGGGCATGCTGATCGACGAGCCGTCGGCCAGCGTCACGGCCAACACGCCTGTTGCCTTGGTGAAGCTCACGTCACCCAGGCCCAGTCCCGCTTTCAGCTCCACCGTCACGGTGGCAGCCGCACCCGCGTCCTGCGCCAACGTGTCGTGGCCTTCGCCCAGGCCCAGGCGCGCAACCACGCTGCGCCCCGCGCCGAGCACGCGCAGGCTGTCGTCGCCCGCGCCGCCGTCCAGCGTGTCCGCGCCTGCCGCGCTCATCAAGGTGTCGTTTCCGCCGGCGCCCGCCAGGAGGTTGTTGCCGCTGCCATCGCTGAGGGTGTTGGCCAGCGCATTGCCCGTGGCATTGATTCCTGCCGCGCCGCCTTCCAGGCGCAGGTTCTCCACGTGGGCGTAGTTGGCCAGACTCACCGTCGGCGCGAAGGCGGCAGTGACCACCACCGTATCGATCGAGATGTCGCTGCCGGTCACGTCCAGGCCCGGCTCCTGCACCACGTCGCCCGCGTTGTCCAGGTAGTAGGTGTCGGCCCAGCGGCCGCCCACCAGCGTGTCCGCGCCCGCACCGCCATCGAGCTGGAATTCCAGCAGGCTCGGGTAGGTGTAGACCTTGTTCCTCCAGCTGCTCTGGTAGATCACCCAGTACTCGTACTGCGAGGCGTCGATCACGTTGTTGCCCGCATTACCGATGTACTTGTGCGTGTAGTCGTTCGGCTGGCTCGAGTAGTACTGGAAGACGCCCGAGGTGTACCAGCCGTTGGGCTTGGTGAGCACCAGGTTCTCCACGTTGTCCGGCAGGGTGCTGGACCAGTAGCCCGAGAGCACCGTGTCGTTTCCGCCGCCCGCGGCTTCCGTGATGGTGACGTTGGCCAGGCCGGAGGCCGGATCGAGCCCCGGCGTCACCACTTCATTGGGCAGGCGCACCACGTAGGTGTCATCGCCCGCACCACCGATCATGGCGTGGCCGCCCCCGGCCGTGGGCTCGAACCAGTTGTTGCCCGCGTTGCCGGTGATGGTGTCGGCGCCTGTACTTGGTACTGCGAACAGGTTCAACGTGCCTGTCATCGTGAGCTTCGACACGTTGGCAGGCAGCTTGAAGCTCGCTGACGCGTTGATCGTATCGATGTCCGCCGCCGACGGGTCCGTCACCACGTCGCTCCAGTGATCCACCGTGAAGGTGTCCGCCTTGGTCGTGCCGGTCTGTGTGTTCACCGTGCCGCCCGCGCCGACCTTGGTGAGCACCGCCGCGTAGTTCCAGGACGTTCCGTCCGCGAACTGGATCGACTCGATGTTGCCCGGCGCGTTCGCGTCGAAGTAGTTCTCGATCCACATCTGGTCGCCCGTGCTGCCCAGCTGCACCACGAGCGAGTCGCCCCGGAAGGACAGGTCCGCGGCCGCCGGCGAGGAGACGCGCGTGAGCGTCACGTTCGCCGCCGTGATGCCGGCCGCGAGCAGCACGCGGTCCGTGCCGCTCATGTCGTTGCCGATGATCTCCATGCCCTGGCCGGCCGCGAGCGTGTAGGTGTCGTTGCCCGCGCCGCCATCGAGCCGGTCCAGCCCCGCGCCGCCATTGAGCGTGTCGTTGCCGCTGTTGCCCCACAGCGTGTCCTGGCCTTCGTCGCCGTACAGCTGGTTGTTGCCGAAGTCGCCGTAGAGCTCGTCGTCACCCTGGTTGCCATGGATCGTGTCGTCGCCCGAGTTGCCGTGGATGTAGTCGGCGCCGTAGCCGCCGTTGACCGAGTCCGCCAGCGCCGTGGTGTACAGCTCGTCGCGGTCGACGATGCCCGTGTTCAGGCGGTCCATCACCTGCTGCGCGGTGAATGTGACACCGTCGCTGAACTCGAAACGCTCGATCTGGCGGCTCGCCCCGGACGCGGTGAACTGCGCGGCCACCGTCGCCGCGATGCCTGTCGCGTAGTCGCGCACGTACAAGGTCGTGCCGTCCAGCGGGGTCTCGAAGAAGGAGCGCGTGCTGGGGAACGGCAAGCGCACCGTGTCGATGGAGGCGGCGTCGCCACCGACCTCATCGATGAAGTCGCCGAAGCTGGCGACGTACACGTCGCTGCCCGCGCCGCCCAGGAGCGTGTCGGCGTCCGCGCCGCCGTCGAGCGTGTCATCCCCTGCGCCGCCATTGAGCGAATCGTTGCCGGCCAGGCCCCGCAGCGAGTCGTTGCCGCCCACGCCGGCGAGCGTGTCGTTGCCCGCGGTGCCGGTGAGCGTCCAGCCGATCTGCCCGCCGGCCGCGACCGCGGCCAGTACGTCGGTTTGTGTCCAGCTGGTGCCGTCTGCAAACGTGATCGCTTCGACCGCATCCGCGCCCGTGGCGAAGTAGCCTTTCAGGGTCACCTGGTCGTTGGTGCCCGACACCTGCAGCGTGACGTCGTTGCCGCTGCGCAGGCCCGCCAAGTCCGCCGGTGCGATGCCCGCGCCGAAGCGCAAGGCGTCACCCGTGCCGAGCGCCGTGTCGCCGTCGGCGATCACGTCGGCGCCATCGCCCAGGTTGAACGTGTACACGTCCGCACCGCCGTGGCCCGCCAGCGTGTCCGCGCCCGCGCCGCCGGTGAGGCGATCCGCGAGGTTGGTGCCTTGCAAGGTGTCGGCGGACGGTGTGCCGGTGATGTCGAATCCGCGCTGCACGAGTTCGGCCTGCGTCATCGAGCTGCCGTCGGCGAACTTGAAGGTGGCGATGCCTGCGGGCTGCGCGGCGTTGTTCGCGTCGAAGCCGGTGAGGCGAATGGAATCGTCAGTGTCCGCGCCGAACGTGAGCACCATGGCGCCCGCGTCGGTCGAGAGAGTGACGTCGTCCTTGGACAGGCCCGCACCCAGCACCAGCGTGCCGCCGCCCGCATCGGTGATGGTGTCGGCGCCGTCGCCCTGGAAGTAGCGGTAGGTGTTGTTGCCGCCGCTGCCGGTGAGGGTGTCCGCGCCCGCGCCGCCTGCCATCGTGGCGCCGCCGCCCGTGGCCGTGAGCGCGTCGTCCTGCGCACCGCCTTGCAGGGCCGAGCCGGCAGCCGCGCTCGACTGGCTCATGCTGCCGCTGTACGTCTGGCCGAACAGTTCGCCGGCCGTGTACGTGTGGCCGCTGACCTCCACATTCGCAATGCCACCCGTGAGCATGCCCGCCAGGTCGACGCTCAGCGCGCCCACGTTCAGGCGCAGGTTGTCCAGGGAGATCGGCTGGCCGGGAAGGTCGATGCGCTCCAGCGTCATCGCACCGCTCGCGCCCGTGAGGCGGATCGTGCTTGCGCCTTGCGTGTCGTTCACCCAGGTGTATCCCATGGTCTCGGCGATGACGTAGGTGTCGTTGCCCGCGCCGCCCGCCACGCCGGGGCCGGAGCCGAAGATGGTGTCGTCGCCGAGACCGCCCACCATGACCGCGCCGCCTTCGAGCCAGTCGTTGCCCGCGCCGCCGTCCATCGCCACGTTGGCGGCGCCATGGCCCGTGAGCACGTCGTCGCCGTCCTCGCCGAGTAGCAGGTCCTGTCCGTCGCCCGCGATCGTGTCGTTGCCCCCGCCGCCCTGCAGCGTGTCGTTTCCTTCGCCGCCGTCGAGCACGTCGTCGCCTGCCTGGCCAAAGAGCGTGTCGTTGCCCGAGTCGCCGGTCAGCACGTCGGCGCCTTCGCCGCCCTGCAGTTCGTCGTTGCCCTCGCCGCCTGTGAGCGTGTCGTTGCCTGCCTGACCGGAGATGAGGTCATTGCCGGCGTCGCCCGCAACGATGTCCGCGCCATCGCCGCCTTGCACGTCGTCGCTGCCCTCGCCGCCGGCCACGACGTCGTTGCCCGCTTCGCCCTGGACGGTGTCGTTGCCCTCGCCGCCGGCGAGTTGATCGTCGCCGCCGAAGCCGCGCAGCGAGTCGTTGCCTGCGCCGCCGTCCAGCACGTCGTTGCCCTGGTTGGCTACGGGGACGTCGTCTGCGTCGCCGAAGAGCTTGTCGTTGCCAACATCGCCGATCAGCGTGTCCGCGCCGCCGCCTCCGACGATGCTGTCGTCGCCATCTTCGCCGTCGAGGTAATCGGCGCCGTGGAACGCCGCGACCAACTGGGAGGTGGAATCGTCCCCCAGCAGCGTGTCATTGCCCGAGCCGCCGAAGAGTTCATCGGCCCCGCCCTCGCCTACGAGGGAGTCGTTTCCGTCTTCGCCGTCGATGTAGTCACTGCCGTGGTCTAGGCCAGAAAGCCCATCCCCTCGCGTGTCGCCGAGCACGATGTCATTCCCCGAGCCACCGAAAAGCTGGTCGCTCCCACCTTCGCCCATCAGGGTGTCGTTGCCGTCTTCGCCATCGACGTAGTCGTCCCCGTGGAGTGAAGGCGTGATGTAGCCAGGGTCACTGGAACCCAAACCGCCTGCATCTCCCGCGAGCTGGTCGTCTCCAGTACCGCCGTAAATCTCGTCGCCCTTGCCACCGCCGACGATGGTGTCGTTTCCACCTTCCCCGTCGAGGAAATCGTTGCCATGCGCGCTGAGCGGCGTAACTTCCACGCTTCGGTCGTCGCCATAGATAAGGTCGTTGTCATCACCACCGAAAATGTCGTCGGTGCCACCTTGCCCGGTCAGCGTGTCGTTGCCTGCGCCGCCGTCCAGGAAATCGGCGCCGTGCGCTTCGGCCGGCGCCCAATTGACCAAATCGCCATTGGGATTCAGTGAAGGCCCGTCGCCATAGACCATGTCATCGCCGCTATCGGCGAACAGGACGTCCGCACCCCCCATGCCATAGATCACATCCTGGCCGTCGCCGCCGTCAGCCCGGTCGTTGCCAGTGCCCGCGAAGATTGCATCGTTACCCGTACCGCCATCCAGGGCGTTACCCGCGTCATCCATCTGCTCGTCGCGATGGAGCGTCACGCTGAGAAAGCGCGTGGCGACGTTCTCTGCACCGGCCGAATTGGCTGCAGTGACCAACCAGTTGAAGCCAGCCGAAACGACGACCGGCAGGTCATGCGGCGGCGGCGGGAAGTCCACCGTGACGGGGTAGGGCAAGCTGCCGTTGGACGAGCCGTACAGGATGTCGTCGCCCGCTCCGCCGTTCAAGGTATCGGCGCCTGTGCCACCCTGAAGCACGTCGGAGCCGTCCCCACCCTCGATGGAGTCGTCGCCCGCCCGCCCGATCAAAGCGTCGTTGCCTGCCAGGCCATCGATTTGGTCGGCGTCGCCACTCCCCGTGATGAGATCCGGCGCCCCCGGAGCGGAACCGTCGTCGATGTAGTTGCCGTAGGTGTCGAAGACATACCGGTTGGCGTCGTCGGGAGAAGTCTTTCTGACGAAGTCACCGGTGAAGGTGTGATCGGCCTGCGGCTCGGGCGCCGCTTCGTCGGACAACCGAATGCCCAGCTGGTCGCCGCCACCGTCTCGCCAGCCACGAACGACGATGTGGTCCGGATTCGACCCTCTGCTGATGACGAGGTCACCGTTCGAGGCCAGCATGAAGCCCCATTCCTTGTCGTCGCTGACCCAGTAGCCGTCGGCGGCCTTCTTGCCGCCGGTCAGTTGCTGGTCGTTGACCCAGATGCTGCCATTGCCGTCCGAGTCGCGAATGATGTCGAACAATTCGCCCCGTGCGAGGCGGTACTCGTCGTCGCCGTTTCCGCCATACAGGTAGTCGCCGTTGGCGCCGCCATCGAGCGTGTCGTCGTCGTCACCGCCGAAGAGCGCATCGATGCCGGTACCGCCATCGAGGCTATCTGCCCCGGCACCAGCCACCAGGATGTCGTCGCCTGCACCGCCATTAATGGTGTCGTCGTCGGAGCTGCCGACCATCAATTCGTCCTTGTCGTTGCCGGTCAATTCACCGGATTCCACGGCGATGACGATTCGGCCCGGAGGCGTGAGGCTCAGTCCCGATCGATCTGTATCGGAGAGCTGATTGGCTACATAGTCGCGTAGCCCATTGAGTGCCGCGTTCGGGAAGCTGGGAAGCTCCAATGTGACGGTCGAGCCGTCATCAGCTACCTCAATTCGTTCGGTGAGGTAGCCGTTGCTCTTGGCGAAAGTCAGCACCGTCTTGAGCAAGAGATCACGACCGACCAATTCGTCGCCACCGGAGTCAGAGTCTGCGAAGACCTCGAAGAGCTTCACGATGTCCGCATTGAGCGCATCACTGTATGGAACATTCAATGGAGATAGCACTAGCCCGGTAAGCACCGCTTTTGACTGGCTATCCACGTCAATTCCGGCCAGCCAGGAGCCATCGTAGTGACCCAACGCAATTCTTATCTCGGCAAACCTTGTGTCGATGACCCCAATTAAGGACTCCGCGCCATCGAGCATTTTTGGCAGATATATGTTCCTGTAGTTGTCGTACGCTTGCGACCAAAGTTCTTCGCCAAATTTACCACCTACATAACCAAGAAAAACACCTCCAGCTATCGCAGCTGCCCCCACCAGTATAGGTGCAGCAGCGACGCCCGCCAGAGCAAGGGCGCCAGCCGTGATCCCGCCTGCGGCCACCGCGCCGACGGTTCCGGCCTGAAGTCCGATGTAGAACCCCAACGCCTTTCCGGTAGCCTGCACGACATTTTGCTCGGTCACCTCCCCACCTTCGAAGAGGGCAGTGCCCGTCTGGATCAAGGCAAAGTAGGCCCCAAGATTCTTGAACGCCTCCGACGCTACCTTTGTGAGTCGATCAAGCGCCGACAAGTCACCGTTCTGAATCTGTTGAGCAATGACTGCCAAGCGGCCTGCCTGAAACCTCGCGTCGAGAGTCAAACCCCCAAAATAGCCCTTGATTCGCGTCCCGGCATCGGTCGCCGCAGGCAATGGTTCAGCTTTCAAATGTGTGTTTATGGCCTCATATACCCGCGCAAGCTGCTCAAAGGCAGGGGCGAACTTATTCGCGTCTGCGGCCGTTAGTCTTTGACTGCCAATCTTTCCAGCAAGCTCCCCAAGTTGCTTGAAGAACTCGTCCTGAGAACCAACGAAAGCGCCGGCTGAATCGAAGATTGAGTCAAAGTTTCCTAGCTCCCTATACAACTTTTCTTCAAAAGAATCTGCCACCGCTCATTTTTCCTTCAGATTGATATCAATAAATGCTCTCGCGGAGGGATACACGAATCCCAACGCGATGCCGCTCACCCAAAACGCTGCCCACAACAACAACCCAAATCCCAAACGACTGTCCGTCGCGAGCCCTTTCACAAGAGACCAGTCGCCTGGGGAGGCAGTTAGCGCGAGTAGAGCCGCTGGGCATACCATCACGCTTCCCAACACCAGCCAAAGATCCCGCCATCCCAAACGTCCACCTCCACCACGGAGGTATTTCCAAACTACGTAACCCTCTTTCGCCCGAACAACTTCAAAGATGATTGCTGTAGCAAAAATAGAAATAATCAGCCAAGTCCAGTGGAGTGCGCAAACGAGCAGGGCAACCTCTGAAAATTTCGTTGATTCAGAGAATCTCCCGATGTCGGCGCCGGCGAAGAGGCTCATCAGGACTTCCCGGATCGACGCTGTAAAGCGGCCAACCATTTGATTTCGTCGAACCACGTCTTCAGGAGCTGCGATGGCTACGATGAAGATCAAGAGTAGTGGGCACTGATAAATTGGCCCGCCGGGACTACGCCATGAAAGCCCTCCACGGCTTCTAGCCCTGGCGATCAGATGCATATCGCTAATTTCCGTCTCCATTGGCTGCGTGTCGTTCACTTTATCCAACCGATCTGTATTGCGCACATGGCTCTGCCTCAGACCCATTTCTGGCTTTCCTTCTACAGGCTTCCGCCTTGAATCCTCCCATAAACGCTCGATCGACTACAAAAGCCAAATATGTAGGCTGCAGAAAAATGCAGGACGCAGAAAGCAAGATAACCGCCGTCGACAACCACGCGTATCCGAATCGGATCATCGTCGTCACACCGGCGTAGATTCCGGGATCTCCCGGAATTAGAAAGAAGATCTGCACAATCCAAATTCCAATCGGAATTCCGAATAAGAGCAAAGTCCCAGTGACGATGACTTGGGCTGCGCCCATTCCTTTGAAGGGATTTTTCTCAATGCGTCCGTACGGGTAGCCAATAATCAATCCCATCGCGGCCGCGATGATCAGCCAAGGAATGAGGACTACGGCGCCCGAGCTGCACAGCAAGGCTGCTTGGGGAAATCCTGTGCTTCTCGCATGAGTTTGGATGTCTCTTCCCGGAAACACCGTCATAACGAAGCGAGCCACTCCTGATGTGAATGCGTGCAGAGCCGGGACTTGATCAAGAATGTTGCTTGGAACAGCTAAGGCCATTAAGAAGTAGAAGACCAATGGCAGGACCACGCCGTAGGCGAATATCCGCCTAACCCAAGATCTCCGCGTGGCAAACCGATCCCTCGTCTCCGAGGTTTCCTCGGCCCCGATATTCTCTCGAAGATGATTCACCATCGCCCACTTACCCTTCAGATCGATATCAATTGAATCAGCGAATTCTTGATAGCAGCACCGCCAGACAGCCGTCACACGAAAGTCTTGAAGACCTTAGGCCATGCGCCCATCACCTGTGGTCGCAAGAAACGCAGTTGAATTTCAGCTGACCAATGACCGGCGGAAAGTCCTCATCCATGTCGATTTAGAATATTAAGTACTCTAACACGATTTCCGCCGTTGTCACTCATAAAGAGTGGCCTCATAACGGACGGTCTCGTAGCCTAGGCCGGTGCCGAAATCCACCGCCACTTCCACGCTCGAGATCGCCCTCGGCTCGCTCGCATACGACCCCATGCAGCGATTCGGGCTGCATCTCAGTGAGCTGCGTCGCTCACGTGGAATCTCTCAGGAAGGATTGGCGCTGGACAGCGGGCTGGCTCGCAGCTACCTCGGCGGCGTTGAGCGCGGGCAGCGCAACATCGCGCTGGTCAACATCTGCCGATTGGCACAGGCGCTCGACGTGCCACCGTCACGACTGCTCGAATTCGATGTCTCGCGCCCCACACCGAAGTCGCGGGCCAAGCGCAAATAGCTTTCCCAAAAACAAAAGCGACCACCGGCGCCTAGGCGCGGGTGGTCGCTGGTCTCGAGAGCGTGAGTTGAAGATCAGTCCAGCTTCAACTTCGCCCCCTCCACCACCTTCTTGTACACCTCGAACTCCGCCTTGATCTGCTCGGCGAACTGCTGCGGCGTGTTGCCCACGATGATGGAGCCGGTGTCCTCGATGCGCTTTTTCACCGCCGGGTCCGACAGCGCCTTCATCACGCCGTCATGGATCTTCTGGACCACTTCCGGCGGCAGGCCCTTGGGGCCGTAGATGCCGTAGTACGCCATGCGGTTCACCGGCTCCAGGCCCACTTCCTTGAAGGTCGGCACGTTGGGCAAGGCGGCCACACGCTGCGGCGCGGCCACGATGATGGGCACCAGGCGGTTCTCCTTGATGAAGGGCAGCGCGGAGGGCAGGTTGTCGAAGATCATCGGCACCTGGCCGGCGACCGTGTCGTTCAAGGCCGGGCCAGCGCCGCGGTACGGGATGTGCGTGACGAAGGTGCCCGACAAGCTCTTGTACAGCTCCATCTGCAGGTGGCCGATGCCGCCGGTGCCCGACGACGAGTACGAATACTTGCCCGGCGACTTCTTCAGTTCCGCGACGAAGGCTTTGTAGTCCTTGGCGGGAAAGCTCGGGTGCACCGCGATGATGTTGGGCGTCGCCGCGATGTTGATGATCGGCGTGAAGTCCGTGATCGGGTTGTACGGGATCTTCGGGTTGATCGCCGGGTTGGCGGCGGTGGTGGACACGGTGGCCACGCCCAGGCTGTAGCCGTCCGGCGCCGCGCGCGAGGTGTCGAGCGCGCCGACGACGCCGCCGCCGCCGGCCTTGTTCTCCACGACGACCGACTGGCCGAGCGCCTTGCCGAGCGGCTCGGCGATCACGCGGGCCACGATGTCCGTGGTGCCGCCCGGTGCGAAGGGCACCACCAGCTTGATCACCTTGTTGGGGTATCCCTGGGCCAGCGCGGGGCCGGCGGCCAGCGCGAGCG
Source organism: Caenimonas aquaedulcis (assembly GCF_015831345.1). NCBI lineage: Bacteria > Pseudomonadati > Pseudomonadota > Betaproteobacteria > Burkholderiales > Comamonadaceae > Caenimonas > Caenimonas aquaedulcis. The sequence continues at coordinate 4,208,419 of NZ_JADWYS010000001.1, read as the reverse complement.
CGGCGGCGGACAGGGCGAACCATTGGCGGCGATGCATAAACTCTCCTTGAGGTTGTCGAAGACGGGGGTTAACCGGCAATCCTAAGCCCAGCGGCAATTCCCTGCGCTGTGGAATCCACATAAGGGCTAACCCGGTGCGTGATTCGCCTCGCTATGCTCTGCCGGTGGACTTCGCGCAACTGCTCTTTCCGGACTTCTCGCTCATCCTGTGCGGCTACCTCGTGTGCCGCTTCACCCCGCTGGACCGCAAGGTGTGGGGGCCGGTCGAAGGGCTCGTCTACTACTTCCTGTTCCCCGTGCTGCTCTTCCAGTCGGTCACCAAGGCGCCGCTGGACCTGGCCGCGGCCTCCAGCCTGCTCGGCGCGGGCCTCCTGATGGCGCTCGCCGGCATCGCAATGGCGTATGCCCTGCCCTTCCTCCCCGTGATCGGCCGGCACGTCGACCGGCGCGAGCACGCGGGCGCCGCGCAGGTCGCCTTCCGCTTCAATTCGTACATCGCACTCGCGCTCGCCGAGCGCCTCGCTGGCGCTCCCGGCCTCGTGATGATCGCGATCCTGATCGGGTTTTGCGTGCCGCTGTACAACGTCGCCGCGGTGTGGCCGATGGCGCGCCATGCGCAGCGCGGCTTCCTGCGCGAGCTGGTGCGCAACCCCCTGATCGTCGCGACGGCCTGCGGTCTCGTGGCCAACCTGCTCGGGTTCTCGATGCCGCGCTGGCTCGAGCCCGGCGTGACGCGCATCGGCGCGGCCTCGCTCGCGCTGGGGCTGCTCGCCGCCGGCGCGGGCATGCAGTTCGCCAGCCTCGCGGCGCAGAAGACGCTCGCGGTGTGCCTGCTCACGATCCGTCATTTGCTCACACCGCTGGTGGCGGCAGGTCTCGTCCACGCATTCAAGCTCGACGCCGCGCAGGCGTCCGTGCTGCTTGCGTTCTCTGCCTTGCCGACAGCGTCCAGCGCGTACGTGCTCGCGGTGCGCATGGGCTACAACGGCCCTTATGTCGCGGGGCTCGTCACGCTCTCCACGATCCTCGGCGTGTTCAGCTTGACCTTCGCGCTCGGCGTGCTTTGGGCGGCTTGAGCGCTGCGTTACTGGAAGCTGTACATGGTGATCGAGCGTTCACCGTTCACGCCGGTGATGTTGAGATTGACGGTAACGCTCTTGATCGCCTGTCCGTTGCACGTGGTCGGCATGTTCAACACGCCTTGCGTCGAGCTGGTTCCCAGCACCGGGCTGTTCACCTCGCACCTGAAGGTCGACGGCCCGGACTGGGTGCCCGTATAGACGAGCGCCGCCAGGCGCACCCGGGCGACGGCGTAGGTCTGCGGCAGCTGCCACGACAACGCGAGCGATCCTCCGAGGTGAGCATCCGACAGCGCGGATCCCGAAGGACCCGTGAGCGGCACGATTTCCGTGGTGAGGGCGTTCAGCGGGACGACGAGCGTGACCGTCGAGCCGTCCGGTCGCGACATCGTCACGGTGAACGGGGTGCCTGCAGGCGGTACCGAGGCCGCGGGCAGCGTCCCCGTGCCGCCGAAGAACGAGTCGAGCAGCACGCCTCCTTCGTCGATGCCGGTCGCGCCACGCGACATCGAGATGCTGCCGGCGCTCGTGGTCACGCTGACGGCGGAGACGGTGCCCTGCACCGGCTGCACGCCCGCACTCACCGACGGGCCACTGCCTTGCGCGTTCGCCCCCAGGTTCAGCCGCGCCTCCGCGTAGATGTCCACCTCGGCGATCCGGCCGTTGCCGCCCCACAGCCATCCGCTCGCGCCCTGCACGAAGTCGAAGTCGTTGTCCTGCTGCTCCTGCTCGCCGCCCTGGATCTGCGTGACGGTCACGACTGCCTGCGCGCGACCGGTGGCCAGGTCCAGGCTGGCCACGCGCTTCATCTCGAGCGTCACGCCCTGTCCGTCCATGAACGAACTGACGATGCCCGTGGCGAACTGGGTGCGGTTAAGCCCGTCGTTCATGAGGGCGGCATCCAGGTACGGCAGCAGGTCCGCGGTGGTGAGGCTCGCGCCCTTGGCGTTGATGACGGCCGCGAAGGAGGAAAGGCTCGCCTCGATCGCGTTCCATGCGGCCAGCCGACCGGCCGACGCGGGAATCACGGAAGCCACGGTGCTGCTGCTCGTGTTGCTTTCGCTGTGGACCGATGTGTTGGCCGTCATGGACGACTGCGCGGTGTCGTAGGTCACCGTCGTGGTCTGCACGCCGCCCGGTGCGTTGACGGTCACGGTGGCCGATCCGGCGGCGTAGGAGACGCGTGTCATGTCCAGCACGCCATCGAGTCCCGCGTGGTTGGCGGTGAACGGCATCGTGATCAGGTCCAGCGGCCCGCTGACGCCCGCCCCGCCCACCGTCAACGCGAGTTGCATCAGCGACAGCACGGCCTGGGCCGTGGCCTTGACCTGCACGCCCGCGGGCGGCGGCGCGGCCACCGGGTTGGCAAATGCCGTGTCGACGGGAATCCCCTGCACCGCATACCAGGAGCGCACGACGAGATCGGTGAGCGGCGTGAGGTTCGCCGTCTGCACCCCGGCGCCGGCGGTCACGCTGTACAGCGTCGTGCCGCTCGCCGTACTGGCCTGCAGCAGGAAGGGGCCGGTGAGCCCGTCGGTGCTGAAGGTGAAGGTGCCCGCGGCGCTGGTGCTGGTGGTGGCGGTGTGATTGAGCGCGTCCTTGAGCGTAACCGTGCGTCCCGCGAGCGGGCCGCCGACGGCTGCCGTGCCGCTCACGCTGCCGCCGCAGGTGGCGGGCAGGACGGTGCACTGGTAGCCCGACATCGGACCCACGTCGTAAGGCGTGTTGTTGGTGAGGCCAGGGCCCTGCACCCAGATCTCGCCGGTGTTCGTCACCGCGAGGTAGTTGCCGTTCGAGTACGCACGGTACGTGTAGGGAAAAGACGTGCGATCCGTCTCGTGTCCGGGGAAGTACGCCGTGTAGTGCTGCTCCGCCCAATCCATCAGCTGCGTGGGCGTGAGGAGTTGCCCGGCGGGCGCCGCGGCGAGCGGCTTCGGTGGGACCGGTGAATCCGGCGCGTCGCCACCACCGCATGACGCGAGGAAGATCGCGGCAACGCAAAGCACACGGGAGAACGAATCTCGCAGCATGGCGGCCTCCTCAAGGGGCTGGTTGCCGCGATTGGACGCCTCGGCAGGCGCAGTGTCAACGCGCTAGCCGACCACCTTGAGCGACGGCGGCGCCGCGCGATCCACGAGCTCGCCGAAGCGCGTGCGGATGGAGGCTTCGATGCCCGCCGCATCCAGCCCCTGCATGGCCAGCACGCGCGCCGGGTCGCCGTGCGGCGTGAACTCGTCGCGCAGGCCCAGTTGCAGCAGCGGCATCACGATGCCGGCCGCCTGCAATGCCTCGCCCACCGCGCTGCCGGCGCCGCCCATGACGGCGCCTTCCTCGAGGGTCACGAGGGCTTCATGGCGCGACGCGACCTGCGCCAGCAGCTCGGTGTCCAGCGGCTTGGCCCAGCGCATGTTGACGACAGTCGCGCCCAGGCGTTCCGCGGCGGCAAGCGCGGGATACAGCAGCGTGCCGAACGCAAGGATCGCCACGCCGCGCGGCGCGCCATCCGCCATGCCGGCACGCTCGCGCCGGATCTCTCCCTTGCCGTACGGCAGCGCGTCCAGGCCGGGCTCCACGGCGACGCCCGCGCCCGCACCGCGCGGGTAGCGCACGGCCACCGGATGGTCCTGCCGGAATGCGGCGGTGAGGAGCTTGCGGCATTCGTTCTCGTCGGCCGGGCAGGCGATGCCCATGTTCGGGATGCAGCGCAGGTACGGGATGTCGTAGGCGCCCGCGTGCGTGGGCCCGTCCGCGCCGACGATGCCCGCGCGGTCCAGCGCGAAGACCACCGGCAGGTTCTGCAGCGCGACGTCGTGCACGAGCTGGTCGTAGCCGCGCTGCAGGAAGGTCGAGTAGATCGCGACGACGGGCTTCATTCCCTCGCACGCCATGCCGGCCGCGAAGGTGACGGCGTGCTGTTCCGCGATGCCGACGTCGAAGTAGCGGGTCGGGAACATCTTCTCGAATTCGACCATGCCCGAGCCTTCGCGCATCGCGGGCGTGATGCCCACCAGGCGCGCGTCGTGCGCCGCCATGTCGCACAGCCATTGGCCGAACACCTGTGTGAAGGTGGGCTTGGATGGCGCGGAAGGCTTCGTCAGGCCCACCGCGGGGTCGAACTTGCCCGGGCCGTGATACGCCACCGGGTCCGCTTCGGCGAGCTTGTAGCCCTGGCCCTTCTTCGTCACCACGTGCAGGAACTGCGGGCCCTTCAGCTGCCGGATGTTCTCCAGCGTGGGGATGAGCGAATCGAGGTCGTGCCCGTCGATCGGGCCGATGTAGTTGAAGCCGAATTTCTCGAAGAGCGTCGCGGGCACGACGAGGCCCTTCGCGCCTTCCTCGAGCCGGCGCGCGAGTTCGAAGAGGGGCGGCGCGACCTTCAGCACGTTCTTGCCCACGTTCTTCGCCGCGGCATAGAACTGCCCGCTCATGAGCTGCGCGAGGTAGCGGTTGAGCGCGCCCACCGGCGGGCTGATCGACATGTCATTGTCGTTGAGGATGACCAGCAGGTCGCACTCCGCGACGCCCGCGTTGTTCAGCGCCTCGAAGGCCATGCCGGCGCTCATCGCACCGTCGCCGATGATTGCGATGGCCTTGCGGTCCTCGCCCTTCTGCTTGGCGGCCATCGCCATGCCCAGGGCCGCGGAGATGCTGGTGGACGAATGCGCGGTGCCGAAGTTGTCGTACGGGCTTTCGCTGCGCACCGGGAAGCCCGACACGCCGCCGAGCTGGCGCAGGGTGCCCATGCGTTCGCGCCGGCCCGTGAGGATCTTGTGCGGGTACGTCTGGTGGCCCACGTCCCACACCACGCGGTCGTAGGGCGTGTTGAAGACGTAGTGCAGCGCGATGGTGAGTTCCACCGTGCCGAGGTTGGAGGACAGGTGCCCTCCGGTGCGCGAGACGCTGTCGAGCACGAAGGCGCGCAGTTCCTCGGCGAGCGGCTTGAGCTGCGCGCGCGGCAGCTTGCGCAGGTCCGCCGGGTCGTTGATCGTGTCGAGCAAGGTGGCCATGCCGGGTGTGTCCGTGTCAGTTGTCGCGCTCGACCACCATGGTGGCCAGCGCTTGCAGTGCGCGCGTGTCGGGCAGCGCGCTCGCCTCGAGCGCATCGCGCGCCTCCGCGAGCAGTTCGCGCGCGAAGATGCGCGAGCGGTCCAGCCCGAGGAGCGAGACGTAGGTGGGCTTGTCCTGCGCGGCGTCCTTGCCGGCGGTCTTGCCGAGCGTCGCCGAATCCGCGGTGACGTCCAGGATGTCGTCCACCACCTGGAACGCGAGGCCCATCGCGGCGCCATAGCGTTCCAGCGAGGTCCGCGCGCGCAGGCCCGCCGCGCCGCATGCCGCGCCCATCATCACGCTGCCCAGCAGCAGGGCCCCGGTCTTGCGGCGGTGCATTTCCTGCAGCTGCGCTTCGTCGAGCGGCAGGCCGACGCTCGCGAGGTCGATCGCCTGGCCGCCCGCCATGCCCGCGTGCCCCGCGGCGCGCGCGAGCAGCCGGCACAGCGTGGCCTGGATGGGCGGCGCGATCGCATCGCCCTCCGGTGCGAGCAGTTCGAAGGCCAGCGCCTGCAGGGCATCGCCCGCGAGCAGCGCCTGCGCCTGGCCGAACTTGACGTGGACGGTGGGCTTGCCCCGGCGCAGCACGTCGTTGTCCATGCAGGGCATGTCGTCGTGGACGAGCGAATACGCGTGGATCAGCTCGACGGCGCAGGCCGAGCGCAGCGCGGCTTCGGGATGGCCGCCCACCGCTTCGCTCGCCGCCAGCACCAGCAGCGGGCGCAGGCGCTTGCCGCCGTCGAGCACCGCGTAGCGCATGGCGTCGCCCAGCCCCGCGGGCGCATCGGCGACGACCCATTCGGACAGCGCGGCTTCGACGCGCGCGAGCCGCTCGGCGCTCCAGGAGGCCAGGTCGAAGGCACCCGCCACGCCGCTCACTCCTGCGTCCACGGCTTGAGCGTGCCCTGGTCCAGCACCTTGATCTGGGTTTCGACGGCCTGCAGCTTGTCGCGGCAGAACTGCAGCAGCTCGGCGCCGCGCTGGTAACCGGTGAGCAATTGCTCCAGCGGCAACTGCCCGGATTCGATCAGGCCCACGAGCTGTTCCAGCTCTTCCAGGGCCGCTTCATAGCTGGCCGGGGGTTTGGACAAGGCCTTGGGCATGACTACTCTTCACGTGGAAACCCCGGATTCTAGGCCGTGTGGGCAGCGGCCGGCCCGCGCGGACGGTTACACACCGATCCTTGATCCCCCATGGAGAATCCCCAATTGGACGAGGGGTACAATCCCCTTCCCTTCATGCGGGGTCCCCCCGCGTTACGCGTCCCCAATCACCCTTTCCGCGCCAATCCACGGACGAAGCGCTTACCCTGCCCCTTCATAGGGGGAGTCTCTAGGTCAGGTCACCCATGTCTGATTTAAGTCTTCAACTGCAGCAGGCCGCAAGCCAACTACCAGTTTCAAGTTACTTCGACGAAGCGCTCTACCGGCGCGAGATGGACACCATCTTCCAGCGCGGGCCCCGTTATGTGGGGCACCAGCTGTCGGTCCCGAACACCGGCGACTACCACGCCCTCCCCCAGGAGGGTGGCGGCCGCGCCTTGCTTCGCACCCCGCAGGGCGTGGAGCTGATCTCCAACGTCTGCCGCCACCGGCAGGCCGTGATCCTCAAGGGCCGCGGCTCCATCGCAACGGCCAGCGGCACGGGGGGCAACATCGTGTGCCCGCTGCACCGCTGGACGTACAGCGGCGGCGCGGGCAGCCCGGCGGGCACCCTGCTGGGTGCGCCGCATTTTCCCGAGGACCCCTGCCTGAACCTGAAGAACTACGGCCTCCAGGAATGGAACGGCCTGCTCTTCGAGAAGGTCCCGGGCGGACGCGACGTCGAGGCGGACCTCGCCGGCATGGGCCCGCGCGCCGACCTCGACTTCGAGGGCATGGTGCTCGACCGTGTCGAGATGCACGAGTGCAACTACAACTGGAAGACCTTCATCGAGGTCTACCTCGAGGACTACCACGTGGGCCCGTTCCATCCGGGCCTCGGCAGCATGGTGAGCTGCGAGGACCTGCGCTGGGAATTCAAGAAGAACTATTCGGTGCAGACGGTCGGCGTGGCCAACCGCCTGGGCAAGGCCGGCAGCCCGGTGTACGACCGCTGGCAGAACGCGCTGCTCGACTACCGCAACGGCAAGCAGCCGAAGTACGGCGCGATCTGGCTCACCTACTACCCGCACATCATGGTCGAGTGGTATCCGCACGTGCTCACCGTTTCCACGCTGCACCCGATGGGCCCGCGCAAGACGATGAACATGGTGGAGTTCTACTACCCCGAGGAGATCGCGGCGTTCGAACGCGAATTCGTCGAAGCCCAGCAGGCGGCCTATATGGAAACCTGCGTGGAAGACGACGAGATCGCCGAGCGCATGGACGCCGGCCGCGAGGCGCTCCTGCGCCGCGGCGAGGACGATGCGGGTCCCTACCAGAGCCCGATGGAAGACGGCATGCAGCACTTCCACGAGTGGTACCGCGGCAAGATCCCGACCGCCTCCGCGCTTTGATCGGTGGGTGCGCGGCTCCCCTGGAGCCGCGGGACGCCAGATAATCGGGCGATGCACACCACGCTCATTTCCGCCACCGAACTGATGAGCCTGCAGGCGGCCGGCTCGCCGCTGATGGTCTTCGACTGCACCTTCGACCTGATGAACCCCGCCGCGGGCGAAGAGCAGTACCGCAACGCGCACATTCCCGGCGCTGTCTACGCGAGCCTCGACACCGCCCTCAGCGACGTCGGCGTCGCGGGGCCCGACGGCAAGCGCCTGCATCCCGACGCGGCGTCGGGCGGACGGCATCCGCTGCCCAGCCGCGAGAACTTCGCGCTGTGGCTCTCGAGCGTGGGCTTCGCCAACGACATGCAGGCGGTCGTGTACGACCGCAACGGTGCGAACTACTGCGGACGGCTGTGGTGGATGCTCAAGTGGGCGGGCCACGACGCCGTCGCCCTGCTCGATGGCGGCCTGCAGGCGTGGCAGGCCGCGGGGGGCGAAGTGACGGATCGCGCGGAAGTGGCGCACTTCCAGTCGAACTTCCGCCTGGGCGCCCCGCTGCGCGAACTGGTCGGCGCCGACGAACTCATGAAGGACATCCGGCAGCCCACGCGCACCGTGATCGATGCGCGCGCCGCGCCGCGTTATCGCGGCGAGGTCGAACCGCTGGACCCGGTGGCGGGGCACATTCCGGGCGCGCTGAACCGGCCGTTCTCGCAGAACCTGGGCGCGGACGGCAAGTTCAAGCCCGCCGCGCAGCTCAAGGCGGAATTCGATCAGTTGCTGGCAGGACGCGATGCACGCACGGTCGTCCACCAATGCGGCAGCGGCGTGAGCGCGCTGCCCAATGCGGTGGCGATGGAAATCGCAGGGTTTGCGCCGACGGCCCTCTATGCGGGCAGCTGGAGCGACTGGTGCAGCGACGCGTCGCGTCCCGTCGCCAAGGGATAGCAGGCCTCGCGACCGCTAGCGGTTGCCGACGCTGCTCTTGGTCGTGAGGTTGGGACTGCCGTCGCCGGCCGCGGGCGTGCCGCTGGCATTGCGCGCCGGGAAGCTTCCCGTGAGGCCGGTGCCCGATGAAGCGATCCCGCCATTGAGACCGACCCCGGGTTGCGCGCTGGCGGTGCTGCCGGCGCTGGCGGTGGCACGGCCCCCGCCTTGGCCTGCAGCGCCCGCCTCGGCTTCGGTCCCGGCCTTTTGACAGGCCGAGACCGCGACGCCCGATGCGAGGACGATGCAGAGGGCGACAGCTCGCATGCTTACTTCGTGGAGGTCGTCGCCATCGGGGTGGACGGGTTCACGCCGGAGGTGTCGCCGGACGTGCCGGAAGCGGTGCTGCCGGTCGTGTTGCCCGTGGTGCCGCCCATGCTCGAGGAGCCCGACGTGCCGGAGGTACCCGAGCCCGATGCGCCCATGGAGCTCGTGCTGCCCGAGGTGCCGCTGCCGGACGTGGAGGTGTCCGTGCTGGCCGTGCCGCTCGTGCCCGAGGTGCCGCTGCCGGTGCTGCCCGTCGTCGCGCTGGTGCTCGGCGAGGTGGACGTGCTGGAGCTCGTGCCGCTGGTGGAGGCGGACGGGGTCGCCGCGGTGTCGTCGCGCTTGTTGCAGGCGCTGAGGGAAACGACGGCAGCCAGCGCGATGGCGGCGGCGGAGATGAGGGATTTGTTCATGGAGGCTCCTGAAGTGGTGGTGGTTCGTGGAATGCCACGACTCTAGGGAATGCACCCGCGCGCGTTGTCGGCTCGCACCGGTTGTGCGTGTAGGACAGGCGCAGAGTGAAAGCTCAGCGATTCGAGCGCTTGCCCGTGTCCTCGTCTCCCGCTTCGGAAGCGGTCTTGCTCGTTTGCTTCATCGCGCTGCGCGCCTGCGACGCATCCCCGGTTTCGCCGCTGCTGGCCGTGCCGGTGTCCTCCGGCTGCATGTCGGTGTTGGGTGTCTTGCCGGCGGGGGCCGCGGGGCGCTCGCTCTGCTGGTCGCTGCTTTGGGTGCTGCCTGGGGTGCTCATCGCTGCCTCCTGTGAATGGATGGGATGCGACCACTCTAGGCCTGGCGCGGCCTTTCCGTGTCGGCAGGGGCAGCGCCTGCATGTAGGACGCGCGGGCACTTGACGCGCCCTGCGCGTGTGCTACACCCACGCACTGGCAACCGAAGGACCTGCGATGCACCACCCCGGCAAATTCACCTGGTTCGAGCACTTCTCGGGCGATCCGGGCAAGGCGCGCGACTTCTACGAGGCGCTGTTCGGCTGGAAGCTGAAACGCGTCCGGGGCCCGCAGCGCGAATACGACATGTTCCACAACGCCGGCGAAGGCGTCGCAGGGCTGCTGCCAGCACCCGCGGGCACGCCGAATCTATGGATGAGTTACCTCTCGGTGGCCGACGTCGACGCCGCGTTCGCGGCCGCCCTCGCGGCCGGCGCGAAGGGCCTGATGCCGCCTGCCGACTATTTCGGCGTGGGCCGCGCGGCGACGATCGCCGATCCGGCAGGCGCCGTCTTGTCCCTGTGGCGCGGCGCGCAGGGCGATCGCGAGGACCGCGAACGCACGCCCGCGGGAGACTGGGTCTGGAACGAACTCGCCACGCCCGACCCGGGCGCCGCGGTGGCGTTATACGAGAAGGTGTTCGGCTTTACGCACGACGAGATGGACATGGGCGCCCAGGGCAAATACCACGTGCTCAACAGCGCCGACGGCAAGGGGCGCGCGGGCGTCATGAAGTCGCCGCACGCGGGCATGCCGGCGATGTGGACGCCCTACGTGCATGTCGAACAGGCCGACGCCACCGCGGCCCGCGTCGCGCCGCTGGGCGGCACGCTGCTGTTGCCGCCGATGGACGTGCCGACGGTCGGCCGCATCGCGATGCTGCAGGACCCGCTGGGCGTTTCGGTCGCGTTCCTGCAGCCCGCTGTGATGGGCTAGCGCTTGCGCCCGCGCCCTCGTCGCATCGTGCGTTCGTAGGCCGCCATGAGCGGCGTGACGGAGATGCCGTGCACGATGATGGAAGTGACGACCACGGCGAGCGTGAGCGCCACGAGCGGGTCCACGAATTGCGTGGGCAGGCCGTGGTTCACGGCGTACATGAGGTAGTAGATCGACCCCACGCCGCGGATGCCGAACCAGCCGATCAGCCAGCGCTGGCTCTTCGTGCTGGGCGACTGCAACAGGCCGATCGCCACCGCCGCGGGCCGGATCAGCAGGAAAAGGAGCGGCACCAGCCACCAAGCGCCGCTGTGCCAGGGCACGGCCCACAGCAACGCGCCGATGGTGATGACGACGGCGACTTCGCCGATGCGCTCGATCTGTTCGTTGAAGCCGAGCACCGCCTGCGCCATGTATGCGGGCGCATGCTCGGGATCGACCGCCACGGCGTCCGCGACGCTCTTGTCCGGATCGGCGTGCGCCTGCGCGGCCGCCTCGCTCACCGAGGTCCTGGGCGTCTGCGACTGTTCGAGGTAGCGCAGCGCGACACCGGCGGCGAAGACGGCGAGGAAGCCGTTGGCGTGCACGAACTGCGCGAGGCCATAGGACAGCGCGACCAGTCCCATCGCCAGGAAATCGTCCAGGCCCACCGCCTCCTTGTGCTCGCGACGCAGGTACAGCACCAGCTTGCCGATGGCCCATCCGAGCAATCCGCCCACGACAGGGCCCATCGACGCGGCCCACAGCGTGTCCACCAGCAGCCAGCGCCAGCCATAGCTGCCCAGGTCATGCAGTCCCATCAGCCCGAGGCCGAGCAGGACGAAGGGGAAGGCCGTGCCGTCGTTCAGGCCGCCCTCGCCCGTGAGCGAAAAGCGCAGCCGGTCCCTGTCGTTGTGCTGGTGCACCTGCACGTCGGAGGCCAGCACGGGGTCGGTGGGCGCGAGGATCGCGCCGAGCAGGATGCAGGCGCCGATCGGCCATCCGAGCCCGACCCAGGCGGCTGTCGCGACCAGGGCCACGGTCACGACCATCGACGTGACGGCGAGGCGCAACGGCAGGAGCCAGCGCTTGTCGCGCAGGCCGGGACTGAGCTTGAGGCCCGCGGTGAACAGCGACACGAGCACCACGACCTCGGTCAGCCGCTCGAGAAGCAGGGTGTGCTGGTGCGGGGTGGGCGACATGAGCCCCAGGCCCAGCGGACTGACCGCGAGGCCGGCGCCCAGGTAGAGCATCGACGTGGACAGCGGCAGGCGGCTGAGCACGGTGCCGCTGAGCGCCATGAGGATCAGCAGCACGCCGACGACGATGGACCAGGTGGCGAATTCCATGCCGTCCATTGTCGGGACGGCTCAGCTGCGCGCGTGTGGGCGAATGCCGCGAGATGCGGAATTACCGGCCGGGATCAGAGGCAACCGAGGGCGCCGGTCAGGGCCTTGCGAAAGCTCGGGAACTTGTGCACGTCGCTGTGGCCCGCGCCTTCGACGCGCAGCAGTTCCGCCTGCGGCATGACCTTGCTCAGCGCCTCGCTGTGGTGGATGCCGATCAGCTCGTCCTTGTCGCCGTGCACCAGCATCAGCTTGCCGGCCAGGCGGGCGGCGTGCTCCAGCGTGTGCAGCGGGTAGCGCAGGACGCGCCGCGGAACCCACGGATAGAGCTCGTCGGCCAGTGCGCGCATGCTGCTGTACGGGGACACGAGCATCGTGAGGTCGGGCGTGCGGCCCGCGGCGGACAGTTCGGCCGACAGGCCGGCGGCGAGGCCGGTGCCGAGCGACTGGCCGGAGATCACGACGCGGCGGCCTTCGTAGTCCTTGGCGAAGTATTCCCACACGTAGCGCACGTCGGAGCGCAGCTGCTCTTCGCTCTCGATGCAACCGGTGCTCTTGCCGTAGCCGCGGTAGTCGAACATCACGACGTCGAAGTTGACTTCACGGAAGGCGTTGAGGTCCTCCATGCAGTCGGTGAGGTTGCCCGAATTGCCGTGCAGGAAGAACACGACGCCGCGAGGGCTGGGCAGCGAGAGGCGCACCGCGGACAGCGAAGCGCCGGGCACGTCGATCGTGAGTTCCTCGACATCCGGGTCGGCGCACAGCACATGGTCTTTCGGCAGGGGCGTGGGTTCGAACAGCAGGCGTTCCTGGCGGAACCAGAGCCATCCGATCGCCGAGGCGTACACCGCGCCGACCGCTGCAATCACTCCCAGGGAAAACAGTGCGTAGACCATGTTGCCTCCCGATTTCATTGTGTTGGACCGATTACTGCCGGTTCTTGTCCGGATCGCTGGTGCCGATGCGGTCGGACTGGATTTCCGCCGGGGCGCCGAGCTTGCCGCTGTCGCCGCCCTGCGCGTCCCGCGTGCCGCCCTGGCGCGCGGTGTTGCCGCGCGGGTGCGTCATGTCGTCGTCGTCGAAATTGAGGGAGCCGCCGCCCATGGGCTTGTCGTCGGCTGCGCCGTGGTCACGCTCGTTGATCCCGCTGGGGGACACGAGCTCGGGCTGGCGGCTGCTCGTGAGGCCGATCTTGCCGGGACCGTCGCCCTGTGCGACGTCGTCCTTGCCGGACGGGTCCCTGGGGTCTTGCTGATTGGCCATCGCGTGCTCCTTTGTGCTGTGAATGAAGCATGGAGCGCGAATCGAGCCCGACCTGTAGGAGTCAGGCGGCGAAAACCGTAGGAACCCCACGCGCGGGGTGGGGCGAAAGAGCTATAGCAGGGACCCGAGCAGGGACCACATGCGCTCCTGCGCCTTGGCCATGAAGGGCCGCGCCTTCCACGTTTCGTACGTGAAGCGGCGTGCCTTCCTGAGGTCCTGCTCGAACACCTCCGTCTGCCGCGCGGCGAAGCCCGCGTCGTACACGTTCAGGTTGGCCTCGTCGTTCAGCCGGAAGGAGCGCACGTCGAAGTTCGTCGAGCCGACAGAGGTCATCTTGCCGTCCACGATCATGACCTTGCAGTGGTACATCGTGGGCTGGTACTCGTACATCTCGACGCCCGCCTCCAGCAGCTCGCCCCACAGGCCGCGCGAGGCCCGGCGGACCGTCTCCGCGTCCATGTGCTCGCCCGGCGTGATGATGCGCACGCGCACGCCGCGCTTGCGCGCCGCGATGATCGCGTCGCGCGTGATGTCGTCCGGCACAAAGTAGGCGCTGGAGAGGTCGATGGTGCGCGTGGCCGCCGTGATGGCCAGGAGGTACATCATCAGCATGCTCTCGCTGCCGCCGTTGGGCGAGCTCGCGAACATCTGCGCGCTCTGGACGCCCACGGGTTTGGGCGAGGGAAAATACTCGACGCCGTGCAGCACCTTGCCGGTGGTCTTGGCCCAGTTGTCCAGCATGACGCTCTGCATCTGCGCGACCACCGGCCCCTCGATGCGGTAGTGCGAATCGCGCCAGTGATCCGGGTCCTGGCCGTTGCCCGTCCAGATCGGCGCGATGCCCACGCCGCCGGTGTAGCCCACCGTGCCGTCGACGATCAGCAGCTTGCGGTGGGTGCGGTTGTTCATGCGGCCGAGGTTGTACCAGCGCAGCGGATGGAACTTCTCGACCTCCACGCCCGAGGCTTTCATCTTGTCGATGACGGCATCGTCGATCTTCGCGCTGCCGATCCAGTCGAGCAGCACGTGCACCTTCACGCCCGCGCGCGCCCGCTCGGAGAGCGCATCGGCGAATTCGTTGCCGATCTCGCCGGACCAGTAGATGTAGGTTTCGAACAGCACGGTCTTCTTCGCCGCGCGGATCGACTTGAGCATCGCGGGGAAGATCTGGTCGCCGTTGATCAGTTCGGTCGCCGTGTTGCCGTCCATGATGGACGGCCCCAGAAGCAGCCCCATGGAACGCAGGAACTGCGGGTCGTCCACCGAGTAGAGGTGCTCGATGCGCGTCTGGATCTTTCGCTCGGGGCCGGCGAAATTGGCGTAGATCACGCCGACGAGCAGCGTGACGGCGATGGTGAGGAGGATCAACTTCTTGTGCTTCACGTGAATGGCTGTGTTGGCCATCGATCCTAGCGAGCGTCGCCGCCGCCGTGGGCGCTCGCGGCGAAGAAGCGAATTCTTCCTACAGCGCCGTCGGCGGCAGGTACAGGGCCTTCAGCCGCGCGCGCTCCGCGTCGCCCAGGCGCAGGCCCTCGCGCAGGTAGCTGTCCATCCCGCCGTAATCCGCGTCGATCACGTCGTAGGCGGCCTGCAGGAATTCGGGCTGCACGCGATACAGCACCTGCGCGACATGGCTCGGCAGGACCCAGCCCGTGATCGAGAAGGGCTTGAGCCGCTCGTTGGTGAGGAGGTAGTCGCGCATGACGTCGTCCCGCGACACGCCCAGCGAATGCAGGATCAGCGCCGCGGCGACGCCGGTGCGGTCCTTGCCGGCCGTGCAGTGGAACACCGTCGGCTCGTCGGACTCGAGCAGCATCCCGAAGAATTCCGCGAAGCGGTGCGTGCTGCCGCGGATGAAACCGCGATACGTGTCGCACATGTGCCCCACGACTTCCGCTTCGGTCAACCGGTGCCCCGCGCCGAGCAGGCCGTGCAGGGTCTGCACGATGCTGGGCTCGATCGCGAGCGAATGCACCTGCACACCCGGCAGGCTGCACGCGGCCGACGTGCGCTCGTCCACCCCGCGAAAATCCAGCACCCGGCGGATGCCCAGCGCCTGGATCTGCCGTGCGTCGCCTTCGCTGAGCCCGCCGAGGTGGTCCGAGCGGAACAGGACGCCGGGGCGCGGGCCGCCCGAGACGTGTGCGGCGAGATCGCGGAAATTCGGGGGGTTGTCGAGGCGCATCCCCTCCATTATCGCACCAATGAGAGTACGATTGACAGTACTTTTGGATAGACGGACAATCCTGCCCACTCCCACCATGCATGCACTCACCGCCAACGACCTCAAGACCCGCGGCGTCGCCGCGATCGAGGCCACGCTCGCCGACCAGCCCGAGGCCGTCATTTCGGTGCGCGGCAAGGATAAGTACGTGGTGATGGAGGTCGCGCAGTACCAGTACCTGCGCGAGTGCGAGCTGGACGCGGCGCTCGCCCAGAGCCGCGACGACGTCGCACGGGGCCGTTATGTCACCGAAACGGCGGCGCAGCACATGGCGCGCCTGGAAGCGCTGCTCGTCCCGGCGCAGGACGCACCCCGCAAGCTTGCCTCCCGCCGCCGCGCACCGCGTTGACCGCCTGCGGATGGCGTATCGGCTGGTCTTCACCGAAACCTACCTGCGCATCGCCGTGCGCTTCCTGCGCAGGCATCCCATGGTCAAGGCCCAATACGGAAAGACCTTGGCACTGCTCGAAGCCAATCCGCATCACCCGTCCCTGCGCCTGCATGAGCTGAAGGGGAAACTGGCGGGCCTGCATTCCGTCTCGATCAACCTCACCTACCGGATCACCCTGGAACTGCTGGTGCGCGACGGGGAAATCATTCCGGTCAACGTGGGCGACCACGAAGAGGTCTATCGCTGAAACGGGAAACCGCGCCTGAAGCGCGGTTTCCCGTTTCGGCGAGGCGGCGTGCGCCGCCTTCACCCTCAGTGGCTCGTCGACTTCTTCTCGCCCTGCTTGGCGCTGCGCTTGCTGCTCGCACCGCCCTTGCCCGCGCTGCTGCCCTTGCTCGCGGTTGCGTGCGAGCTGGACTTGGACGAGTCGGCCTGCGAGGCGCTGCTGCTGCCCTTCATGGGGCTGGAAGAAGAAGAGGACGACGATTTGGAAGTGCGCTTGGGCATGGAGAACTCCTTGGTGTGAACCGCTTGCCCCGTGCGAGCGGCGATGAATGCACTCTAGGCCTTCACCGCGCCGCGCGTGTCATCCCTCGCGGGGCTTGCATGTAGGACATGCCTTGTGCGTGCGGGTCGCGGGCGACCGCGGTCAACGCCACGCGGCACGCGCGCGATCGCGCACCTGCAGCACCGGCGCCGACGGCTTCGCGCCTGCGGCCGCATCGGCCGCGCCGGCCTGCGGCCACGTGATGCGCTCGAATTTCTCCGCCATCGCCTCGCTGATGAAGCGCGTGCGGCTCGCGTACATGTGCCTGTCGCCGCCGCCCGACTGCTGCGTGACGTAGAAACGGTGCGGCACGATGAGGTGCAGGTGCTCGCGCGCCCGCGTCATCGCCACATACAGGAGCCGGCGCTCCTCTTCCAGTTCCGCCTGGGTGCCCGTCGCCATGTCGCTCGGGATGCAACCGTCCACCACGTTCAGCACATGCACCGCTTTCCACTCCTGGCCCTTGGCGCTGTGGATGGTCGAGAGAACGAGGTAGTCCTCGTCGAGATGCGGGACGCCGGACTGGTCGCTGGTGGACTGCGGCGGGTCGAGCGTGAGTTCGGTGAGGAAGCGCTCGCGGCTCCCATAGCCCGCAGCCAGGCGGACGAGCTGGTCCACGTCGAGCTTGCGCACCGTGGCGTCGTCATGCAGGCGTTCCAGGTGCGGCAGGTACCAGGCCTTCGCGAGTTCGAGGTCGGCAGGCCACGCGACCGCCGGGTCCCGCAGTTGCGCATAGAGGGCAGCGAAACGCGTCCACTCCTCGCGCGCCTGCGACGGCACGTCGAAGGACTGCAGGACCTGCAGCGGCTGCGCCGCCTCCGACATCGCGTCCAGCAGCCGCGTCGCCGTCGCCTGCCCGATGCCGGGAATGAGCTGCGTCGTGCGAAAGCCCGCCATCCGGCCGCGCGGGTTCTGGGCGAAGCGCAGCAGGGCGAGCATGTCCTTCACGTGCGCGGCCTCGAGGAATTTCAGCCCGCCGAATTTCACGAAGGGGATGCTGCGCCGCGCGAGTTCCAGCTCCAGCGCCGCGCTGTGCGAGCTCGTGCGGAACAGCACCGCCTGGCTCTTGAGCGCGCTGCCGGCTTCGCGTTGCCTCAGCACCTCGTCCGCCACCCAGCGCGCCTGGCTGGCCTCGTCGGGCACCAGCAGCAATTGCGGACGATGGCTCGCGGCGCGATCCGTCCAGAGGTTTTTCGCGTGGCGCTCCTTCGCCTCGCCGATCACCGCGTTGCTCGCATCGAGGATGGGCTGCGTGCTGCGGTAATTGCGCTCCAGCGTGACGATGCGCGCGGGCTGCGCGAACTGCGAAGGGAATTCCAGGATGTTGCGCACCGTCGCGCCGCGGAACGAATAGATGCTCTGCGCGTCGTCGCCCACCACGGTCACGCCCTGGCCCGTCGGTTTCATCGCGAGGATGATTTCCGACTGGAGGCGGTTGGTGTCCTGGTATTCGTCGACCAGCAGGTGGTCGAAGCGCTCGCCGACCTCCTGCGCGATGGAAGGTTCCGCCATCATCTCGGCCCAGAACAGCAGCAGGTCGTCGTAGTCGAGCACGTTCTGCTGCTGCTTGGCTTCCACGTAGGCGCCGAACAATTTCTTCAGCTGGCCCTCCCACGCGCTGCACCACGGGTAGGTGTCCTGCAGCACTTTCTCCAGCGGGTCGCGCGTGTTGAGCACCCGCGAGTAGATGCCCAGGCAGGTGCCCTTCAGCGGGAAACGGTTCTTCGTTTCCGACAGGCCGATGTCATGCCGCACCATGCCCATCAGGTCCTCGGCGTCGCCGCGGTCGTGGATGGTGAAGCTTTCCTCCAGGCCGATGCGCCCAGCGTATTCGCGCAGCAGGCGCGCGCCGATGCCGTGGAAGGTGCCCGACCAGGGCAGGCCCGGCAGCGACTGCGTGCCGGGCAGGCCCAGCGCCTTCTGCAGCACCGAGCCGACGCGCCGCTCCATCTCCTGCGCCGCGCGGCGGCTGAAGGTAAGGAGCATCATGCGCTGCGGGTCCGCGCCATGGCGTATCAGGTTGGCGACGCGGTGCGCGAGCGTGTTGGTCTTGCCCGAGCCCGCGCCGGCGATGACGAGCAGCGGGCGCGTGTCGTGCGCGGTATCGCCCGTGCCGTGCATCGCGGCATCGCGTTGCTCGGCGTTCAGCTGCGCAAGCGGATCTGGCGCCGCAGGGGCACTGGACGGGGGCGGGATGGGGTACTGCATGGCGAAGCCGATCCCTGTATATTAATACAGTGGGCAACATCCTCATAGGCTCGGCCTCCTGGACCGACAAGACGCTGATCGAATGCGGGCGCTTCTACCCGAAGGGCTGCAGCAGCGCCGAGGCGCGGCTGCGCCACTACGCCACGCAGTTTCCGCTCGTGGAGGTCGATTCCAGCTACTACGGCATGCCGACGCCGGTGAATGCGCAGCTGTGGGCACAGCGCACGCCGGAGCACTTCACCTTCAACGTGAAGGCCTTCCGGCTCTTCACCGGCCACCAGACGTCGCCCGTCGTCCTGCACAAGGACCTGCAGCAGGCGCTCGGGCCCGACGCACCCAAGGTGCTGTACTACAAGGACACCCCGCGCGAGATCGCGGACGAATTGTGGCGGCGCTTCAGCGAGGCGCTGGAGCCGCTGCGGCAGGCCGGCAAGCTCGGCGCCGTTCACTTCCAGTTCGCGCCCTGGGTCCTGCGCAACCGCGAAGGGATGGCGCATGTGGCGCATTGCGTGGAAAAGATGGAGGGCCACCTGCTCTCCGTCGAATTCCGCAACAAGAGCTGGTTCGGCGGCGAGAACACGGCGCGCACGCTCGAATTCGAGCGACGGCTCGGCGTCGCGCACACCATCGTCGACGGGCCGCAGGGCTTCGCCAACAGCGTGCCGGACATCTGGGAAGCCACCCACCCCCGCCTCGCGCTGCTGCGGCTGCATGGGCGCAACCACGACACGTGGAACATCAAGAGCAATGCCTCCTCGAGCCGCTTCGACTACTGGTATTCGAAGGAGGAGCTCGCCGCGATGGTGCCGCGCATCCGCGAGGTGGCAGGTCTTGCCGACTCGCTGCACATCGTCTTCAACACCAACTACGAGGACCAGGGCCAGGTGAACGCGAAGCTGCTGATGAGCCTGCTGCAGTAAAGGCCCGGTAAAACGGGCGGGCGGCGAATGGCTCGTCAGCAGGCCCGCGCTAGACTTGCCCGATGAAACCAAAGACCTCGATGCTGGTGCCGCTGGCGGCGGTGCTGTTCTGCGCCCACGCGGCGGCGCAGCTGAAACTGCCCAAGGGCGCGACGGCTGCCCCGGCGCCCGCGGCGGCGCCGGCACCCGCGTCCACGCCCGCTGCCGCGGCGCCGTCGGCCGAAAACGCGGAGAAGGAAGCCGCCGGCCGGCTCGCCGCGTCCGGCTGGTTGCTGCTGCTCGACCGGGGCGACTGGGGCCGCGCCTGGGAAACGTCCAGCAGCGTGTTCCGTGCGACGGTGCCGCTGGCCGCATGGATGGACGGCATTCCACCGGTGCGCAAGGCGCTGGGCGCCTTCGTCGAACGGTCGCCGGCCGAGGCCACTTACAAGACCACGCTCGCGGGCCGCCCCGACGGCGAATACGTGACGGTGATTTTCGCGAGCAAGTTCGCGCAGCGCGAGCTGGAGGAGATCGTCACCACCGTCCGCGACACGGACGGGAAGTGGCGCGTGACGGGCTACTCGACCCGCTAGCCCGGCCCGGCGGCGCGCAGCGGCGCGGAAATCTTGTAGACCCGTGCCCGGTTCGGCGCGAGCTGCTCGCCCGTCACGAGCTGGTAGCGCATCTGCGGCAGCGTCTGGTCGATCCACGCCTTGATCTGCGGATCCCGCGTGGCCATGCTGGCCCGCTCGAAGTCGCTCACGTCCTGCTGCTGGTGGCGCAGGGCCACGGCCTCCACGAACTCCCGGTCGAACTTCGTGCCCTGCAGCTTCGCCATGCGGTTGAGCATCTTGCGCTGCGCGTCGGCCAGCATCGGCGCCGCCATGCCGCGCATCTGCAGCATGTGCAGGAGCTCGTTGCCCGCCGCGCTGTTGTGCTTGATGAGGGCGGCCGCGAAGTTGCGCACCTCGGGGTTCGTGGACTTGGCGAGCGCCAGGCGCGCGGCATCGCTTTCGAAGCGGCTCGCGGCCGCGGCTTCCTTGAGGAAGCGCCACTCGTCCCGCTGCTGGGGCGTCATCCGGCGGTCGCCCACCGCCACGGCGCCCCCGGGGGCGAACATCGCAGGATTGGCGGCGCGCGGCTTGGCCGGCGCGGGTGGGGCTTCGACCTGCGCGCCTGCCGAACATGCCACGGTCAGGGCCCACAGGGCGGCGATGAGGCAACGGTGGTAACGCATACGGGTCATGTCGCGAGGAGCGAACCTCAACGGTATGACGCCGCTGCCGGCGCCCGTGTCGGACAACGCCGCAAGCGTGTAGGACTGCAGGAAATTCCGTCAGTTCGCCACAACGGCGACGGTTTCCTGCAACGCCGCCGAAGACGCGACGGCGCGTTCGCGCATCGTGCCCAGCATGTCGTGGTTGCGCTTCGCGCGCTCGTACTGGTCTTGCAGGAGCGCGTGCACGCCTACCGGGAGGTTCTCCGTGAGAGCGCGGCGGTATCGCTCCAGCGCTTCGTCCTCCCCGCGTTCGCACTCCTCCAGCATCTTCTCGTCGGTGGCGCCGCCGAAAAATCCCCGTAGCTGCTTCCAGGCGCGCTGCGCCGCATCGGCGATGGTGACCTCCTCGGAGGGGTCCGCCGTGCCCCCGCGCGCGACGATCTCGCGCTCCAGCTGTGCGGCCGCGCGCGAGCAGGACGCGGCGCAGCGCTCGAAAAGCGTCGCCAGCGTCTGCGTGCGCGCATTCTCGGCGGCCTCGGCGAAGCCGCCCTCCCCGTCGCGGGCATGCCGCAGGAGCTCGGCGAGTGTCGCCAGGACGGTGTCCCGCGTGGCACTGCCGTCGGTGCGGAAGCTGTCCGCATACTGCGCGCGCTGCCAGGCTGCCCGCACGGCCGGCAGGGCTTCCGCCCAGGTGAGCTTGGACACGCTCTTGCGTAGCTCCCAGTCGTTGGCGAGCAGGCGTTGCGCCGAGTGGAAGTCGCCTCCGTACGCCACGTGGCCCTGCCAGCCGAGCTCATAGGCCGGCAGGTAGTCGTGAAAACCCAGCTTGGGCTCGAAATAGGGCTCTTCCTCGTAGGTGCCGCGCCAGTAGTCGGCTTCGGCCTGCGGGATGCCGGTGAAGACGCCGGCGGGAAGGCCGGCGTGGTCGCTGTTCTCTTTGGCCATGGATGCTCCTGACGCCTTGGGGCGCCCGGTCATCCTCGGTGGCGCGCGTGCCCGACAGGAAGCGGCGCGCGGCCCGCGCCGCTGTAGGAGCGTGCGGACTCGTCCGTGCGGCCCGCTCAGTCCACGTGCGCGAGGCTGCTCACGAGCGTCACGAGGCCGATGCCCAGCAGCAGCCAGAACACTTGCGTGACCGTCTCGCGGGCGGACAGCCGCCGTTGCAGTTGCGGGATGAGGTCGGCGAGCGCCACGTAGATGAAGCTGCTGCTGGCGACGACGAGGAAGTACGGCAGGTAGTCGTGCAGCCGGTCCACGAGCCACCAGCCGATGAGCCCGCCGAGCGCGGTGACCGCCCCGGCGAGGGAGACCTTCATGAGCGCGCTGCGCTTGCCCGCGCTCGTCTGGCGCAGGACGGCGAGATCGCCGATGTGGTGCGGCACCTCGTGCGCGAGCACGGACAGCGCGGCGACGAGGCCCAGCCGCCGGTCCGCCATGAACGCCGACGCGATCAGGATGCCGTCGCCGAAGCAGTGCAGGCTGTCGCCGGTGAGGACGGCCCATCCGCCGGAGCGGGGCGCATCGGGCGCGTGGGCGTGGTGGGGGTCGTGCCCGTGGTCGTGGTCATGCGCGTGATGGTGCTCGTGCCCGTGATGCCACAGCTCCGCCTTGTCCAGCAGGAAGAAGAACACCAGGCCCACGAGCAGCACCGCGAAGAGCGCCTTCGCGCCCGCGGCGCTCTCGAAGGCCTCGGGCAGCAGGTGCATGAAGGAAGTGGCGAGCAGCGCGCCGGCGGCGAGGCTGAGGAGGTGATGCGGCCCGACATGCGTGGACGGCTCGGGGCCGCGGGCGATGAAGCCGAGGCGCATCAGGCCGGCGGCAAGCCAGACGCTGCCGATGCCCGCGGCAAGTGTCGCGATCAGGATGGCTAACAAGGTCATGCTGGACGGGTGCGTCCGGCATGGATCGCGCCCAGGTTCTCCTGGCGGGCACGTGGCGCGCCCGAGGCGGCGATCTTAACAACCCGGTCCCGCCGGGCGACGTGTCAGCCCGGCGACACCTGCGTGATCGACGCTTCGATGGCGGGCGCGCGGAAGTCCGTCATGGCCCACGACGCGATGGCGGCGAGGCCCAGCGTGGCGGCGATGACGATCTGGCGGGCGATGGTGCTGCAGTGATGCTTCATGTTCTTCTCCTCTGGACCGACGTGCTTCGATGGCGTCCATTGTTCGCCCGCGGCCGCGGCGGCGTTTAGGGAAATTGCCTACCGCGCCACGCGTGAATTCCCCAAGGCGCCGCCGCAGGCACAATGCGGGCGAACCATCCGAAGGAGAGCGACATGCCGACGATCCGCGTCGAATTGCTGGAGGGCCGCACGCCCGAGCAGAAGAAGAATCTCGTTCAGGCCCTGACCCAGGCCGTGGTCGACACCCTGGGCAGCAAGCCCGAATCCGTCGATGTGCTGCTGTTCGACATCCAGCGCGCCGACTGGGCGACCGGCGGCGTGCTGTGGTCGGAGCGCAAATAGCGCCTCAGTGCGCCTTCTCCCAGTTCTCGCCTACGCCGATCTCCGCGAGCAGCGGCGCGCGCAGCTCGGCGACGCCCGCCATCAGGCGCGGCACTTCGCTTCGGACCCAGTCGACTTCGTCCTCGGGCACTTCGAACACGAGTTCGTCGTGCACCTGCATGATCATCTTCGTGCGGCGTCGCTCGGCGTCGAGCACGTTCTGCACCTTCACCATCGATAGCTTGATCAGGTCCGCCGCCGTACCCTGCATGGGCGCGTTGATGGCCTGCCGCTCGGCGCCGCCCCGGCGTGGACCGTTGGGCGAGTTGATCTCCGGCAGGTAGAGCCTGCGGCCGAACACGGTCTCGACATAGCCCTTGCTCTTGGCCGACAGGCGCGTCTCGTCCATGTAGTTCTTCACGCCCGGGTAGCGTTCGAAGTAGCGCTGGATGTAGTTCTTCGCCGCGGCATTGTCGATGCCCAGGTTGCGCGCGAGGCCGAAGCTGCTCATGCCGTAGATCAGCCCGAAGTTGATGACCTTCGCATAGCGGCGCTGCTCGCTCGACACCTCCCCGGGCGCGACGCCGAACACCTCGGCGGCGGTGGCGCGGTGCACGTCCATCCCCTCCTGGAAGGCGCGCAGCAGCGCCGCGTCCTCCGACAGGTGAGCCATGATCCGCAGCTCGATCTGGCTGTAGTCCGCGCTCGCGATGAAATGCCCCGGCGGCGCGATGAAGGCTTCGCGCACGCGGCGGCCTTCGGCGGTCTTCACCGGGATGTTCTGCAGGTTGGGGTCGTTGCTCGAAAGCCGCCCGGTGATCGCCACGGCCTGCGCGTAATGCGTGTGCACGCGCCCCGTGCGCGGGTGCGCCATCTGCGCGAGCTTGTCGGTGTAGGTGCCCTTGAGCTTGGACAGGCCCCGGTGCTCCAGCAGCTTGGCGGGCAGCGGGTAGTCCTCCGCGAGCTTTTCCAGCACCTCCTCGTCGGTGCTCGGCACGCCGCTGGGCGTCTTCTTCACCACCGGCAGGCCCAGCTTCGTGAAGAGGATTTCGCCGATCTGCTTGGGGGAGCCGAGGTTGAACGGCTGGCCGCCGAGCTCGTGCGCCTCCTGCTCCAGCTGCATCATGCGCTGGCCGAGCTCCGCGCTCTGCTTCGCGAGCATCGCGCCGTCGATGATCACGCCGTTGCGCTCGATGCGATACAGCGCCTCGCTGCTGGCGATCTCCAGCTCGTAGATGAAGCGCAGCTTGCTGTCCGCCTGCAGGCGCGGCCAGAGCACCTGGTGCACGTCGAGCGTCTGGTCCGAGTCTTCGCAGGAATACTCCGCGGCCTTCTCCACCGACACTTGCGAGAAGGGGATCTGGTGCGCACCCTTGCCGGCAATCGTTTCGTAGTCGATGCCGCTGCGGCCGAGATGGCGTTCGGCCAGGCTCGCGAGGCCGTGCGGCTTGTGCACTTCCAGCACGTAGCTTTCCAGCATCGTGTCGTGCACGTAGCCTTGCACTTCGATGCCATGGTTGGCGAACACGTGCCTGTCGTACTTCACATGCTGGCCGAGCTTTTTCCTTTCCGGGTTCTCCAGCCAGGGCTTGAGCTTCGCGAGCACTTCGTCGCGCGGCAACTGCTCCGGCGCATCGCCGTAGCTGTGCGCGAGCGGGATATACGCGGCCTCGCCGGGCTTCACGCTGAACGACACGCCGATGATCTCGGCCAGCATCTCGTCGAGCGAGCTCGTCTCCGTGTCGACCGCGGCGAGCTCCGCCGATTCCAGCCGCGCGAGCCAGTCGTCGAACTGCGCCCAGGTGAAGATGGTGTCGTACTGCAGGTTGCTCGCCTGCGAGATGCCGGAGAGATCCGGCTCGTCGAACAGGCCCGCGCCCGGGCCGGGCCCCACCTTCTTGCCGCTCTTGTGCTCCTCGATCAGCTCGGGCGGCACGTCGTGCACCTCGAGCTGCTTCACGAGGCCCTTGAAGCCGTAGCGTTCGTAGAAGCCCTTCAGGGCCTCGGTGTCCTGGCCGCCGATGACGATGTCGTCGAGCGAGGGCAGGCCCGCGATGTGCTCCGCGAGTTCGCAGTCCTTCTTGATCGTCAGCAGCGCGCGGCCCCTGGGCAGCCAGTCGAGCGCGCGGCGCAGGTTCTCGCCGACGGCACCCTTCACTTCCGCGGCGCGTTCCACCAGCGCGTCGAGCGAGCCGTATTCCTGCAGCAGCTTCACCGCCGTCTTGGGGCCGACCTTGTCGACGCCCGGCACGTTGTCCACCGAGTCGCCGACGAGCGTCTGGTAGTCCACCATCAGGCGCGGCGGGACGCCGAACTCGGCCTCGACCCCGGCGACATCGCGCTTGCGGTCGTTCATCGTGTCGATCACCATCACGTGCTCGTTCACGAGCTGCGAGAGGTCCTTGTCGCCGCTGGAGATCACGGTCTCGATGTCGTGCTGCGTCGCCATGCAGGCGAGCGTGCCGATCACGTCGTCCGCCTCCACGCCGGGCACGTTCAGCACCTTCCACCCGAGCAGGCGCACCACTTCGTGGATCGGTTCGATCTGCGCGCGCAGGTCCGGCGGCATCGGCGAGCGGTTGGCCTTGTACTCGGGATACAGGTCGTCGCGGAAGGTCTTGCCCGGCGCGTCGAACACGCAGGCCGCATAGTCCGCGCGCACGTCCTTGCGCAGCTTCTGCATCATGTTGATCATCCCGCGGATGGCGCCGGTGGCCGGGCTCGTCGGGTCGCCGGGGACGGCCCGCAGGTCGGGCATGGCGTGGAACGCGCGGTAGAGGTAGCTGGAGCCATCGACCAGCAGCAGCACCTTGCGGCCGGCGGCGGGGGTGGGGGCGGGGCCGGGCGGCGTGGATTCGGAAGGGGTCTCGCTCATAGGGCGGATTGTGCCTGCCATGGGGGCCGCGCCACCCCGCCCCCTACAATGGCCGCCATGCTTTCGCGACTACTCCTGACGGTTCTGCTGGGCGGCTTCGCGGCTCTCGCCCAGGCACAGACTGCCCCCGCCGGCCCAGCCACGGCCGCTGCGGTCCCGCCGCCCGCGCTCGTGCAGGACCCGACGCCTGCCGACGGCCGCAGGAACCAGCGCGTGGAACGCATCCATGTCGAGGACAGCCGCGTCGTGATCGACGAGACCCGCTACGCCGGGCAGACCGAGAAGATCCGCGTGAAGCCCAAGAACGGCGCACCCGCCTACGAAGTGCAGCCGGGCGGCGCGCGCGTCTGGAACGTCCTCGACTTCTGATGGCGGTCTTCACCGAAGTCTCCGAAGCCCAGGCCGCCGACCTGGCCGCCCGGCTGGCGCTGGGCGAGCTGCGCGAATTGCGCGGCATCCAGGGCGGCATCGAGAACACGAACTATTTCCTCACGACCAGCCAGGGCGAGTACGTGCTCACGCTGTTCGAGCGGCTGACCTTCGACCAGCTGCCGTTCTACCTGCACCTGATGAAGCACCTGGCGCAGCACGGCATTCCGGTGCCCGACCCGCATGGCCTGCCCGGCAGCCAGACGGCCGATCACCCGGAAGGCCGCCTGGTGCATGAGGTGTGCGGCAAACCTGCTGCGGTCGTGGACAAGCTGCGGGGCAGGAGCGAGCTGCAGCCGACCGCGGCCCATTGCACGGCCGTCGGCGAGATGCTTGCCCGCATGCACATCGCGGGCCGCGACTACCCGCGCCACCAGCCCAACCTGCGCGGGCTGCCCTGGTGGAACGAGACCGTGCCTGTCGTGCTGCCCCACGTGGACGCGCGCCAGGCCGCGCTGCTGGTGAGCGAACTCGCGTTCCAGAACCACATCGCGTCCGGCTCCGCCTACGCCGCCCTGCCGCGCGGCGCGATCCACGCCGACCTCTTTCGCGACAACGTCATGTTCGAGGACGGCCGGCTCACCGGCTTCTTCGACTTCTACTTCGCGGGCGTGGACACCTGGGTCTTCGACATCGCGGTGTGCCTGAACGACTGGTGCATCGACCTGCCCTCCGGGGCGCACGACGACGAGCGCACCCGCGCGTTCCTGGACGGCTACACGCGCGTGCGGCGCCTGGCGTCGGCGGAGCGGCAGCTGCTGCCCGCCATGCTGCGCGCGGGCGCCCTGCGCTTCTGGATCTCGCGCCTGTGGGATTTCCACCTGCCGCGCGAGGCGTCCATGCTGAAGGCGCACGACCCCTCGCACTTCGAGCGGGTGCTGCGCGAACGCGTGGCGCAGCCCCTGCGCGCCGAAACATGAAACTGAACATCGTTCCGGCGCGTACTGGCGTGCTATGGGTCAGGCTCGGCATTCGCACCTTCATGCGGCAACCGCTCGCATTCAGCGTGCTTTTCTTCGTGTACATGGCGGCGGCCCTCCTGCTGTCGGCGATCCCGGTGATCGGGCCGGTGCTGGGACTCGCCATCGTCCCGGCCGCGACGCTGGGCCTGATGGCCGCCACCCGGGAAGCCGAGGACGGGCGCTTTCCCACGCCGACCGTGCTCCTGAGCGCATTTCGCGCGGGGCGCCAGCGGGTGCGGGCGATGATGATCCTCGGCCTGATCTACACCGCGGCGTGGCTGGCGATCGCCGCTTTCGTGCATGCGCTGGTCGACGTGCCGCCGCAGCCCGTGCCTGCCCAGGGCGCCGCGGGGCCCGCCATGCTGTCCCCCGAATTCCAGCTTTCGATGCTGTTGATGATGGTGCTGTTCCTGCCGGTGTCGGTGATGTTCTGGCATGCGCCGGCGCTGGTGCACTGGCACGGCGTCTCGCCCCTCAAGAGCCTTTTCTTCAGCACCGTCGCCTGCATGCGCAACTTCAAGGCCTTCTTCATGTACGGGCTCGCCTGGATGGGTGTCTTCTTCGCCCTCTTTTTCGTGGGTTCGCTGCTGGCCGGCGCGATCGCGCTCGTCTCCGGCAATCCGCAACTGGGCGCGGTGGTCCTGATGCCGCTCATGATCCTGCTCGGAGCCATGTTTACCACCTCCCTGTATTTCACCTTTCGTGATAGTTTCGTCGCCACACCGGAATTGGAAACCCCATCCCCTGGAGAATCGCCATGAGCCAGCACACCCTCGAAGGCCGCACGGAAAAGGAAGTCCTGTGGTTCCAGCGTCGCAGTTTCCTGCAGGCCGCGGCCGCATGGACGGCGATGGGCGGCTTCGGCGGCGCGATCGCGCAGCAGCGCAGCAACATCGTGGAGCTGCGCGGTGACGCGATGGTGAACGGCCAGCGCCTCACGCCGCAGCAATATATCCAGACCGGCGACAACATCGAGACGGGACCGGACTCGACGCTCACGTTCGTCGTCGGCACGACGTCCTTCCTGGTGCGGCAGAACACGCGCATGGTGGTCGAGCGCGGCCCCACGCTGAACGCGGTAAGCGTGCTGCGGATGCTCACGGGCGCCGTCGCCAGCGTCTGGGGGCGCGGGCAGACGCGGCAGATCATCACGCCGACGCTGACCGCCGGGATTCGCGGCACGGGTGTGTACACGGAGGTGTTCCCGGAGCAGTCCTACCGCAGCTATTTCTGCAACTGCTACGGTACGGTGGACATGAGCGCGAGCGGCGACAGGACGGTGTCGCGGTCGGACTACCACCAGTCGTTCTGGGGCGAGGCGGAGCCGAAGAACGGCCGGATGCTGACGCCGGCCAGGGCGATCAACCACACCGACGAGGAGCTGGAATTCCTCGCGAAGCTGGTGGACCAGCGCACGGCGTGGGAAATTTTGGGCCGCAAGGGCGTCAAGGACGGCCAGGGCTACATGGATCAGCAGCCCGCCGGCATGCACCCGGCGATGCAGGCGCCGCAGCGCTAGTTCTTCGCTGCGCATGAGCCATCGATGACGCCGCGGAGAAATTGAAAGGTCACGAGCCTTGGCTTGTGCTCCACGGTGCGCGTCCTAGAATGTATCCATTCCACCGAGGAAGCGCCATGCCTTCCGACCCATTCGCAAGACCCGTCACCCCAAGCCCTTACACCCCGGCAGACCGGATGCCCGCGCCCGAAGTCGTGGAAGCCAGCTCCGACAGCGCGTGGGCCTTGTTCAACGAACTCGCCCAGGCGCCCGTGGAGCCCGCCTTCCAGCCGACGGCGCCGGCTTCCGCCGCGACGCCACTCGTGAAGGGGGATCGGCGCTATGCACCCACCGTGCCGTCGCCGCTCACGGCCAGCGCGCCCGCCAGGCCGCAACCCACCCATGCCATCAAGGGCATCACGGTGGCGGAAGCGATGGTGGAGGCGCGCCGCAACAACCGGCTGTGTCCGCAACCGCTCCTGTGGAAGCAGCTGTACGACATGCTCCCGGACAAAGTCCAGGGCGACCACGGCTGGCAGCCGCAGCCGCCCCTGATCGGTTCGGCCTGGTCGAGCACGCCGCCACTGGTCAAGCGCATGTGCCTGCGCGACCACATCGAATGGGCGGAAGGCCACGGCGTCCTCGACGAGGTCCATGCCTTCCTCAAGGCACTGCCGGAGACCGACTGGCACCACATGGGCGATTGACGCCCTTGCGCGCCGAGCCTCAGGGCACGGGTGTGAGCTTCGCCACCGACAGCGCCAGCCACTTGATCCCGTGCCTCGGGAAATTCACCTGCGCCCGCGCGTCCTCGTTCTGGCCCTCGATGGACACCACCGTGCCTTCGCCGAACTTCGTGTGGAAGACCTTCATGCCGCCCTTCAACCCGTGCGAGGGTTCGGCCTTCTGTACCGGCACCGGCGGGCTGGAGAAACTCTCGCGGCTGAAACCCGCGCTTTGCGCAGGGCGCGTGCTCGGATAGCCTGAGCCGTAACCGAAGGCCGACCCGCCGAAATTCTGGTTCTTCGGCGTGAGCCACTTGAGCGCACCTTCGGGCAGTTCCTCGAAGAAGCGGCTCTTGACGTTGTAGCGGGTCTGCCCGTGCAGCAGGCGCGTCTGCGCGTGGCTCAGGTACAGGCGCTTGCGCGCGCGCGTGATCGCCACGTAGGCCAGGCGCCGCTCCTCTTCCAGGCTTTGGGGATCGCTCATCGAGTTCTCGTGCGGGAAGAGCCCCTCTTCCATCCCGGTGATGAACACGCAGTCGAATTCGAGGCCCTTGGCCGAGTGCACGGTCATGAGCTGGATTGCGTCTTGCCCGGCTTGCGCCTGGTTGTCCCCGGACTCGAGCGCAGCATGCGTCAGAAAGGCCGCGAGCGGCGACAGCGTCTCGCCCGTTTCCGCGTCGGGCGGCACGTAATCGGGTGCGGGCTCGTTGACTTCCGGGAGGCTCGGATCCAGCCCCTGGCTAGCCGGCGACTGCCGCAGCATGCCCGGCCCGAGTTCGTCGACGGGCAGCGCCACGGCGTCGCGGCCGAAACCTTCCTGCGTGACGAAGCTCTCCGCGGCGTTCACGAGCTCTTCCAGGTTCTCGATGCGGTCGCCGCCTTCGCGCTCGCTCTTGTAGTGCTCGATGAGGCCGGACTGCTGCAGCATCAGCTCGATCGTCTCGCGCAGCGTGAGGTCCAGCGTATCCTCGCGCAGCTTGTCGAGCTTCGCGACGAAGCCCGCGAGGTTGGCGCCCGCCTTGCCCGTGGTGGACTTCACCGCGTCGTGCAGCGAACTGCCGGCGGCGCGCGCGGCGTCCTGCAATTGCTCGATGCTGCGCGCGCCGATGCCGCGCGGCGGGAAGTTCACGATGCGCAGGAAGCTCGTGTCGTCGTTGGGATTCTCCAGCACGCGCAAGTAGGCGAGCGCGTGCTTGATCTCCGCACGCTCGAAGAAGCGCAGCCCGCCGTACACGCGGTAAGGCACGGCGGCATTGAAAAGCGCCGTTTCGATCACCCGGCTTTGCGCATTGCTGCGGTAAAGCACCGCGATCTCCTTGCGCTCGAAGCCGCCTTCCGGTCCGTCGCCGCGCACGAGGTGCCGCATCTCCTCGACCATCCACTGTGCTTCGGCCAGGTCCGTCGGCGCCTC